>URBP01000027.1 GCA_900546105.1 uncultured Collinsella sp.
CCCTTTTTGGCGGGTTAGTCCCAGAAGCTGTCTTCTTCGTCCTCGGACTTGGGGCCGCGGTCGACATACATCTTATGGGTGCGCTTCTCCATCACAAAGGCAAGAATCGCAAACAGCAGGATGCCGCCGGCGAAAAGGATGGCAAAACCGGTGCGGGTGCCAAACAAAAAGGAAAAAACTGCGTCCATTGGGTGCCTTCTTGCGTAGTTGAGTTGGGTCGTAAACGCTCATAAGTATATACTTGCCCATACATGTACAAGGTTGCAACCTAAATGGAATGTATATCGCCGGAGGATCTAATGCTTGATATCAAGTTTGTTCGCGAGAACCCCGATGCCATCGATGTAGCCATGGCTAACCGCCAGACGTCTTGGGATCGCGAGAAGTTCTTTGAGCTCGACGACGAGCGTCGTGCCGTCATCACCGAGGTCGAGGAGCTCCAGGCCACGCGTAACGCCGAGTCCAAGAAGATTGGCGCCCTGATGAAGGAGGGCAAGAAGGACGAGGCCGAGGCCGCCAAGGAGGCCGTGCGCGCCGTCAACGAGAAGATTGACGGTCTGGCCGAGCGCCGTACCGCTCTTGAGCAGGAGCAGTACGACTTCATGTCTCACTTGCCCAGCATTCCGTGCGAGGCCACCCCGTACGGTAAGGACGAGGACGAGAACATCGAGCGTCGCCGCTGGGGCACCCCGCGCGAGTTCGACTTCGACTTTAAGCCGCACTGGGATCTGGGCACCGATCTGGACATCCTCGACTTCGAGCGTGGCAACAAGCTCTCCGGCAGCCGCTTCACCGTTCTCGGTGGCGCCGGCGCCCGCCTGGAGCGCGCCCTTATCAACTTCTTCCTGGACACGCACACGAGCCGTGGCTTCAAGGAGTGGTGGCCGCCCATCGTCGTCAAGCGTCAGACCATGTTCGGTACGGGCCAGCTGCCCAAGTTCGAGGACGACGCCTATCACGTCTCGGGCGACAACTTCCTGATCCCTACCGCCGAGGTCGTACTGACTAACCTGCATGCCGGTGAGGTTCTGGACGCCGACACTCTGCCTCGCCGCTACACTGCCTTCACCCCCTGCTTCCGCGAGGAGGCCGGTTCCGCTGGTCGTGACACCCGCGGCATCATTCGCCAGCACGAGTTCGACAAGGTCGAGATGGTTAAGTTTGCCAAGCCGGAGGAGTCCGACGAGGAGCTCGAGAGCATGACCGCCGAGGCCGAGTACCTGCTGCAGCAGCTGGGCCTGCCGTATCGCGTGATTAGCCTGTGCACCGGCGACCTGGGCTTCTCTGCCCGTCAGACCTACGACGTCGAGGTCTGGCTGCCGAGCTACAACGCCTACAAGGAGATCAGCTCCTGCTCCAACTGCGGTGACTTCCAGGCTCGCCGCGCCAACATCAAGTATCGCGACCCCGAGAACTTCAAGGGTTCGCGCTACCTGCACACCCTTAACGGTTCCGGCCTGCCGGCTGGTCGTACCATGGCTGCCATTCTGGAGAACTACCAGAACGCCGACGGCACCATCACGATCCCCGAGGTCCTGCGTCCCTACATGGGCGGCCTCGAGAAGATTGAGCCGGTCGCGTAACTTGGCTGCATAGGCGATATGCAAGGGCGCTCCTTCGGGGGCGCCCTATTTCGTGCGCAGGTCCATACCATGCCGTGCGGACAGCTCAATAAAAAACACACGAACAACTGTTCTGTATACAGCCATCTACCTGCTATGCTTTTGCTAAATAAGAGCGAGAGAAAGGGGACGCGATGGAGCTGTTTGATGATCGGGTGGTTTTGTTTGAGAGCGACGAGGGCGGGGAGTACCTGCTTGTAACGTGTGAGCCGTCTGGCATGGGTGGCCTGGTGGTTCGACAGACGAGCGGGGGTCCGTTGACCCAATGGTGCTTTGAGGAGTCGCCTCATGTGGTTGAGACGTTTGTGGCGCACGAGGGGCTTGTGGCCCTGGAGCATTTCTATGGGGTTGGGACTTCCAACCAGGCCGCGCGCATGCTGAGCATCTCGTTTGCCGATTATGATTGTGCCCAGCGGGTGAGATCGCTCCTGAGGGAACTTGATGCTAAGTTTGACGTGATCGAAAAGCCAATCGATCGTACGGGGAACGTCGGTATATGCGGAGCAGCATGACAAAACTGCGTTCCACAAAAAAGTTTGAGATTGTGCTTGACTCCAATAAGCTAAAGTGGTTTTATATGTCTTGCGCTGCGGCGTTACCTCAGCTGGATAGAGGGTCTGACTACGAATCAGAACGTCATAGGTTCGAATCCTATACGCCGCACCATTTGAGATTAAAGCTCCCGGCAACGGGGGCTTTTCTTTTGCGCCAGCTTGAGTGCTTTCGTCCAAAGGGACGATTTCCTGTCGACTCGTGTAAGATTCCGAGTAGATGTCGCGACTTATTCGCGACCACTCCTTCTTCAAGCGACCGATCAGGGTGATATTCCGTGGCAGAGCGTCCGACATACAAGCTCAGGTTTCTCGATCCCAAGAAGCGCTTTCCGGCGATGCCCGAGCAGCCTGCGGGACGCTCATATGGCGTGGTCTGGAAACTCTTTGGCGAGGATCAGCATGAATCTTGTTATGTCGTCGAATTCGTTGGCAAAAGCCATGTGTCGCTTTTGGGCTACGTAAGCGTTTCGGGTGAGGTGTACAAGGTGGACCGCCCCGTCAGCGAGGCTCCGCTGCCCAACGATCCCGACATGGAACTGGTCCTTGACGAGTCGGACTCCGGTATTGGTGAGATTGTGGTTCGGGGAGCCAACGGTGCAATGCGCGCGTGTGCGCAAACTGCCGGCTCTCCCGAAGGCCCCATGCGCGAGCAGTCCGACCACGAGACATGGAATTCGACCCGCGCCCTTCCTTACGGCGAGTTCATGGCCTCGATGTTCTTGCGCTACGTGATATTTGCCAATTCCGAAAGCGCTATTGTGAACACGGCGGACGCCGGTGGACTCGACGAGGGTATGCAAAACGTTGTCGACAAGATCAAGCTCGTAAAGTTGTCCGAGCCGGTCGAGGTGTTTTTGGGCTTTAACACGGCACCGCTCCCCGATGCTATCGAGACGCTGCTTTACC
The DNA here is from genome assembly GCA_900546105.1 of uncultured Collinsella sp. Lineage (GTDB taxonomy): Bacteria > Actinomycetota > Coriobacteriia > Coriobacteriales > Coriobacteriaceae > Collinsella. The sequence continues at coordinate 3,083 of URBP01000027.1, forward strand.
GCGTTGACCATGCCGAGAATCCGAGCGGTATCGAGCGCTATGCCGCCGCCCTTATGAGCGAAATTGACTTGCCCCGCCTGCGCACCATCGCTGCCAAGTCCGAGATGAGCCTGGCTCGCATTGATCGCTCAAAGATTTTCTATCTCAATTTTGATCGTAGCCTGTTGGACCAGGACGAGATTGACATGCTGCTTGCCATCGAGTGCCGTCTCAACCGCCTCTCCGGCATCCTTGAGCGCATCGGGGCTGGATTGGTCCCTGCGGCATCCTCGCCGAGCCTTGAGGGCTGCGCGCTCTTTGATGCGTGGCATATCGCCAAGACGACCAACGATGTTCCCCGCCTGCTCGATACGGCTTCGAGTGATAACCCGTGGGCCAAGCCGGGAACGGTTTCGTGCCAGCCGGGCGGCGAGTGGGACGTGCGCACCCGTTTTGCGCGAATCGTTGAGGCGCTCAACGTGGTCACGCGGCTCGACTATACCTATCGGGCAAACGTTGCCGAGGGGATTATGCTCGTTCGGTTTGGGCACTCTGTCGTGGATGCCATGCCGCAACGTGAATACGACGCTCAAGATGACGCCTGGCGCGAGCTGGAAGAGGACACGCGTGCGATCTGGGCCGCGGAGCACGATGCGCGCGTGGCGCTCACACTTGCGGCGGCGTGTTTTGCCGCGGGCACCTGCATCACGCGCTGCTATGTGCAGATTGCTGCTCCCGACAGTGAGCAGGGCGAGCGCGTTGCCGCAACGTATTTCTTTGGGCGCGCGGCCTATCTGGCCGATTGCGTGCCTGTCGCCAAGGATCTTGAGAGCATGGACATGGACGATATGCCGTGCAAGCGTGTGCTTGAGGCGTATGAGTCAACTGCTCCGGAGACGATTGAACCTGCGGAGGTTCATGCCCGTCCGCGTGATGACCATCGCACGCTGCCGCCGGCGCTGCGCGATCTGCTGCTTGCCGATACGGCTGACGAGTTGGAGGTCATGGAAGAGGACGATGACCCATACGTGGCCCGTGTTGTTGAATTGCGCGAGCAGGCAAAAGTCGACCGTACAGGTGCTTTTGAAGGTTTTTCCCGTCTTGTCGAGGAGTTGGAGGCTAAGTGCGCCGTCGCCGAGCTTTTGGCGACAGGTCCGGTTCAAACGCAGTTTTGCGATAACCAGCTGGTGCGCATGGTGCTTCCGGTGTTGGAAGAAGACCGCTCTGTGCGTATCCTTCGCGCTCCTGATGCGCTGTATTTTGCCCAGCACGAGATCTGCAGCTTTTACGCCGAACAAGAGGACTTTGAGCGTGCGCTGCCCGAGGTGCGCCATCTTTACGATTTGGCGCGCTCGTCCATGCAGTCTCACTTTGCCCTGATCAACGTGCTAGCACGCCTGGAGCGCTTTGACGAGATTATCGAGGTGGCGCGCCACGGCCTACGTATTGCCAGCGATCGTTCTGCAATCGGCTACCTGTTCTATCGCTTGGCGTTTGCCTATTGGAATTGCGATCAGCTCGACCTGGCGCTGGCTTGTTACCGTCTGGTGCCGCGCGGCGAGGAGTCGGGCAGCAGCGCGCTGGAAGAAATGCAGGGCCTTATGAACGAGATGGGCGTCAGCGAGCCTCCGACATTCGAGGAAGCGGTCGAGACCATCCGCAAGGCAGGTCTTGAGCTGCCGCCGGTGCCCGCCGTGACCAATCAACTCGCGGATGCCGCTGTGCAACTGGTCGACAACGGTTTCTTTTTCCTGGCACGCGGTTGCATCTTCCAAATGTGGCGCACCATGGGCAACGACGAGCTCGGCTCCCTCAACCGCTCGCTGGGGTAGGCGAAGCTTTCAAGGAGGAAAGGCTGCTAGGCAATTAGAAAATTTCCTCTTGCCCAACTTCGGCTGTTTGGTTACTATAGAACGGCTGTTACGGAGAGCTGACCGAGAGGCCGAAGGTGCTCGCCTGCTAAGCGAGTATGCCCCAAAAGGGCATCTGGGGTTCGAATCCCCAGCTCTCCGCCAGTATGAATTTGTAGAAGGGTCCCATTTGGGGCCCTTTTTTATTATCAAGAATGGCAACTGGGGACTCGAACCCTCAAAAAAGGAGGCATCCTTTTGGATGCCTCCTTGCAGCGAGCGTATTGTTCTTCGACCCTACACCTCGGGTGCCTTTGCTACGGTTTCGCTTTCTGCCATAAGCGGACGGTTTTCGATGCGACGACTCAGGCGGTCGAGCTTCACAAGAAGCCATTCAATGGGATTCGGCCCCGAGCCTTCCTCGTCGGCAACCAAATCCGTGACAACGACCTTGATGCCATCTTGTTTGAGCGTGAGGCTACCCACTTTGTCACCCACATGTACCGTGCCCGAAAGGTCATCGTAGGCAACCTTTTCGGTCACTTCTCCAGCAAGCGAAAAGATGGTCGCCTGAGCTGCGGGATCGGCGAGTGTGGCGTCGATCGTCTTGTCCGTCCAGTCGGTCTGGCTTATGCGCGCGATGAGCGGATTGCCGTTGGCGGTCTTTTCTTGCGTGTTGGCGATCGCAACCGTCACCTTGTGGCCGTAGTACCAGTTGGCAAGAGCGGCCGTGTCGGCAAAGCGCTGATCGGTGGTGCTGGAGTTCAAAACGACGGTATAGGTCTCGTCGCCATCGCGGTCGTAGGCTGCTGTAAAGCAGTAGCCGGCATCGTCGGTAGTGCCGGTCTTGCCGCCGATATTGCCGTCCTGTCCCAGCAGCTCGTTGTGCGTATCCATGGAATGTGAGTGGTCGGAGCCGTCGGCGCCTGTAACCTCAATCCAGGAATCATCGCTCGCCACGATCTCGCGGAACGTATCGCTCTTCATTGCTTCCTGCATCATCAGGGCCGCATCGTGCGCGGTCGAGTGCATGTCGCCGGCCCACTCATCAAAGTCCAGACCGTGCGGATTCTCAAAAAGCGTTCCCGTGCAGCCGAGCTCTTTAGCGCGCTCGTTCATGGCCTTGACAAACGTGGCCTCGGCATCTTTGGTCTTGGGGTCGATCTTTTTGCCCACATGCTCGGCAAGCACGATGGCGGCGTCATTGCCCGAGGGAATCATCAGGCCGCGCAGGGCCTGTTCCACTGTGAGCTCGTCGCCTTTGAGCAAGCCGGCGGTCGAATTGCCCACGGTTGCCGCGGCGTTGCTCACCGTGACCTTCTCATCCATCTTGCAGTTCTCGATGGTCAGGATTGCGGTCATGACCTTGGTAATTGAGGCAATCTTGACCTGCTCGTCGGCACTGCGGGCGTAATAGACGGAACCGTTCTTGCTCATGACGATGGCGTTGGTCGCATCGATATCGGGCAGATTATCAGCCGTGATGCCGCGGGCGTCGGCGGTCTTACCGCAAACGATATCGGTCGTAAGCACCTGGGCATTGGCGATAGACGGCACGCCGGCAGCAAGGGCGAGAGCGCAGGCAATGCCGGCGGTCAGTTGCGCGGAGCGCTTTACAAGAGAACTAAGGGTCTTCACAGATTTCGCTTTCGACGGGATGGTCTCTTTAGAGTTTAAAGTATATCGTTTACCGGCGCGGACAATCAGTGCGCGGGCGTGCGCGGCCCATGTCTGCGCCCGAACGGACATATAGGTGCTTAAGGTCGACTTAATCGCCCGCGCTTGTTGTGTGTGGCGCACGCTGCCTCGGGCATAATGGAGCGCGAGAGGAGCACGCATGAACGAGCGCATTTTGGTAGTTGATGATGAGAAGGCCATCGCCGACCTGGTCGGTATCTACCTTACAAAAGAGGGCTTTGATGTTCAGATTGCCTATAGCGGAGCAGATGCCGCCAAGGCGATTTTGGAGCAGGAGTTCGATCTGGCGCTGCTGGACGTCATGCTGCCCGATATTGACGGCTTTGAGCTGCTGCGCACCATCCGCGCCGGCCATACCTATCCCGTTATTATGCTGACGGCGCGCGATGCCCAGCAGGATAAGATTGAGGGCCTCTCGCTGGGCGCAGACGATTACGTGGTCAAGCCGTTCCGTCCGCTGGAGCTCATAGCGCGCGTTCATGCTCAGCTCCGTCGCTATACCAGCTACGGCAGCCGCGCACAGGCGATGGAGTCGCCGACCGTCCAGCTCGACGGCCTCGAGATCAACCGCGATTCTCGCTGTGTGACGGTGGACGGTGCACCGGTGCGCCTCACACCCATCGAGTATTCCATCTTGCTGTATCTGGTCGAGCATCGTGGCAGCGTGGTGGCCGTGGGGGACCTGTTCCGCGCGGTGTGGAACGAGGACTTTATGCCCGGCTCCAACAATACGGTGATGGTGCACATCCGCCATCTGCGCGAAAAGATCGGCGACGATGCCCAAAAGCCGCGCTTTATCAAAAACGTCTGGGGCGTCGGCTACATAATCGAATAACGCCTTTGATGGTGGGGAAGTGGATATGACAAAAGACGATAGGCGGGTATTCGAGGTGCCCGATCGACTCTTTGAATACATAAGGGCGGTCGTCGACAACCGCGCACTTGCGACGGTGCTGCTCTTTTTGCTGAGTCTGCTACTCATTGGCATTGACAATATCGTTGGCATCCTGGCAGTTCTGCTCATTGGCTTCTTGCTGATCGATCGATTTGAAATCGTTCGCCGCTGCGTGGTAATCGGCGGTTCCGCGTGGACAATTACACTGGCGATCGGGGCCATGGCGCTTGGCGGTATTGGCGAGCCCGTGTTCTTTGATGCCGCCTTTGTGTTCAACATGCTCGGCTTTGTGCTGGCGCTCGCCGTATGTGTCCTGTTCTTTTGCGGGCGTGCCCTGTATTACCAGGGTTATGAGCAGGGCGAGCAGCATGCCGACCGCGTGATCGCCGCCCGTATTCAGGACCGTCTGATCGACAACCCCGGCACCTGGGATACCATCGACGGCGACTTCCTCGAGGTCGAGGGCGCGCTCAATCGGGCGCGCGATTGCGAGCGTAAGGTGCAACAGGCCCTGCGCGACGAATCGCATCGCAAAGATGACCTGGTTACGTACCTGGCGCACGACCTGCGTACGCCACTCGCCAGTGTGGTGGGCTATCTTTCACTCCTGCAGGAGGCTCCCGATTTGCCGCTTGAGCAGCGTGCGCGCTTTACAGGCGTGGCACTCGACAAGGCCCACCGGCTTGACGCGCTCATCGAGGAGTTCTTCGACATCACGCGTTTTGATTTCCACGATATCGTGCTTACCCGTGCTTATGTCGATTTGGGGCTCTTGCTGGCGCAGGTGGCCGATGAGTTCTATCCCATTCTCAACGAACAGCACAAGGAAGCCCAAGTTGATATCTGCGAGGACCTGACGGTGCTCGTGGACGGCGACAAGATGGCTCGCGTATTCAACAACATCATGAAAAACGCCGTTGCCTATAGCTATGAAGGCTCGACGATCACGATTGAGGCTGGGCGCCAAGATGACGGTGGCGTGCGAATTCGCTTTATCAATCAGGGCGATCCGATTCCGGCGGCTAAGCTCAAGGTGATCTTTGAGAAGTTCTATCGCCTGGATGCAGCGCGTGCGACCAATCGCGGCGGTGCTGGGCTGGGCCTCGCCATCGCTAAGGAGATTGTATGCGCGCATGGCGGTACCATCGCGTGCGAATCGACGCCCGAGCATACCGTCTTTACCATCGAGCTGCCTGCCGCGTAGCGTGGGCGCCCTTACAAACACCTGACAATGCGTTCACGTGCATATGAGCCGCGATTTCTACTATCGATACTGCTGAATTGATATCGATGTGGAGGTATGCGGTATGACGGCTGCTGCGGCTATGGAGCCCACGGAGCTCGAGGAGCTAATGGAGGCGCAAGCCGAGGCTGCGCACGAGCGCGAAGTCGGGGACGCGACTCGTCCCACGGCGCAGGATCTTGCCGCCTCGTCGACGCGCATCGACGTCGAGGGCCTCGATCTGTTCTATGGCGACCACCACGCGCTCAAGGACGTATCCATCAAGATCCGCGACAAGCAGATCACCTCGTTCATCGGGCCTTCGGGCTGCGGAAAGTCCACGTTGCTGCGCTGCTTTAACCGCATGAACGACGGCATCAAGGATTGCCGCATCGAGGGTAAGATTGCGCTCGATGGTCAAGATATCCTGGGCGATTGCGACATCTGCCGTTTGCGCCAGCGCGTGGGCATGGTGTTCCAACGCCCCAACCCATTTCCCATGAGCATCTACGACAACGTCGCCTACGGTCCTCGCGGTATGGGTGTGCGCGACCGCGCCGTGCTCGATGAGCTGGTCGAGGACTCCCTGCGTCGCGCTGCCCTGTGGGACGAGGTCAAGGACAAGCTCAAAGAGTCGGGCCTGGGTCTTTCGGGTGGACAGCAGCAGCGCCTGTGCATCGCCCGCGCACTTGCCGTGCAGCCCGACATTCTGCTGATGGACGAGCCGACTTCGGCACTCGACCCTGTGTCGACGTTGGTGGTGGAGCAGTTGGCCTGCGAGCTCAAGGAGACCTGCACGCTGGTGGTCGTGACGCACAACATGCAGCAGGCCGCGCGTATTTCCGATTCGGTTGCGTTCTTTTTGCTGGGTGAGCTGGTGGAGCACGCGCCCACCGCGCAACTCTTCAAGAATCCGTCCGATCCGCGCACCGCGGATTATTTGACGGGGCGTTTTGGCTGACGCTGTCTTTTACAGGTGCCTTTAGGGTTAAGATGCGGTCATATCGGCCGCAAAGGGGTTCAACATGATCTATTACGTCGAGGACGATGACAACATCAGGGATTTGACAGTCTACGCGCTGCGCAAGCAGGGAATCGAGGCCGAGGGCTTTTCGTGTGATGGCGAGTTTAAAGCTGCCGTGGCGCGACGGGTGCCCGATGCTGTGCTGCTCGATATCATGCTGCCCGACACCGATGGCTTGGCGATTATGCGTCGCCTGCGTGCCGATCGCCTGACGGCGACGGTGCCCATCATGATGCTTACCGCCAAGGACACCGAACTCGACAAGGTGATGGCGCTCGATGGCGGTGCCGACGATTACCTGACTAAGCCGTTTTCGCTCATGGAGCTTGCGAGCCGCTGCCGCGCACTGCTGCGTCGCGGCGGCATGGTCAAGCAGGCGAGCGATGTGCTCAGCGTGGGCGACATCGTGCTTTCGCCTAGCCATCGCGAGGTGACCGTTGCCGGCGAGCCGCTTAAGCTCACCCTGCGCGAGTTCGACCTGCTCGAGTACCTCATGCGCAAGCCCGGCGTGGTCTTTACCCGCGAGTCGTTGCTGCAGAGCGTGTGGGGCTGGGACTTCGACGGCGGTTCGCGCACCGTTGACGTGCACGTGCAGACGCTTCGCCAAAAACTGGGCGAGCATGCCAGCGCCATCGAGACCGTGCGCGGCGTGGGTTATCGCCTGGCCGAGCCTTCTGCCGGTGATGGTGCCGAAGGCGACGACACCGCGGCCACCGCATCGGAGGAGTAACCCGTGGTCTTCGCCCCCCAGGGAAAACATACGCTGTCGCACCGCGTTTTTGTGACGATCTTTGTCTGCGCCATGGCGGTTATCGTGGCGTTTACGGTGCTGGGTGCGTTCTTTGTGCAAAACACTTTGGCGGATGCCACGAGTGCCAATCTGGCGCAGGAAACCGAGCTCATTGCTGCCGCCCTCGACGAGCAGCAGGAGCCCATTCCGTTCTTGCGAAGCCTCGATCGCGAGGATCTTCGTATCACGCTGATCAATAAGGACGGATCTGTTGCCTACGACAACGAGGCGTCGCCTTCCACACTGCCCAACCATGGCGATCGCCCCGAGGTCATCGAGGCCTTTGAGAGTGGTTCGGGTTCCGCGGAGCGCGCAAGCTCTACACTCGACGAGATTATGCTGTATCGCGCCGTCACCCTTGATAACGGCCAGGTCGTTCGCTTGGCGCAGGCCCAGCCTGGCGTTGCGGCGATTTTGCTGTCGATGCTGGCGCCGATGCTGCTTATCGCAGCAGCGGGTGCAGTACTCTCGTTTTTTATGGCGCGCCGTGAGTCCCGTGCCATCATCGCGCCGTTGCAAGAGGTGGATTTGGATCACCCACGCCGTAGCTATGAGCACGCCTATGCCGAGATGGTCCCCATGCTTGAGCGCATCGAGTCGCAGCGCCAGGAACTCAAGCGCCAAATGGCGGTGCTAGCGGACAACGACCGTATGCGCCGCGAGTTCACGGCGAATATCACCCATGAGCTCAAGACGCCGCTTACGGCGATTTCGGGCTATGCCGAGCTCATCGCAAATGGCATGGTCGAGGGCGAGGACGACCTGCGCAACTTTGGCGGTCGCATCTATCGTGAGGCGGGCCGCTTGGCAGCGCTTGTCAACGACATCCTTACGCTGTCTAACTTGGACGAGGCCGAACGTGCAACTGAAGGCGAGGCAGTGCCCATTGGGTCCACGGAGCCTATTGAGCTCTCGCGTGCGATCTACGCGGTTGAGCAGCGTCTTGAACAGGTTGCCCGTCAGGCGAATGTGACGATAAGTCATGAGACCAAGCCTGTGGTCATCGAAGGCGTGTCGCGCTTGGTCGACGAGCTCATCTATAATCTGGCAAGCAACGCCATCCGCTACAATCGGCCCGGCGGTACGGTTACGCTGCAGTGCGGCACCAACGACGAAGGCCATCCGTTCCTCGCTGTCGCCGACACGGGAATCGGTATCGCGCCTGAAGAACAGGGCAAGGTATTTGAGCGGTTCTATCGCGTGGACAAGAGTAGGTCCAAGGCACGCGGCGGAACCGGCCTGGGGCTTGCCATTGTCAAGCATGCGGCCCTGTATCATCACGCCACGCTCGATCTGTCGAGCGAGTTGGGCGTGGGAACCACCATTACGGTGACGTTTCCCATACAGCAGGACGAGCCATTCGCATAGCGATACAACATAGATATTGATGTAGACGCCGCATTTGACTTTCGGGTGCGGCGTTGTTGTGCAATTTTACGATTGCTTCCGACATTTTTACAGGAGAGCCTGTTTCTTATGTATAGAGTTTGGTCTCGGTAAAAAGATGCGATAACATACGGACAGTTTTGTCAATCCGAACTGGGGAAATGAAAGGCAAGCTGCATGACCCTTCTCGAACTGTTCCAGCTGCTGAAGAAGCACCTCAAGCTGGTCATCACCCTTCCGGTGGTCTGCGCGATCGCCATGGGCATCGTGTCCTTCATTGCGATGGACAACACCTATACCGCGACGACGAGCATGTACATTCTCGCCAAGACCGACGATAGCGGTCAGATGAGCTACAACGATCTCTCGGCGAGCCAGATGCTTTCCAACGATATCGCCACGCTGCTGGATAGCGATAGCGTTAAGAGCGGCGCCGCCAAAGAACTGGGCCTCACCGATCTGGATGACTACAAGGTGTCTGTTTCCTCCGAGACCACCACGCGTGTCATTACGCTTTCGGTTACCGGCACCGATGCCAAGGAGACGGCTGAGGTCGCAAAGGCCATTGCCAGCTCGGTGAGTACGGTCGCTCAGAACGTCGGCGCTGCCCAGAGCATCAACGTTATCGACGAGGCTAAGACCCCCGAAGCCCCCAGCGGCCCCAAGCGCACGCTGTATATTGCCGTCGCGTTCCTCGCCGGTATCTTTATCGCAGTTGCCTATGTCGTTTTGGCAGACATGCTCAATACCCGCATCCGCGGTGCCGAAGAGGCAGAAGAGCTCCTGGGTATTCCCGTTGTTGGCCGAATTCCGGCTATGAAAGGTGGTAAATAGGCATGGCTAAGGCAAAGAACACCGATAAGCTCGTTGTACAGAATGCCGCCAAGACCCTTCTGGCCAACATCCGCTTTGCGAGCGTGGATGACCCCATTCGCACCATCACCGTTACCTCCTCGATTCCCAACGAGGGCAAGTCTACGGTTTCCATTAACCTTGCTCAGGCAATCGCCACGAGCGGCAAGTCCGTGCTCCTGGTCGAGGCCGATATGCGCCGCAGGTCCCTTTCCGATATGCTCGGCGTTCGTTCGCGCGGCGGACTCTATGCGGTCCTTTCCGAGCAGGTTTCTATCGACCAGGCGATTGTCGAGACAGGTCAGAAGAATTTCTACTTCCTCGATGCTGAGCCGCATATTCCCAATCCTGCCGACATCATCGTCTCCCATCGCTTTGCCAAGCTGGTCAAGGCACTGTCTGCTAAGTTCCAGTACGTCATCTTCGATGCTCCTCCGGTCGGCACCTTCATCGATGCTGCCGAGATTGCCAGCCTGACCGACGGCGCGCTGTTCGTGGTGCGCGAGGACTTTACCAAGCGCGAAGAGGCGCTCAACGCTATCGCCCAGCTTAAGAAGTCCGAGAAGGTCAAGCTCATCGGTACCGTCATGAATTACTGTGAGACCGAGACCAGCGAGTACTATTATTCTTACTACACCAAGGACGGTAAGAAGGTTAAGAAGGGCTCCGACGATCAGGGCACTTCCAAAAAGGGCATCTTCACCAACCGAGCAAACGTTTAGTTGATTAAGGCTGACCTATGCGTGACATTCATTGCCATATCTTGCCGGGTGTAGACGACGGCGCCGCCGATCTCGAAGAGAGCTTGGCGATGCTCGAGGCTGCCAAGCGGGCCGGTGTAACCAGAATCGTTTGCACTCCTCACTGCCGTGATCCCTATTTTGATTACGACAAGATGTGGGATGCCTTTGAGCTGCTGCGCGATAACGCTGACGGTTTTCCGCTCCAGATGGGCTTCGAGGTCAACCATCGAAAGCTCGTTGAGCTTGGTATCGATGCCGCGGATCACTTGCATTTCGATGGGACCAACGAGTTTCTGCTCGAGCTTTCGACGCATGCCGATGCGTATGCGTTTAGAGAGTACGAGAACACGATTTACGATTTGCAGTGCCGTGGCTATCAGGTGATCATCGCTCATCCTGAGCGCTATCGTGCGGTTCAAAAGGATGTAAGCGTGGCGGAGCGCCTGGTCGATATGGGCTGCAAGCTGCAGGCTTCGGCGGACTTTATTGCCGGCGGTCGCTTTGGTCGCGAGAAAAAGCCGGCACAGCGCCTGTTCAATCAGAACCTGTACAGCTTCATCGCGAGCGATGCCCATAACGTGGGTCATTACGACTGTCTGGCGAAGGCTCGCGCGAAGTTTAGCGTGCGCGGAGCTCATTTTCGCTAAAATCTGTCCCTAACGTTCGCGTTGAATGAAAGGGCAGCTATGGATATCCAACTTAAGACGGGATGCTTTGATGACGCGGCGTTGGTGCGCCGCGTCGTTTTTATGGATGAGCAGGGCTACGAGAATGAGTTCGACGCCATCGACGAGGATTCGAACTGCATTCATGTGACGCTCTATGTAGACGGCGAGCTTGCCGGTTGCTCGCGCGTGTTTCCCGAAGAGCTTGAGCGCGCGGCTGACGCAGAGGCTCCGGTGTCGCCGGCGTGCGACTTGGACGAAGGTGTCGCGGCGGGGGAGACCTACATTATGGGGCGCGTGGCCGTGCTGCCGAGCATGCGCCGTCGCGGTCTGGCGAGTGCGATCGTTGAGGCCAGTGATGCGTGTGCGCGCGATGCCGGCGCTAAGCTTATTAAGCTGCATGCGCAGGAATACGTGCTGCCGCTCTATGCCAAGGCGGGCTACACGCAGATTGCCCCGGTGGACTACGAAGACGAGGGCCAGCCCCATGCTTGGATGGCCAAGCGCGTAGATGGCAGATAGGGACGTTCCTTTCCTGCCGGCAGTTTGGGACACTCCTTGGCAATTGGCGCATCAGAGCGCTCGGACATACAGTTTTTCGATTCCGTATGTATATATGCGCGCTAATGGGTTATAAAATCTAAGTCTGAACATAGCAGGTCTGCAATGCGGCTCGGGCAACCGGGCCGTTTTTGCGGACGGGGGTAGCGCGAAAGGACTGCACATGCGTCAATTTAAGACCGAGAGCAAAAAACTGCTCGACCTCATGATCAACTCCATCTACACCAATAAGGAAATCTTCCTGCGCGAGCTTATCTCCAACGCGAGCGATGCCGTCGACAAGCTCAACTTTAAGAGCCTGCAGGACCCGAGCGTCAAGCTCGACCAGGGCGACCTGGCTATTCGTGTTTCCTTTGATAAAGATGCCCGTACCATCACCATTTCGGATAACGGTATCGGCATGACCGCCGAGGAGCTCGAGCGCAATCTGGGCACCATCGCCCATTCCGGCTCCGAGGAGTTTAAGACTGAGAACGCCGAGCAGCAGGGTTCCGATGTCGACATCATCGGTCAGTTTGGCGTGGGCTTCTACTCTGCCTTTATGGTTGCCAGCCACGTAAAGGTTGTCAGCCGCGCCTATGGCGAGGACACCGCTCACGTGTGGGAGTCTGATGGTCTTGAGGGTTACACCATCGAAGACGGCGAGCGCGCCGAGCACGGCACCGATGTCATCCTGACGCTGCGCGAGAACGAGAAGCTCGACGCCGACGGCGAGGCCGAGACCTACGATCGCTTCCTGACCGAGTGGGGCCTCAAGAGCCTGATTCAGCAGTACAGCAACTATGTGCGCTACCCGATTCAGATGATGGTGAGCAAGAGCCGCCAGAAGCCCAAGCCCGAGGACGCGCCGGATGATTACAAGCCCGAGTACGAGGACTACCAGGAACTCGAGACCATCAACTCCATGACGCCGATCTGGAAAAAGCGCAGCTCCGACGTTGAGCAGAAGGATTACAACGAGTTCTACAAGTCCACATTCCACGACTTTGACGAACCCGCGCGCACTATCAGCTTCCACGCCGAGGGCACGCTTGAGTACGATGCGCTGCTGTTTGTGCCGGGTCGCGCCCCGTTCGATCTATACAGCAAGGACTACGAGAAGGGCCTGGCGCTCTACAGCTCCAACGTGCTGATTATGGAGAAGTGCGACGACCTGCTGCCCGACTACTACAACTTTGTGCGCGGTGTCGTGGACTCTGCCGACGTGACGCTCAATATTTCGCGTGAGACGCTGCAGCAGAATCGTCAGCTCAAGGCCATTGCCAAGCGTGTCGAGAAGAAGATCACCGCCGATCTCGAGGACATGCGCGACAACGACCGCGAGGCATACGAAAAGTTCTTTGAGAACTTTGGTCGCGGTCTCAAGTACGGCATCTACTCGAGCTATGGTATGAAGGCCGACGAGCTCGCCGACCTGCTGCTGTTCTGGTCTGCCAAGGAGCAGAAGATGATCACCCTTGCCGAGTATGCCAAGGGCATGCCCGAGGGCCAGAAGGCAATCTACTATGCCGCCGGCGATTCGCGCGAGCGTCTGGCCAAGATGCCCGTCGTGAAGGGCGTGCTCGACCGCGGCTACGATGTACTGCTGCTGACGCAGGACGTGGATGAGTTCACCTTCCAGGCCATGCGTGAGTACGTGGCTGCCGATATGCCTAAGGTCTACGAGGATGACGCTGCTCGCGAGGCTGCTGAGAAGGCAGTTGCCGATGGCGCTGAGCCTGAGGTCGAGGATCGTCACCTGGAGCTTAAGAACGTCGCGACCGGCGATCTTGACTTGGCGACCGATGACGAGAAGAAGGAGGCCGAGGACGCCACCAAGGAGAACGAGGACCTCTTTAACGCCATGAAGGAGGCGCTCGGCGACAAGGTCGAGAAGGTTGCCGTCTCTGCGCGTCTGACTGACGCTCCCGCCTGCATCACCACCGAGGGTCCGCTTTCGCTCGAGATGGAGAAAGTGCTTCAGAAGGGCCCCGAGGGCGCGCCCGACGGTATGCCCAAGAGCCAGCGCGTGCTCGAGCTCAACGCCAAACACCCGGTCTTCGCCAAGCTCGTCGCTGCCCAGAAGGCCGGCGACGCCGACAAGATCAAGCAGTACTCCGGCCTGCTCTACGATCAGGCCCTGCTGGTCGAGGGCATCCTCCCTGAGGACCCCGTTGCCTTCGCGGCGGCTGTTTGCGAGCTTATGTAACTAGGGGGTTACGCGGTTCTACGAACCGCGTAACCACTCGACGCTGCAAACGCCCCTAAGCGGCAATCTGACGTTCAATCGTCGGTCGCGTACCGAAGTACGCTTCCCTCCTCTTTCACGTCACCTTGCTCGCTTAGGGGCGTTTTCGCTGACTTATGCTCAACCTGCGACGCTTTCGTGGCCCAAAGTAGTCATTGGGGACGTTCTTGTTCGACTAGTCGTTTAAGAACGTCCCCAATGACTACCCGATGACTATTCGGATTGCTAATTTGTGCGGGTTGTGGTTTTGTGACCTGCTAAAATTAAAGATACTGTACAACTGTACGTTAATTCGTCTTCGTAGTATATTGCTACCCGCAAAACTCGATGCCATTGTGCGCTGAGACGCTAAAGCGCCTACGTACAATGGTTTTTGATAGTACGATTTGATTCAACGACAGGATGGATGGTCCAAGCGTGAGTCTCGGCAGCAAACTATCCAACGCAAAGGTCTCCTTTGCGATATTTAAGCGCGACATTAAGCGACTGCTTATGAACCCCGTCGCCCTGGTGGTTACCCTGGGCGTGTGCGTCATTCCCTCGCTGTATGCCTGGTACAACATCGTTGCTAACTGGGATCCGTACGGAAATACCCAGGGCATTAAAATCGCCATCGCCAACAACGATCAGGGCACCCAGAACGACCTAGTGGGCGAGCTTAACGCAGGCGATAAGGTGGTCGACCAGCTCAAGGAAAACGATCAGCTGGGCTGGACCTTCGTCGATTCGGCCGCCGATGCCAAAGAGGGCGTCGAGAGTGGTGAGTACTATGCGGCCATCGTAATCCCCAAGAACTTCTCAGATAACCTGGTCTCGATGCTCGACGGCAATTACCATCAGCCCAAGCTCACGTACTACGTCAACGAGAAGAAGAGCGCTATTGCGCCCAAGGTCACCGACACTGGCGCCAATACCATCGAGGAGCAGATCAACTCGGAGTTTGTCTCCACGGTGGGCGAGACCGTCGCGGGCATTGCTAAAGATGCTGGCATCGACCTTAAAGACAAGGCGACCCAGACCCGGGATTCGCTGGCGGGCTCGGTGTCCGAGGCGTCTGATACCCTGGGCGAAGTACGCGATTCCATCGGCGACATGAACACCGCCATCGACAAGACGAGCAGCTCGATTGCTTCGGCCGATGCTGCGCTGGCGGGCCTGCAGGGGCAGGCGCCCTCTCTAACGCAGGCGATCTCCCAGGGCAACGACCTGCTGGGCGAGGCTCGCGCCACGGCGGGCAACTCTATCACCTCGCTCTCCAAGGCACTCTCGGAAGGTAGCCTTGCACTCACCAAGACGTCAGCCTCCGCGAACGCTGCGATTGGCAAGCTAACGGGTACGGTCACATCTACGACCACCCGCATCGACAACTCGCTCGAGTCTCTCCAGGCGACGATCGATCACAATAAGGCCGTTATCGGGCACTTGGAGATTCTCGTTAATGACACGTCGACAGGTTCCGAGGAAATTGACGCGCGCATTGTATCGACCATCGATTCGCTTCGCGAGCAAAACCAGAAGCTGCAGAGCATCAAGGATGGCCTTTCTGCACAGTCGAGCGCCATGGCAAACGACGCTACGGCAATCTCGAACGCGAGCAACGCACTCAACGCGGCAATTCAGACCGGTACGGCTAACCTCGGTCAGGCTCAGACCGATCTGGGTCAGAACGCACTTCCGAAGGCTTCGAGCGCGCTTGACTCCTTTGCCGCCGTTTCGGGCGATTTGACCGGCATTGTGTCGGGTATGACCCCCACGATAGCGAGCGCGCGCGGCACGCTGGCGCAGCTCGACGCCACGCTCAAGCAGGCAAAGACCACGCTGTCCCAAACCGACGCCTCCCTTGCCAAGGTTCAGGACAAGCTCGCGACCGCCGCCAATGACATTGCGGCGCTGCAGACCTCTGAGTCTATGGGCGAGTTAGCCGACCTCATGGACGTCGACGTCAATGACGTGGCAGATTTCATGGCATCTCCGGTTGAGCTGACGTCCAAGTCAATCTATCCGGTCAAGAGCTTTGGCTCGGGCATCGCGCCCTTCTACACCAATCTGGCGCTGTGGGTAGGCGGCTATGTGCTCATCGCTATCTATAAACTCGAGGTCGACCGCGAGGGCATCGGTAGCTTTACGGCGCGTCAGGGCTACTTTGGCCGCTGGCTGCTGCTGGTGATCCTGGGTGCGTTGCAGGCCATCATCGTTACGGTGGGAGATCTGGTCATTGGCGTTCAGTGCGTCAATCCGCTGCTCTTTGTACTGGGCGGCATCGCTATTTCGTTCACCTACGTCAACATCATCTATGCGCTGTCCACCACGTTTAAGCATATCGGTAAAGCCATTGGCGTCATCCTCGTCATTGTGCAGATCCCCGGCTCGTCGGGCATGTATCCCATCGAGATGATGCCCGGCTTCTTCCAATGGCTGCATCCGCTGCTGCCCTTCACCTATGGCATCAACCTGCTGCGCGAGACCGTCGGTGGCATGTATTCGTTCAACTACCTGTTCAACCTGTGCATCCTGGGCGTGTTCCTTATCATCGCGCTCTTTATCGGTCTGCAGCTGCGCCCGTTGCTGCTCAACCTCAACCTGCTCTTTGATAAGCAGCTTTCCACGACGGGCCTTATGATCTGCGAGTCCAACGACCTGCCGCGCCAGCGCTATTCGCTGCGCACGGCCATGCGCGTCATGCTCGATTCGGATTCGTACCGTCGCGAGCTGCTCGATCATGCCGTGGCGTTTGAGCATCGCTACCCGTACTACATCAAGGGCGGTTTTGCCGCCGTGGTGGGCGTCCAGGTCCTGCTCTTTGTACTGTCGACGGTGCTCGATATCGACAATAACGGCAAGATCATCCTGCTTGTCATTTGGATCATCTCGGTTATTGCCATCTGCGCCTGGCTTATCAATATCGAATACATCCGCGCGAGCCTCAATACCCAGATGCGTATCTCGGCGCTTTCGGACGAGGACCTTCGCCGCGAGATGCGCGAGCACACGGCTGCCATCCCTGCCGCTCGTCGCATGTTTGGTCTCAACGCCAGCGAGCGTGGTGCCAAGGGCGGCGAACAGCCTACGAGCCGTCTGCCGCATATCGGTGCGCATCGTAAAGCTCAAGATGCCGACGGCGTTGACAACGTAAACGGAAACGACGGGGATACCACCCCGCTCGGCAAGCACTCCAAAGGAGGTGAGGCATAAATGAAAAACATTCTGCACCTGTTTAAGCGCGATGTCCAAAACGTGTCTCGCTCCGTGATCGGCATGGTCGTCGTGATGGGCCTGATCATCGTTCCGTGTCTCTATGCATGGTTTAACATCGCCGGAAGCTGGGATCCCTACGGCAATACCGGCAACCTTAAGATTGCAGTGGTCAACACCGATGAGGGCTACGAGAGCGATCTGATTCCCGTCGAGGTCAACGTGGGCGAAAACGTAACCGCCACTCTGCGCGGCAACGAGAACTTCGACTGGGTCGTTCTCAACGACCGCGATAAGGCGATTGAGGGCGTTAAGTCGGGCGCGTACTACGCTGCCGTCGTTATCCCTAAGACGTTTAGCGCCGACATGATGACGCTCTTTTCGACCGACGTGAAGCACGCCGATATCGAGTTCTACGAGAACCAGAAGGCCAACGCCATCGCGCAGATCGTGACCGAGAAAGGCTCGAGCGCCGTCCAGAGTCAGGTCAACGAGACCTTTACCGAAACCATTACGAGCATCGGTCTTAAAACCGTGTCCAGCCTGCTCGACTATATGAGCACCGACCAGGTGAGCAACTTTATCGCCAATCTGTCCTCTACGCTGGGCGATTCGGTCCAGGACCTGCAGGACGTTCAGACGAGTGCGACGTCGCTGGCGGGCGTTTTGAGCTCCACGTCCGATTCGCTGACGTCGGCGGGCGGTATGCTCAAGCAGACGGGCACCGTCGATGAGTCGACGAAGCAGCTGATGGAGCATGCCAAGAGCGGCATCAATGATTCCAAGGAAGCGCTCAAGGCCGCCAACGATACCGTTAACGCGGCGATTGACGGAAGCGCGGGCTCGTTCGACAACGTCTCCGCCGAGCTTGCGAAGGCATTCGATGCCGCGAATCAGCATGTTGACCTTACGGTGTCTCAGCTCAACGAAGCCGCAGCGGCGCTCAATACGCGTGCCAAGGAAATCGACGACACGGCCGACCAGCTCCGCAGCTTTGCCGATCAGGTGAGTGACGAAAAGCTCCAGGACAGCCTCAAGTCTGTGGCTACATCGCTGGGCAGGATCGCGACGGAGTATCGTAACAATGCGAAGGACCTGACGGCGACCGCAAAGTCCCTTTCGGACGGCATGGCCGAGGTCAACAACTCGCGTGCTGAGGTCGACCAGGCCATCGACGATGCCAAGGCGGGTATCTCGGGTGCCAAGTCCGACTACGATTCTACGTTCTCGGTTAAGGCCAAGGAGCTCAAGAAGACCATTTCGGGCGTTCTGGATTCCCTGAACGGTATCTCGGGTGACTTGGATAGCGCAGTGAGCGGTCTGACCGACGCCTCCGGTTCTCTCGCGAAGGGTCTCTCCAAGGCTGCAAGGCTCGTCAACAAGGCTTCCGATCAGCTGGGTGAGGCATCGGACAAGATTAGCACGTTCAAGGACGAGCTCGACGGTGCCCTTATGTCGGACGATCTGGCCACGATCAAGACGATGATCGGCAACGACCCCGATGGCCTCGCCGCGTCGCTTTCCGGCCCCGTTGCGCTCGATCGCAAGCCGGTCTATCCGATTCGCAACTACGGCTCGGCCATGGCGCCGTTCTATACGATTCTGTCGCTGTGGGTCGGCTCAATCGTACTGGCGGCCATGATGAAGGTCTCGGTTGACGATGAGCTCATCAACGAGCTCATCCCCGTACGCCTGCACGAGATTTACCTGGGCCGTTATCTGTTCTTTGGCGGTCTGGCCTTGCTGCAGGCAACGCTCGTGTGCGCGGGCGATATTCTGTTCTTTGGCATTCAGTGCGATAACCCGCTGCAGTTTGTGCTGGCGGGCTGGGTCGCGAGCCTCGTGTTCTCCAATATCGTCTACACGCTTACGGTTTCGTTTGGCGATATCGGCAAAGCGCTCGCTGTCGTGCTGTTGGTCATGCAGGTCGGCGGTTCGGGCGGTACGTTCCCCATCGAGATGACCGGCCCCGTGTTCCAGGCGATCTACCCGTTCCTGCCGTTTACCCACGGCATCAACGCCATGCACGCCGCCATGGCCGGTGCCTACCATATGGAGTACTGGGTTGAGCTGGGTATTCTGGCGAGCTATCTGATTCCGTCGCTGGCCCTGGGCGTCGTCTTCCGCCGCCCGGTCATCAAAGCCAACGACTGGATCATCGAAAAGCTTGAAAGCACGAAGCTTATTTAGTTACGCGGTTTTACCAAGCCGCGCTACGGCTCGACGCTGCAAACGGCCCCAAGCGGCAATCTGACGTTCAATTTCAAGGGCG
>URBP01000028.1 GCA_900546105.1 uncultured Collinsella sp.
GGTGGGGCTCGAACCCGCGAGGGGGCGAGCGTTAAGCAAACGCGGAGCGTTTGTAGCGAGCCGGCGAGGGCGCCGGCAGGCGACCGAGGCCGGTGCGTATTTGCTGCGCAAATTCGCAGACGTCCCACCGCCCCTACCACGCATTGTTTACGAGCCCGTGTCCCCCGGAGACGCGGGCTCGTTTCTTGTGGATGCCGACACGGATGATAAGTTGCGGTGGAATAGTTCCTGTTTTGACTGGTTACCAGCTCATTTAAGAACTTTTTCACCGCAACTTAGATTGGCACTCCCACATTTTTCGATGGAAAAACGTGGTTGTCTCGCACATTTTACGATGGAAAAACGTGGTTGTCTCGCACATTTTCCGATGGAAACGCCCAAATGGTCTTATACTAGCCGAGAGGGTTGGGAGGCAATATGCAACGACAGCTTATGAGTGAACTTATCGCTTGGAAATCAAGGGCGAATCGCAAACCTCTCTTGCTTAAGGGAGCCCGCCAGACAGGAAAGACTTGGCTTCTTAACGAATTCGCAAGCCAGCAGTATCGAAACGTCATTCGTTTTGACTTTATGCTCGAGCCGAGCACACGCTCGCTGTTCGATGGGGACCTCGACCCCAAGCGCATCATCTCCCAGATAGAGCTCCTACGTGGCCAAACCGTAACGCCGACAGACACGCTCATCATCTTCGACGAGATCCAAGAGGCGCCACGCGGGATCACCTCGCTCAAGTACTTCAACGAGCTTGCACCCGAATACCACATCGTAGCAGCCGGTTCCTATATGGGCCTCGCGCTCCGACGCGAAAACGAGTCATTTCCCGTCGGCAAAATCGACCAGCTCACCATGCGTCCCATGGGGTTTGCCGAGTTCGTTCGCGCCGTCGACGGCAACCCGCTCGCCGACGCCATCCTTGCCGCAGACATGAACCTTCTAGCAAATGTCACCGAAAAGCTCGTGCACTTGCTCAAGGAATACCTTGTTGTCGGTGGTATGCCCGAAGTTGTCTCCGCTTTCGCCGAGACACGCGACTTCATTGAAGCCCGAAGGCTTCAGCAGCAAATCATCGAGGCTTACGAATCCGATTTTGGCAAACATGCACCCGCCCGCATCGTCGAGCGTATGAGGTTGGTTTGGAAATCCCTTCCCGGCCAGCTTGCCAAGGAGAACAAGAAGTTTGTCTATGGCGCCCTTCGCCCCGGAGCGCGCGCACGCGATTTTGAGGAAAGCCTCCAGTGGCTCGTTCATAAGGTGCCACGTGTTTCCGCTCTAAAGGCACCGCTCTCGAGCTACGAAGACCTCTCGGGCTTCAAACTGTTCTGTATCGACACCGGCATCCTCGGAGCGCTCTCCGGTCTCTCTCCGGCCATCGTTCTTAACGGATCCGCTGTTTTTACCGAGTTCAAAGGTTCGCTGACCGAACAATACGTCGCGCAGGAGCTTTTGCTCCAGGACAAAACTCCCGTGTATTGGTCCTCTACCTCTGGCAATGCCGAAACCGACTTTGCCATCGACCATGCGGGAACCGTGCTTCCGCTTGAGGTCAAGGCGGCAGAGAACCTTAAAGCGAAGAGTCTGAAAATAGCCTGCGAAAAATTCAAACTCGAGCGTTGCGTGAGGAGCTCTCTGGCGGCATATAGAGACGAGGACACGCTCGTCAATATTCCGCTTTGGGAAATTGGGCGAATCGACAAACTGGCATAAAGGCTGCGGAGGCGCTCAGCAAGGACTGTCCCCAAGTGCCGGCAGAAAAGAAACGTCCCTAGGTGCCGGCTGTTGAGTTGCGGTGGAATAGGGACTGGTTGGGGCCCGAAAGGGCGATTTTAGTCCGCATTTCACCGCAACTTATGAGGGGATGGTTAATGGGCGCTCAGGCTCGGGGTCCAGGCGATGGTGGGAGTCGCGCCGTCGAGAACCTCGTTGATGGTGGCGGCCATGCCGGCGAGGAGGCTGTTCTCGCTTACGGTGAGCGCATCGTAGCCACCGGCGCGCATGAGCTCGCGAATCACCACGGCGCCGGCCAGAATCACGCCCGCGCGCTTGGGCTGCACGCCTGGCAACGCGGCAATGCTCTCCACGTCCAGCGTGGACATGCGCTCGATAGCGGCAGAAATCTGCTCCATCGAAAGCTCGCGCAGGTGCACAAAGCTCGAGTCGTACGGCTCCAGTTCGTGGACCAGCGCCACGAGCGTAGTGACGGTACCGCCCACCGCGACCAGGCGCTCTGCACGCTCATAATTGCTCGGCAGGCCCTCAAAATAGGCGGAGAACTGCTCGCCCGCCCACGCGGCGGCAACCGCGAGCTCGCCGTCCGCGGGCGGCAACGCAGAGAAAAAGCGCTCCGTCACGCGACGGCAACCGATGTCCAGCGAGCGCGTTCCCTCCAGCGCAAAGACGCCGCGCTCCGGAGCGTATACGCCCGTCGCGAGTTCCGTGGACCCGCCGCCCGAATCCGCGACGATGATGCGCTCGCCGGCAAAGTCGTGCGCCACGCCAAAAAACGTCAGGCGCGCCTCGACCTCGCCCGGAATCACCTGTGGTTTGAGCCCCAACTCGCGCAGGCCGTCCAGCAGCAGCGCGGCATTGGACGCATCGCGCGCGGCACTCGTGCACGTGGTGCAGACGCACACGGCCCCAAAGGCACGGGCCTCGTCCACAAACATGCGGCACGCAGCGAGCACACGCTCGACAGCCGCCTCGCAGAAGCGCCCCGTCGCGTCCACGCCCTCGCCCAGGTCGGTAATCTCGGTATGCTTGGACGATTCCACAATCGCTCCGCCCTCGACCTGGGCCAACACCAGTCGCGACGACACCGTTCCCAGGTCGATCGCGGCCACCTTATAGCGTTTGCAATTTGTCATTGCGGGCTCCCCTCCGGGCGCTATTTGCCGTTGGACACGACCGTCTGGCCCTCGACGCCGTTAAACCCAAACAGCATGTCGAGCGCCTGGATGTACCACGGCGCGTCCTTGCCGACTTCTTCGATTTCCTTGGCCACTTCGCTGGCCTTCTTGGCGTTTGAGGACTTTTTGCTCGACGACGAGTCCGAATCGTCGTCCAAGCCTAGCACGTCAATCTTCTTCTCGCCGGGCATCACCAGGCCCAGGTCCTCGGACGCCGCGTCCTTGATACCCTCCTCCGAGAGCAGCTTGTCGACGCTTTTTTGCAGCCCATCATTGTATTGCTGGCGAATCTCGACCTGCTTGGCCAAGATATCGCTCGAACGCTTTGCCACGTACAGGTCGCGCACGGGGAAATACAGGCTCACGAGCGCCAGCGCCACCACGATACCGATAAACAGCGGACGCAGAGAGCCATGCGTAAAGTCATAGATCGCCTTGACCACCGCGTTGTCGTTGGCGTAGCGCATAAAGTCCGAGCCCGAAAAACGGTTCGAGGGCCTGCTCGATTTGTCGTGTGCCTGAGTCGAGGGACGCGACGTATGCGACGAACGTGCCGGGCGCACCGGTCCATCTGTCGAAGTATTCACTTGAGCATTGGGGCGCGAGGTACTTGTCGGGCGCTGCGCGGGGCGGTCGACGCCGGCGTAGGCGGACCCACCGAGCTGCACCGTGCGCGCACGGCGAGGCGACGGCTCGCGCGAACCGGCGGAATAGTACCTGTTGTCGTAAATCTGATCCATGTGCGCCTTGTGCGGTTGAGGTTTGTTTGCGCTAAGTCCTTTAGTTATAGCACGAGCGCCTGCACCGCCTTCGCCAGCCTTTGCTCGACATAAAAAAGGCGCTGAGCCGTATGGCCCAGCGCCCATGGCGCTTTGCAGCATCCAGTCAAGGCGGGACGGAACCGAGTCAGCCTCCCCCTCGCCAAATTCGCCCGTTTAGCGAATGTTGTAGAACGCGGTCTTACCGGCGTAGCGCGCGCTGCCCTCGAGCTCGTCCTCGATGCGAATGAGCTGGTTGTACTTGGCGATACGGTCGCTGCGGCACGGGGCGCCCGACTTGATCTGGCCGGCATTGACGCCCACGACCAGGTCGGCGATCGTGGAATCCTCGGTCTCGCCGGAGCGGTGACTCACGATGCAGGCGTAACCGGCCTCCTTGGCGGTCTCGATGGCCTCAAGCGACTCGGTGAGCGTGCCGATCTGATTGACCTTGACCAGGATCGCGTTGGCGGCACCCAGCTCGATGCCCTTCTTAAGGCGCTCGGTGTTGGTGACGAACAGGTCGTCGCCCACCAGCTGCACCTTGTTGCCAATGCGACGGGTGAGCTCAACCCAGCCGTCCCAGTCCTCCTCGGCCATGCCGTCCTCGATGGAGATGATGGGATAGGTGTCGACGAGCTTCTCCCAGTAATCAACCATCTGGGCACTCGTGTACTCCACGCCCTCGCCCTTGAGCTCGTACATGCCGGTCTCGGCGTTGTAGAACTCGGTCGAGGCCGGGTCCATGGCGTACATGAAGTCGACGCCGGGCTTAAAGCCAGCCTTCTCGACGGCCTTGGTGATGTACTCGAACGGCTCGGCATTGGTCTTGAGGTTGGGCGCAAAGCCACCCTCGTCGCCCACGCCGCCGCCCAGGCCGGCCTCGTGCAGCACACCCTTGAGGGTGTGGTAGACCTCGGCGCACCAACGCAGGCCCTCGGCAAGGCTCGGGGCGCCCACCGGCATGATCATGAACTCCTGGAAGTCGACGTTATTGTCGGCATGCACGCCGCCGTTGAGAATGTTCATCATAGGTGTGGGCAGCAGGTGGGCGTTGACGCCACCCAGATACTGGTACAGCGAAAGACCCGCCGACTCGGCAGCGGCGCGGGCAACTGCCAGCGACACACCCAGAATGGCGTTGGCACCGAGATTGGTCTTGTTGGGGGTACCGTCCGCGGCAATCAGCGCGGCATCGACGGCGCGCTGGTCGAAGGCGTCGAGGCCCACGACGGCGTTAGCGCACTCGTTATTGACGTGCTCGACGGCCTGCGAGACGCCCTTGCCCAGGTAGCGACCCTTGTCGCCATCGCGCAGCTCGCAGGCCTCAAAGGCGCCGGTCGAAGCGCCCGAAGGCACCATCGCGCGGCCGAAGCTGCCGTCCTCGAGCACGACCTCGACCTCGACGGTGGGGTTGCCGCGGCTGTCGAGTACCTCGCGACCGTAGACATCCAAAATATCGCTCATGTTGTCTCCCTCTCACTTGGAAACGGGTTGAATGCTTGGCGACACGGCTTGCACGCTACAGTGGCGCGCAGGTTCATAAGTTAGCCTTATCGCACTTTTTGCATTATGCCCTAAGTTAGCCAAGGGATACAATCTTTTTGAAAAATAATGGGGGCGATGAGAAAGTCCGTCCCGTCGCCCCCGCAGTCTTACTCCTCTGCCTTTGCGGCATCCCAGAGGTCATTGAGGCCGTGGGTCGAAAGCTCGGCCAGATCCACGTGGGCGTCGGCCGCCATCTGCTCCATCGCGGCCCAGCGGCGGCGGAACTTTGCCGTGCTGGCACGCAGGGCGCTCTCGGCGTCGATTCCCTCCTTGCGCGCAACGTTGACCAGAGCAAAGAGCAGGTCGCCAAACTCCATCTCGCGCTCGGGCGAGCCGGGAGCCTCGGCCTCAAACTCGGCACGCTCCTCAGCAACCTCGTCCCACACGTCCTGGACCGTCTCCCACTCAAAGCCCACGGCAGCCGCCTTGCGCGACACCTTCTGAGCCTGCATCAGCGCCGGCAGGTGCGTGGGCACGCCGTCGAGCAGACCCTCGGGCGCAGCCTCGCCTGCCGCCACGGCCTGGTCTTTGGCGGCCTTCTCGGCAAGCTTGACCTCGTCCCAAATCTTGAGCACCTCGTCGGAGCTCTCGGCATCCGCATCGCCAAACACGTGCGGGTGACGACGGATGAGCTTGGCGTCGATATCGCGCGCCACATCGGCAAGCGTAAACTCACCGGCATCCGCCGCAATCTGCGCATGCAGCACCACCTGCATGAGCACATCGCCCAGCTCCTCGCGCAGATGCGCCACGTCGTCCGCCTCAATGCAATCGAGCGCCTCGTAGGCTTCCTCGATCATGTTCTTGCCAATGCTCTGATGCGTCTGCTCGCGGTCCCACGGGCAGCCATCGGGCTGACGCAGGCGCCAGATGGTCTGCACCAGATGCTGCAGCTCGGCCGACGCGTCGACCAGCGTGGACAGGTCGCGCGAACCCTCGGCATTTTGCTGAGCCATATGCTCGGCCATGGTTACTCCTCCTCCAGGATCACGTGACGGAACGCGCCGCTCTCGTAGATGCCGTAGCTGTGCGCACCATCCTTGGGAATGCTCACGCTGCCGGGGTTGAAGAGCCACAGGCCCGGGTGCGCGGCGCTTGCCTCGTTAACCTTGATGTGCGTGTGGCCGTAGACGAGCGCGGAGCCCTCGGGCAGCGCGGGCGCGTGGTCGACGCTGTTGTGCATGCCGGCGCCAAAGACGTGGCCGTGCGTCAGGAACAGCTCGCGACCGGTCTCGTCGAACAGCGTGGCGTAGTCCGCCATGACGGGAAAGTCGAGGACCATCTGGTCGACCTCGGCGTCGCAGTTGCCGCGGACGGCGATAATGCGGTCGGCCAGGGCGTTGAGCAGCGGAATCACACGCTTGGGGGCGTAGTCGCGCGGCAGGTCGTTGCGCGGGCCGTGGTAGAGCAGGTCACCCAGCAGCACGATGCGGTCGGGCTGCTCGGATTCGATGGCGGCGACCAGGCGCTCGGTCCAGTATGCCGAGCCGTGGATGTCGGAGGCGATGAGGTATTTCATGGGGAGTCCTTTCGGAGTGAGGCTGATGTGGCCGGGCGCGAGATGTCGCCGGCCGCGCTATTCAAATCGCAGTGCCGAGGCTTGTGCCGCCTGCATCACGCGCTGGAGCGGCACGTTATGCTCGCGGGCAAGACGGGCGCAGTCCTCGTACTCGGGCGCCGCACGCTCACTGCCGTCGGGCAGGGTGGCTACTTTGACGGCCACCTCGCCCCAAGGCGTCGCTACCTGCTCAAAACGACGCGGCAGGCAAACGCGTTCCATCACCTGGCGACGAACGGCGTTGGTCGTGGTTTCCAAAAAGATAATCGTCTGCAGGCGTTCGATATCCTCATGCGAGCAGATCACCTGCAACTGCCATCCGGGGCGGCCCTTTTTGCAGTAAAGCGGCAACCAATGCACCTCGCGGGCGCCGGCCTTGCGCAGGCAATCGGCGGCATAGGCGAGTACCTCGGGCGACGCGTCGTCGATGTCGCACTCCAGCTTGACGATGGTTTCGGGCGCATCGATCTCGCGGGACAGCGGAGATGTACTTCCACGTTGCATACGGTCCGGATCCTTTCCGCACGGGCTCGTTTTATTCACCCAAACGCTAGCACATCGGACGTGGCGCAAGCGTGACTTTCGTCCGTCGCCGCCCTCGCCCCTATCCAAACATGTACGCCAGCCTCCAAACATGTCATTTTTTGCAGCTTTTGGAGGCTGACGTACACATTTTAGAGCGAGGCCGCACCGCGCGCCGCGCAGCCTTTCCAATCGATTTCGACCCCCGGCGTGCGCGGCGTGTTGAGAGCTGCGCCATTACAATGAAGCGGATTCGCTTGACGCAAAGGAGCCGCCATGTCCGCTTGCCCGCTGGTCGATTGTCACACCCACACCTCGTTTTCGGACGGCCATGCCTCGTTTGATGACAACGTCCGTGCCGCTGCTGCGGCAGGCTGCCGCGTTATGGTCTCGACCGACCACCTCGCCCTGCCTGCCAGTATGGATGCTAACTGCGAGGTGCAGGTCGTCGAGGGCGACTTGCCGGCACATCGTCTGGCCTTTGAGGACGCCCGCAGGCTTGCCGCGCAAATCGCGCCGGAGCTCGAGCTTATCTATGGCTTTGAATGCGATTGGTACGAGGGCTGCGAACCCTTGGTTGAGCGCTGGTCCCAGGGCGCCGTGGTGCGCTTGGGCAGCGTGCATTGGATTGGCGACCCGGGCGATATCATGGCAGGTGCCGCGGGTACGGTGGGAACGGAAAACGTCGCGCGCCCCGATACACCCGATTCCCTTTGCGGCTGGATCGACGACGATACCAACCTGCATGTTTGGGAAAACCTGGGCGTGCGCGGCGTGTGGGAGCGCTACGTCGACGACTGGTGCCGTGCTTGCGAAAGCTCACTCAACTTTGATGTAATGGCCCATCCCGACCTGGTCATGCGCTTTTCGAAGGAAGGCTTTGCGCCCGATTTTGACCCGGCGCCGTTTTGGGAGCAGATGGCCGAATGCGCCCACGATACGGGTCGCCGCGTTGAGGTCTCGACCGCCGCACCGCGCAAGGGGCTCGACGATTACTACCCCGCGACCGGGCTGTTGCGCCGCTTCGCCCATGCCGAGGTGCCCATCACCTTTGGCTCGGACGCGCACCGCGCCTGCGACATCTGCTGGAACATCGGCGAGGCCCAGGCCCACGCCTACGACTGCGGCTACCGGGCCTTCGATATCCCCCACCCCACCGGCGAATGGGAATCCACGCCCCTCGCCTAACTAGTCGTTTAAGAACGTCCCCAATGACTAGTGGCGGCGGGCGTTGAGTTCGCCGGCCAGTTCGTCGAGGGTGATGCCGTAGCGCTCGAGCGTCACGAGCAGGTGGTAGATCAGGTCGCCGGCCTCGTAGCGGATGTGATCGTGGTCGTTATCCTTGCAGGCCATGATCACCTCGCTCGCCTCCTCGGCAAGCTTCTTGAGAAGCTCGTCCTCGACGTCGGTCAGCAGACGCGCGGTATAGCTCTCCTGCGGCGGCGCATCGCGACGGCCGTGAATCACCTCGGCCAGTCCCGTCAGCGTCTCACCGATGTTTCCCGGCTGCACGTTAGCTGTTCTGACTCCCATGGTTATTTCCTCTCGTTACTGCAGCGTAAAGTAGGTACCGGTCTCATCGAACCGAGGCTTTGCGCCCTTTTTCTCAAAGAACTCGACGATGACGGCATGGGCCTCATCGAGCCTTTCCTTCTCGGCCTCGAGCCAAAGCGACTGCGCCCCGCAGGCATCAGTCAGGTGCACGCGGCATGGCACGCCCGCGCGGAGGAGCTCGGTGTTGCATTCGGCGACCTCGAACGGCGTCACGACTTTCATCGCACTCCCCCTTCCACGCGCTTAAAGAAGCAGGTACGGTTGCCGGTATGGCAGGCCGGGCCCGGTGAGTCCACCTTGACCAGCAGCGTATCGCTATCGCAGTCGGCCCAGAGCTCCTTGACCTCCTGCATGTTGCCACTCGTCGCGCCCTTGTTCCAGAGCTCCTGACGGCTGCGACTCCAAAACCACGTGGTCCCGGTCTTGAGCGTCAGCCCCACCGATTCCTCGTTCATCCAAGCAACCATAAGCACCTCACCGGTGTCATGCTGCTGAACCACGCAAGGAATCAGCCCGCGGGCGTCGTATTTAAGATCAGCAGCTTCTACTACCTCAGTCATCATTCCTCCCAAGTAATAACAGTAAGCCCCACAGGCCGGCGAGGGTTGCCCAGGTGCCCGAGATTCCGAGCGACAAGCCCGACGACGCGTACTTTGGTACGCGAGGAGGGTTGGAGCCGGAAGGTCGGGTGCCTGGGCAAGCCGCAGCGCTAGAAATCCAATCTCATGGGAATACCTTGAGATGCCATGTATTCCTTAACCTGACGAATGCTGAAGGTTCCAAAGTGAAAGACGCTGGCCGCCAGCACGGCATCGGCCTCGCCCTCGATCACGCCCTCGGCGAAATGCTCGAGCGTGCCCACGCCGCCGCTCGCGATGACGGGGATTGGCACCGCGCGCGCCACGGCGCGGGTGAGCGCCAGGTCAAAGCCGGCCTTGGTGCCGTCGCGGTCCATGCTGGTCAGCAGAATCTCGCCGGCGCCGCGGCGAGCCGCCTCCTCGGCCCACGCCACCGCGTCGATACCCGTGGCATTGCGGCCTCCCGCGATAAAGACCTCCCACTTGTCGGCATCCGGCTGCCCAGGCAGGCCGACGCGCTTGGCATCGATCGCCACGACCACGGCCTGGCTGCCAAACGCCGCGGCAGCTTGGCTGATCAGCGATGGGTCGCGCACAGCGGCAGAGTTGAGCGATACCTTGTCGGCACCGGCCGCCACCATCGTTCGCATGCCCGCAAGGTCGCGAAAGCCACCGCCCACGGCGTAGGGAATGGCGAGCTCCTCGGCCGCATGCGCCGCCATCTCGATGGTCGTCGCGCGGTTGTCGCTCGTGGCGGTAATGTCCAGGAAGACGACCTCGTCTGCACCTTCGCGGTCGTAGGCACGGGCCAGCTCCACCGGGTCGCCCGCATCGCGCAGGCTCACAAAGTTGACGCCCTTGACCACGCGGCCGTCCTTAACATCCAGACAGGGAATCACGCGCTTGGTAAGCATGGGCTACTCCTCCCCTCGCGCGGCGGCCAACGCCTGTACCAGCGTAAAGTTGCCCTCGTAGAGCGCGCGACCGGTGATGGCGCCCTCAATAGCGCCCTCGCCCACCGCGGCGAGCGCACGGATATCGTCGAGCGTCGAGATGCCGCCCGACGCCACAACGGGAAAGCCCGCGACCTCGGCCACATGGCGATATGCTGCCACGTCGATGCCCGTCTGCATACCGTCGCGCGCGATATCGGTATACACCAGATGTTTAAAGCCCAGCTCCGTGAGCTGCGCCACGGCATCGTCGAGCGCCACACCCGCACCGTCGCGCCAACCGTTCACCTTGACCTGGCCGTCACGGGCGGCAATGTCAGCCACCAGCAGCTCGCCAAAGCCTTGGGCCGCCACCTCGGCAAAACCCGGCTCAGTCACCAGCACGGTGCCCAGCGCAATGCGGCGTGCGCCGTAGCCTGCCAGCTCATCGATGCGCGCGAGCGAACGGACGCCGCCGCCCACGTCCACGGACAGGCCGTCGACGCCGCAGATAGCCTTGATCGCCGCCGAGTTGGCAGCGCACGCGTCCTCGTCCTCGCCAAAGGCAGCGGACAGGTCGACGACATGCACCCAGTTCGCGCCCTGCTCGGCAAACGAGCGGGCGACGGCGACGGGGTCGTCGGAATATACCTTGCAGCGGCTGCGGTCGCCGCGCTCCAGGCGCACAACCTTGCCGCCGATCAGATCGATTGCGGGAAACAGGATCATCGGCCAACCTCCTCGACGATGCTCACGAAGTTCTTAAGAATGCGCTGTCCCAGGGCCGAGGATTTCTCGGGATGAAACTGGCAACCCCACACGTTGCCATGACGCGCGATGCACGGGAAGCTCCGCGTGTAGTGCGTGCGCGCCAAAACATCAGCGGCATCGGCGTCGTCGGCCACCGCGTAGCTGTGGGTGAAGTACATGTTGGCGTCCTCGGCAAAACCGGCGAGCAACGGATCGGCCGCGCCGGCGGGCGTCATGTGCACCTGGTCCCAGCCCACGTGCGGCACCTTCAGGCGACTCGATTCCAAGCGCGTGCACGAACCGCGCATAATGCCCAGGCCATCGACCCAGGGGCCACCGGCATGCTCGGGGGTGCTGCCGTCTGCAGCCATGCCCTCGCCCGCAGGAACGCCCTCGTTGCCGCGCTCAAAAAACAGCTGAAGGCCCAGGCAGATGCCGAGCAGCGGAGTTCCGGCGGCAACGGCATCGAGCACGGCCACCTCCTCGCCGCTCTGACGCATAAAGGCGATCGCGTCATAGAACGCACCCACGCCCGGGATGACCAGGCCGTCGGCGTTGCGGATCTGCTCCGGATCGTCCGACGTGCAGGCGGCAGCACCGGCGCGCGCAAGCCCGCGCACGACGCTCGACAAGTTGCCCTTGTGGTAGTCGACCACCACGATCTTCGGTTCGCCCACGCGACCCCTCCACTTCTCATCATCCAAAACCACCACAAAGAGGACAGGCATCTTCGTGGTGGTTTTACCCTTGTGACGGTTACAGCGAGCCCTTGGTGCTGGGGATACCCTGCACGCGGGGATCGAGTTCGCAGGCGCGGCGCATCGTGCGGCCCACGGCCTTAAAGGCGGCCTCGATAATGTGGTGCGAATTGCCGCCCGCCAGCTCGCGCACGTGCAGCGTGAGCTTGGCATCGCGCGCAAAGGCATAGAAGAACTCGACGGCCAGCTCGGTATCAAAGCTGCCCACGCGCTCAGTCGGCACGGGCAGCTCGCAATAGGCCTGCCCGCGACCCGAGATATCCACGGCGGCCATCACGAGTGTCTCGTCCATGGCGATCGCCGCGTCGGCAAAGCGCGTAATACCCGCCTTGTCGCCCAGCGCCTGGCAAAACGCTTCGCCCAGCACAATGCCCGTGTCCTCAACGGTGTGGTGCGCGTCGACCTCGACGTCGCCCACCGCATGCACCGTCAGATCGAACAGGCCATGGCGGCCAAAAGCGTTGAGTATGTGGTCGAAAAACGGCACGCCGGTCGAGATGTCGCACACGCCAGATCCGTCCAGGTCGAGCTTTACGACAATGTCGGTCTCGCCCGTCTTGCGGGTTACCTCGGCATAGCGGTCCATCTACATCTCCTCCTTCACCAGCGCGGCAAACGCGGCCAGCACCTCGTCGTTTTCCTGCGGCGTACCCACAGTGATGCGCAGACAGTCCGCAAGCCCCGGCGCGTAGCTAAAGTCGCGCACCAAAATCGAATACTCGTCGCGCAGACGCTCGCGCACGCGCGTGGCATGCGGCGTGCGCACGAGCACAAAGTTCGCCGCGCTCGGCCATGCCTCCACGGGCATGCCATCGGCAGCCATTGCGCGCAGGGCGCACAGCTCGCGCTCGCGCTCGGATGCGATCTGTGCCACCACGGGCGTGTAGGCATCACGGGCACGCACGCAGGCAAGTGCTGCCGCCTGGCTCAGCACGTTAACTGAATAGATCTGGCGAATCGCCGCGAACACGTCGACGACCTCGGGCGCCGCAATCACATAGCCCAGACGCGTGCCGGCGGCGCCAAACGCCTTGGACAGCGTATGTAGAATCACCAGGTTGGGATGCTCGGCGATAAGGCCTTGCGCCGTGGTGGCCGCGCCAAACGAATCGTCGGCAAACTCCACGTAGGCCTCGTCAACCATTACCATGCCGGGGCACGCATCGCACAGCGCCGCGACAAAGTCGAGCGGTGCCACGTCACCCGTGGGGTTGTTGGGCGAGGTCACGATTGCCAGGTTACACTCGGGTGCCGCCGCAAGCACGGCGGCCTGGTCGAGCTCAAAGGTCGCGGGGTCGCGCCACACGTCGCGCACCTCGGTCTGGCAGAGCGACGCAAAGAACGCATACTCGCTAAAGCACGGCGGGCAGTTGAGCAGGGTCCGTCCCGCGCCGCCAAACGCCAACAGGTAGTTATAGAGCAGCTCGTCGCCGCCGTTGCCCACGCAGACATTCTCACGCGCCACACCATGCCAAGCGGCAAGCTCGTCGCGCAGATCGTTGGACATGGGATCGGGATAGCGGTTGAGCGGCGTGGCAGCCAGGGCGGCGTCGACCGCCTCGCGCACGCCGGCCGGCACGGGATAGGTGTTCTCGTTGGCCGAAAGGTTGATGCGCGTGGGCGTAAAGTTGGGATCGTAGGGCTCAATACCGGCCAGGTAAGGCTGGACGAGCTCCTTCATGCGAGGCGTGAGTTCGGCCATATTAGGCCTCCCCGCCGGTTACGCCAGCGCCATCTGCGCCTGCAGCCGCCAGGTCCACGCCCTCGGCAACCGTCGCCACGGCGTCGCCCGGCCAGGCAACCTTGGTCAGGTCGGCCGCGGCGAGCGACTCGGCGCTCACGGCATCCTCGCCCTGCTCCAACACGCGGCGACGCAGTGCGGCCGAAAGCGCGTGCGCCCACAGGCCCTCGGCCTCGGCCAGACGCTGCGTAGCGGGAGCGTCGGAGAGCAGGCCCTCGGGCGTATAGCATATAACGCTCGAGCGCTTAACGAACTCTTCGACCGAAAGCGGGTTGGAGAACATGGCCGTGCCGCCGGTCGGCAACGTGTGGTTGGGACCGGCAACGTAATCGCCGAGCGGCTCGGAGCTCCAAGCGCCCACAAAGATGGCGCCGGCGTTGCGAATGCCGCCGAGCAGGCCCATCGCATCCTTGCAGTGCAGCTCAAGGTGCTCGGGCGCCACGGTGTTCACGGCCTCGACGGCGGCCGCCATGTCGGCGGCCACCACGATGGCGCCTTCGTTATCGAGCGAAGCGCACGTAATCTCGGCACGCGGGGACTGCGCTACCAGAATGTCGATACCCGCCTCGACCTCACGCGCAAACTGCTCGTCGCAGGTCACCAGATAGCAGGCCGCCAGCGGATCGTGCTCGGCCTGAGCCATCAGGTCGGCCGCGACCACCATAGGCTTGGCCGTGGCATCGGCCAGCACGCAGACCTCGGAGGGACCGGCGACCATGTCGATACCCACGTCACCCGAGACAATCTGCTTGGCAGCGGCAACAAAGGCGTTGCCCGGGCCGGTGATTTTGTCGACGCGCGGAATGGTCTCGGTACCGTACGCCAGCGCGGCCACGGCCTGGGCGCCGCCCACCATATAGATTTCGTCCACGCCGCCGAGCTTGGCCGCCGCGAGCGTATACGGGCTAATCAGTCCATCCTTTTGCGGCGGGGTCACCATGACCACGCGCTCAACGCCGGCAACCTTGGCGGGAATGGCGTTCATAAGCACGGTGGAAGGGTACTGCGCGCGACCGCCCGGCACGTAGATGCCGGCCGCAGCAAGCGGGGTCACCTTAACGCCGAGCATCGTGCCGTCCGGGCGCGTGGTAAACCAGCTCTGCTCGACCTCGCGCTGGTGGAACTCGCGAATCTGGCGCGCAGCCTTTTCGAGCGCGGCGACAAAGGCCGGATCGAGGCCTTCGAGCGCGGCATCGATCTGCTCCTGCGGAAGACGGAAGCTCTGCAGCTCAACACCGTCAAAACGCTGGCAGTAATCGCGCACCGCGGCATCGCCGTTGGCACGCACGTTGGCCACGATATCGCGAGCGGCGTCGACGATGTTTTGCGGCAGCACGCCCTTACGGTTGAGCTGGTTGGTAACGAGGCGCTCACCGGGAGCAAGCTTGATGGTCTTCATTTCGGTATCCCCTATCGGTCGAGGTTGTGTTCGAAAAACGAGAGACCGGGCGGCGGCGCCAGTCGGCCCGCCGCCCGGACGTTGGGGCGCCCGTGCGTGCTCGCGCTATTGTGCCGAGCCCGCAACGGGCTCAAAATGCTTGTCCTTCACGGCTGCCGCCAAGCGATCTGCCAGATTGCGTACGCGCGGATCCAGACGTGCGGCACCCGGATTGACAAAGAAGCGGGCCGTGCAGTCCATAATGCGACCAGTAATAACGAGGTCGTTATCGCGCAGCGTGGCGCCCGTGGCGGTAATATCCACGATGCGATCGGTCATGCCGACGATGGGACCCAGCTCAATGTTACCGTGCAGCGAGACGATATCGGCGTTCACACCGCGCTCGGCATACCAGGCGCTCGCGATGCGCGGATACTTGGTGGCCACGCGAAGCGACCCGCGGCGGGCATAGTTGCGCTCGGCCTGGCCGGCGCGCCACGCGGGCTCCGCCTCAATGAAAGTGCACAGGCCGTAGCCCAGATCGACCAGCTGCAGCAGGTTGAGGTCGGCCTCGATAAGCGAGTCCCAACCGCAGATGCCGCAATCGGCACCGCCGCAGCCCACAAAGGCGGGTGCATCGCTGGGTCGCACGATGACAAACTCGATATCGCCGACCGTGCCCTCGCCGGCACGCGTGTCGCGGCCGCGCACAATCAGGTGACGGCCGGGGTCACGCAGCTCAGAGACGTCCAGGCCCGCGGCCTCGAGCACGTCGAGCGTGTCGGCCTTAAGCGAGCCCTTGGGCACGGCGATACGCAGCGGGCCCTCGGCGCCACGGCCCGCAGCATGGTCGCCATCGGAAGCGGCATCCTCGGCCGAGGTGCGCGCGGCCTCCAGGCGCTCGAGCGAAAAGGCGAAGCCCGCCGCCGGCACCTCGATACCGGCGCCAAATGCGCCGGTAAAGATGGAGTCATAGCGTCCGCCCGAACCGACCGGATCGGGCAAGCCGCCGGCATAGGCCTTAAAGACCAGGCCCGTGTAGTAATCGAAAGAGTTCATGATAGAGAAGTCGAACGACAGCACCTGGGCGTCCTCGGGTGCCAGGCCCTCGACCAGGGCACGCAGCTCGCGCGTCAGCGGCGCGACGATACCGGCGGCCTCCAGCAGCGCGTCCACGCGGTCGAGTACCTCGGCACCGCCGTGCAGACGCGGCAACTCGCTAATGGCGGCCTTGACGGCATCGGACTCGGCGCTTGCCGCCACGCGGGCATCGAGGCCCACAAAGTCGTTGGCGTGCACACAGCGCAGGGCCTCGGCGGCCAGCTCGCGATCCTCGCACGCCGCGAGCAGCTCCTTAAACGGGCGTACGCTACCTGCGATAATGCGCGCATCGGGCAGTGCCAGCTTGCGCACGGCCTCGGCCACGAGCGAGACGATCTCGACATCGCCCGCGGTATCGCCCGCACCGATAAGCTCAAAGCCCAACTGTGTAAACTGGCGCGAACCACCGGCATTTCGCTGACACTCACGAACCACCGGCGCCTCGTAGCGAAGGCGCAGGGGCAGGTCGGCAGCGCGCATGCGGGTCGAAACCAGGCGTACGATCGGCAGCGTGTTGTCGGGACGGACCACCAACAAGCGGCCGTCGTCGTCAAAAAGCTTGAACGGAGTATCCGCGATGCGGCCGCCTTCCTCGAGCGAACCCTTGTCCTCGAGTAGCGGCGTCTCGACCGGAAGGTAATGATGCTCCCTGAAGCAGCCCTTCACCGTCAGCGCAATCTCCTCGCGCGCCTGAGCCTCCTCGGGCAATATGTCCCGGAATCCCCACGGTGTGGCCGTCATCTGATGAGCCTCCTCATGCTGTGTTTCATATAGAACAGAAGACCGGCATAGCTCCGCCGGTTTTCTGGGTACTTTAGCATACTAGAGTGTTTGCGGGGAGAATCGTCGCTTGCAGCTCATAGCGTATTCATTTGGAAACATAGGGGAAAGCGCGTCCCGCCCGCCAGCCAAAAACTGGGATGCGGTTTCCGGTTGAGGTCCTCAGCGGAAAGTGTGTCCCATTCTGAGCGCCTGTTCTGGGACGTGCTTTCCGCCAGAAGCCTCAAGCGGAAAGCACGTCCCGTTTCTCAAAAAGCGTCAAACGCCAACTCGGCGCCCTGTCCCACTTAGGCGCCAATCGCGCGTCGGTACTCCGCCATAACCTGAGCGTCGGCTGCCGCGGGATTGGCGAAATAGCGCCAATCATAGGTCTCGGCCGAAACAACTCCGCGATAGCCGCGCGCCACCAGCCTATCCAGGTCGGCGCGCATATCGCGGTCGCCGTCACCCCAAGCAAGATGCGTCGTGCCATCTGCCGCAACATCGACAAAATGCACGTGGGCGACATCATCGCCAAGCAGATCAAAATAATCGTCGATGGTATCCCCCGCCACCGCCATAGCGCCCAAATCCAGACACGCCTTAAGTGCCGGATGATCAACTGCCTCGATCATGCGCTTCGTATCGGCCGCCGAGTTCACGATCATCGACTCAACCGGCTGTAGGGCCTCGAGCACCAGTCGCACGCCGCGCTCTCCCGCATGCTCGGCAATCGCACGCAGCATCGAGGCGCTGCGACCCCACGCGTCCTCGATCGGCTCGTTCAAAAATGCCCAGCCGCTCGAGACCATGACCTGCTCGGCTCCAAGTTCCGCCGCGATATCTACAACGTTCTTAAAGTACGCGAGCGTGCGGGCACGCGCCTCATTCCCGCGCGCCGCGATATTCCACGGCTTGGGGTTGTTCTGTTCGGGACAAAGCCCCACAATCCGAACCCCATACCGCTGCGACAGCTCCCGTACCCGCTCGAGCGAATCGTATCCATGGCAATCGACATACAGATGCATCGCCCCGGTCCAAAGCTCGCAACACGTATAGCCCGAGGCCGCTGCCGAAGAAAAGAATTCCTCAAGGTCAAAATAACGATGGCTGATATTCATGACGGCAAGCTGCGGATACTCCATCTTGTCCACCTTTCGGCAAAAGGGCGCCGCAGCACAGTGTGCGCGACGCCCCCTCTTACATTGTTTTCATTATGACGGATACCCTACTGGACACCAAGCACTCCAAAGAACGCGCCAGCGATACTCACGAGCAGGATCACAAGCATGATGAGCAGCGGATTCATCTTCTTCTTGAGCATGAGATAGACAATTCCAAACAGCCCCATCGTGACAAAGCCCGGGAAGATTCCGTTGAGCAGCTCGGCGAGCGTCTGAGCACCATCGCCCGCACCGACCATGAGCGGAATGTCCACGGTGACCATCTCCATGGTCATAGCACCGATCACCATGGCGCCCATGATAGAGGCCATCTTGACGATCGTGTCCATAATGCCCGATTCCTGGACCTTGCTGATCATGTCCGAGCCAAAGCGATATCCCACAAACGTCAGCAGGTAACGGATGATGTAGTGAGGAACGTTGAACACGAGCAGGAACAAAATCGGGCCAAGAATAGAGCCCTGCAGCGCTAGCGACGTGCCGACACCCGTTGCCAAAATTCGCAGCGTGCCCCAGTAGAAAGCATCGCCCACGCCGGACAGCGGCCCCATCAAAGCAAGCTTGACATTAGAGATCGCGCTCGTGTCAAAGCTATCGTCAGTAGCGTTGACCTCCTCCATTGCAGCGGCGATGGACATGGGAAGCGTCGAGATGTACGGCGTGACGTTATAGAGCTCCATATGGCGCTTAAGGGCGGCCTTAAAGTCCGCATCCTGCGGATACAGCTTGCGAAGGATCGGCATAAGGGCCCACATAAAGCCGATATGGCCCATACGCTCGTAGTTCCAGGAATGCTCATAGGGAATCGAGCGCCAGAACAGCTTCTTAAGGTCTGCGCGGGAAATCAGCCCGTCGTAAGAAGACTCAAACTTAAAACTCATCGAACCCACTCCCAATCGCAGGATCCTCGGTTGCTGCTGCGGGCTGCTCCGCTTTTTTCTTATCACCCAAAACCGTCATCGCGACGACGATGATCGCGGCAAAGATCGCCACGCCCGTCGTGCTAATGCCAAAGTAGGCGACGAGGAAGAAGCCAGCGAAGAAGAACGGAGCCACTGTTTTGTTCATAATCATCTGCGCCAGCATCGCAAAGCCGAGTGCGGGCAAGA
This sequence comes from uncultured Collinsella sp., assembly GCA_900546105.1. Lineage (GTDB taxonomy): Bacteria > Actinomycetota > Coriobacteriia > Coriobacteriales > Coriobacteriaceae > Collinsella. The sequence continues at coordinate 19,134 of URBP01000028.1, forward strand.
AGGCGGCGGCGACATCCATGCCGGTCTGAACGAAATCGGGGATGATGTTGAGCAGGCTGGCAACAGCATCGGCACCAAAGAAGAATGCCAGGGGAATAATCAGCAGGCCGCACCAGCTCTGCGCGTAACCGGCGATGAGCATGTTGCGCGTGATGGCCTTGGTGTCTCCGTCCTCGACGTTTTTGTCGATACGGTGCACCAGCAGCAGCATGACCGGTTGGCCCAGGGCCGTGTCGAGCGCCAGGACGATCGTGGCGATAGGAATACCCAGGGTCAGGGCCGCCGAAGCGTCCGCGCCGGCCTGCATGGCAAGAGATACGCCCAGGATAGTGCCGGAAATCGTATCGGGCGGGTTATAGGCGCCGACCGAGATGGCGCCGACCATGGCAAGCTCCATCGTGGCGCCCATGATCGTGCCGGTCACCATGTCGCCCATGACAAGGCCAACCAGAGGTCCGAGCACGATCGGGCGCTGGAGGTAGCTCGTGCCCGTCAGCCACTCGGAATAACCCAAAAGGGCAATAAGGAAAATCAGGATTGTCTTGATAACCATGACGGCCCCTAACCGATGACCTTCGCGGCGTCAGTCTTCGCATCTGCCGGAATCATCTGAATGAACAGTTCATAGCCCTCGCCGAGCAGCTCCTTCACGTAGGCCTCGTTCTCGGGCGTGAGGAACACGCTCGTCGAGACCTGGCGGGCATTCTCGCTAAAGGCAACGTTGCCGAGGTTGATCTTCTTGACTCCCATCGCCTTGGCGACGGCACCGGCCTGCTGAATCGTCTCGCAAACCACGAAGAGTTTGTACTTATCGGTCACACCGCTCTGGAGCGCCTTGACAGCATCCTCGGTGTTTTTGACGACGACCTTGCATCCTTCGGGCTTTGCAAGGGACAGGGCCTGCAGACGAAGCTTGTCATTGAGGACCGTGTCGCTCACTAACAGGATGCAGTCGGCACCCAGAGCCGAGGTCCAGCTAACGGCAACCTGGCCGTGAAGCAGTCGATAATCTACACGAATCATCTGAATCATGATGTGCTCCTAACGATTAAAACTCATCGAGTTCGGCCTGCCCCAGCAGGTCGTTGACGTACTTGACCTTAGTGTCGTCCGCCTCGACGATCTGGCGAATGGCCTCGTCGATCGGAGTGGAATCGGGTACGAACAGCAGCTGAATAAGGAGTGGCAAGTTCATATTGGTCACGAGGTGCGTGTTGGGACGCGTCTGGACGATCTTGGTGAACTCGTTGTTGACGCTGCCGCCAAAGAGGTCAGTGCACACGACAACTTCGTCGTCCGCGGCAAAGCCGTCCAGAATCGCTGCAGCCTCCTTGGACAGGTCCTCGTTTCCGTCGACATACATAGAGAGCGCATGGACGTTTTCGCGCTCACCGGAAAGCAGGCCGATGCTCTCGACGATTCCAGACGCGAAATGAGCATGGGACGCCACGATAAACTGCCTCATTCGATCCCCTTCCTAGCGAATTTCGGCATAAAAATGCCCGGACGCATGCGCCCGGGCAGGGTGCTTCTTAAATGAGTGGTCAACTATTAGTAGTCGAACTGGTGATAGTAGCGACGGTAGTTGAGGTTGTGCTTGGTGACCGTCTCGTAGTAAGCGGCAAGGCGATCGGTGATCAGCGAGGAAAGGATCCACGGAGACACGATGACGCGGAACTCGTCGTCAAGGCCGGGGATCGCGAACTCGGCGGTGTCGATGATGTTGATGTCGGTGTCGCCGGTCACGCCGCGGTTGAGGAACGCGCGGACGCGCTCGTCGAGCTTGCGGTTCTCGTCCTCGCCCATGAACAGGAACACGGGGACGCCGGGCTCCACGAGCTCGAGGGTGCCGTGGAAGAAGTCGGCCGAGGTGATGTAGCGGGTGCGCTTCCACTGCATCTCCTCGAGGATGCACATCGAGAACAGGATCGTCTCGCCCCACAGGGCGCCGGAGCCGATGAACATGGTGTAGGGGGCCAGGGCGTACTTCTTGGCGAGCTCCTCGGCGCGCGGCTCGAAGCGCTTGCGGATATCGAGCATGTCCTTCCAGATGTCCTTGGTCTGCTCGATAAACAGATCGAACTTGGGGAAGCAGCCGCGGCGGTTGAGCAGGCGCAGGCCGAAGCAGTCGGCGAGGTAGTAGCCCTTCTCGCAGCCGCCCGAACCATGGTCGGAAGCCATGGCGACGCAGTTCTCGGCACCCACGGCCTGGCCGATGGGGCCCTCGGGCTTGGTCATGGCGTAGACGCGAATGCCCTTTTCCTTCATCTTCTTGACGGCCTCGAGGACCTCGGGGGTGGTTCCGGACTCGGAGGCGGTGAGCACGACGGACTTCTCGGTCATGCGCTTGTGGCCCATGACGTTCCACTCGGCGGCGTGGATCAGGTAGACCTCGAGGTCGCGGTCGCCGAACTTGTTCATGAGGTACTCGAGCTGCATGAGCTCGTCCCAGGTGCCGCCGACGCCCATCAGGAACACGGCGTCGTAGCCCTCGTCGGCGACCTTGTCGGCGAGCGCGGTCATCTTCTTGCCGGTCTCGTAGAGCGCCTTGCCGTCCTCGAGGTAGCCCTCCTGGTCGAAATGCATGATCTCGATCTTCTCGGTTTCCTTCATTTGTCTCTCCTTTCTGGGGTTGTCTCCACATCCCCCATGCCAACGGGCATCAAAACCCGCTTACATTCCGTAACACTCGGCCGCTTTGGCCTTAAGCGCATTGACTGACTCTTCGTAGCCCTCCGCCTTAACCTCCATCTGTTTGGAGACGGCATCGAGATACGGGTGTACGTCCCATGACTTCAGACGCTCGGCGATTATGGCCGCAATCGTCTGGAAGAACACAAGATTGGGAATTGCGCTGAGCAGCGGAGCCACCTGAGGCACCGCAACCTCGTGAGCCCTACCCCTGGGATGGGCCGTGAGCAGCACCGTTTTTGTCGTAACGTTCGATAGCGCATCGGCGATATTCGCAAGACGCTCCGACCCCTGCGGATCGTCGACGATAAACACGTGGTAGCCTGGGGTTATCTGCATCTCGGGACCGTGGACGAACTCCTCGCCCTCGTGATGCATGGCAGGAATCTTGATGGTCTCGCTCAGCTTGAGGGCCGCTTCTTCGGCAACGCCATAGTTGGGGCCGTTGCCGACGACCATGGCGGGCATGTGCTCAGAAAGCTCGAGCATGTGGTCTTGGACATATGCCTCGGCGATCTTGCACATCACGGCATTGGCCTGGATAGCCT
>URBP01000029.1 GCA_900546105.1 uncultured Collinsella sp.
AAAGGAAAGCACTTAATGTGCTTTCCGTCTTGCGCAGGACTGTAGAGCAGGAAACTTCATATGCCGCCCAGCCGCGCGCTAGCAAAAGGGCGACCCCTGTCCGGAGTCGCCCTTGCATGAGCTGCTTATGTGTAGCTGTTACTCGGCGTCGTGGTGACGGCGGGGCTTGCGGCCTCCGTTGTCGCCGGGACGGCGCGGACGGTCGCTGCGCTCGGAGCGCTCGCGACGTGGACGCTCACGGCGCTGGAAGTGCTCGCCGTCGCCCTCGGAGGCACCCTCGGCGCGAGCCGGGGCCTCGGGCTTGTCAAGACGATCGAGAGAGATCTTGCCGCGATCGTCAACCTCGATGACGACGACCTTGACCTCGTCGCCCACGTTGAGGACATCCTCGACCTTCTCCACGCGGCCCTTGGCAACGCGGGAAATGTGGAGCAGGCCGTCCTTACCGGGCAGCAGGTTCACGAACGCGCCGAAGGGCTGGATGGAGACCACGCGACCGGTGTACTCCTCGCCCGGCTCGGGAACCTTGATGATGAGCTTGATGCGCTCGACAGCCTGATCGACGGACTCGCCGGTGCCGCCGACAAAGACGGTGCCGTCCTCCTGAATGTCGACCGAGGCGCCGGTCTCGTCCTGGATACCACGGATGACCTTACCGCCGGAACCGATGACGTCGCGGATCTTGTCGGTCGGAACCTGGATGGAAACGATGCGCGGAGCGGTGCTGCGCGTGGTGTGGCGCGGCTCGGGGATCACATCGAGCATCTTCTGCAGGATGAAGGCGCGACCCTCCTTGGCCTGCTGCAGAGCGCGGGCCAGGATGTCGAAGGTGAGGCCGGTGGCCTTGTTGTCCATCTGCAGGGCGGTGATGCCCTCGGTGGTGCCGGTGACCTTAAAGTCCATGTCGCCCAGGAAGTCCTCGAGACCCTGGATGTCGGACAGTACCACGGTCTTGCCCTCCTCCTGAATCAGGCCCATGGCGATACCGGAGACCGGGCGCTTAATGGGCACGCCGCCGTCCATAAGGGCGAGCGTGGAGCCGCAGGTCGAAGCCATCGAAGAGGAGCCGTTGGACTCCATGACCTCGGAGACCACGCGGATGGCGTAGGGGAACTCGTTCTCGTCGGGAAGCACCGGAAGCAGAGCGCGCTCGGCCAGATTGCCATGGCCGATCTCGCGGCGCTTGGGGCTGCCCATGCGGCCGGTCTCGCCGGTGCAGAAAGGCGGGAAGTTGTAGTGGTGCATGTAGCGCTTGCCCTCGGTGGGCTCGATGGTATCCAGACGCTGGCCCTCGTTGAGCATGCCGAGCGAAAGAACCGAGAGCACCTGGGTCTGGCCACGCTGGAACAAACCGGAGCCGTGAACGAGCGGCAGGTAGTTGTCCTTCACCATGATGGGACGGATCTCGTCGGCGGCACGGCCGTCGACGCGCTCGCCGGTCTCGACGACCATGGTGCGCATGGCCTTCTTCTCGAGCTTCTTGAGCGCCACAGGGATCTCGCGCTCCCAAGCGGCCTGCTCGTCCTCGGCGAACTCGGCACGGATGGACTCCTTCAGAGCCTCGACCTTACCGATACGGGAGAGCTTGTCGGCGTCGCGGAGGGCGGCTGCCATCTCGTCGTAGTGGGCGAAGATGCGCTCCTGGACCTCCTCGACGGGCTGGTCGAGCGGGTACTCCTTCTTGACGATGGGGCCGTTGACCTGCTCCCACTCGGCGACGAACTCGTCCTGAGCCTGACAGAAGGCAGCAAGGGCCTCCTGGCCAAACTTCATGGCGGCAAGCATGTCGTCCTCGGAGATCTCCTCGGCGCCGGCCTCGACCATCGAAATGAAGTCGGCAGAGCCGCCCAGCTCCAGGTCCAGATCGGAGTTCTCGCGCTCCTCATAGGTGGGGTTGACGATAAACTCGCCGGTCTCCACGTTGCGGCCGATGCGCACGCAGGCAAGCGGGCCCTCGAAGGGCACGCCGCCGAGCGTCATGGCCAGGGATGCACCCATGACGTTGATGACATCGAAGGGGTTGACCTGGTCGGCGACGAGCGAGGTGGCGACGATGTGCACCTCGTTACGGAAGCCGTCCGGGAAGCTCGGGCGAATCGGACGGTCGATCATGCGGGCCGTGAGCGTGGCCTTCTCGCTGGGACGGCCCTCACGCTTGAGGTAGCCACCCGGGATGCGGCCTGCGGCGTACATCTTCTCGTTGAAGTCGACGGTCAGCGGGAAGAAGTCGTAGTTCTTGCGCTCCTTGGAGACGACCACGGTGTCGAGCATCGTGGTGTCGCCCTGCTTGACAAGACAGGCGCCGGTGGCCTGCTTGGCAAGCTCGCCCGACTCGAAGGTATAGGTCTTGCCGTACAGCTCAAAGGTCTTGGATACGAGTGTCATTGTTCTCCTTTACCCCACAGGCCCCTTGCCTGCGGGCTTCTCATGTGACGCGGGCCCCCTGCCCCCGCCACGCTTCAGAGCGTGATTGTTCGCGCTCTTACACAAAAAGAGCGCCCCGCTGCGCAGGACGCTCTTAGCATGTACAAATCCTTACTGGATGTTGTCGCGGATGCCCAGAGCCTTGATGAGCTCACGGTACTCGACGATGTCGTTCTTCTTGATGTAGGAGAGAAGACGACGACGACGGCCGACGAGCATGAGCAGGCCACGACGGGTGTGGAAGTCCTTCTGGTGGGACTTCATGTGCTCGGTCAGCTCCTTGATGCGCTCGGACAGGATGGCGACCTGAACCTTGGGGTTGCCGGTGTCGACCGGGGTGTTACCGAACTGGGCAGTCAGCTCCGCCTTGCGCTCTTTGGAAACAGTCATTGTTTCACCTTTCGTTTTGCGTCGCCCACGGGCGACTCGATTCGCCTCGGACTGGGAAGCCGCCGGTGGAGCGAACAACCAAGGTCGAGGTACCAACAGGTCGGTATGTTACCACAAGCAGCCCGCGCCTGCGCATCATCACCGACCCAACATGAATTCCATCGCGCGGAGGCGCTGATCGGTGTGCGTCGCAGCCCAAACATGCGAAAGCCCGAGCAGGAATGCCGCCGTATGCGGGTCGATTCGCTCGGCCATGAGCGCATCGAAGGTCATGGACATGAGGGCGCGCAGCCATGCGGCCTCACCGGTCGACACCAGTTCGGCACCTGGAACGCTCGACGCGCACGACCCGCACATGAGACCGCCCGCCTGGGCTGAAAAATACGACAGCATGGGGTCTCCGCACAGCACACAGGCCGAAAAATCGGGACGATAGCCAACGTGCGATAGCAGCTTAAAGACATATGCCGCCACAAGTAGGTCCATATGTGCCGTGTCAAGACCGCTGCCCACCAAGGCAAGCGCTCGCTGCGTTATGGCAAAGGTAAACGGGTCCTCGGCGTCCTCGAACGAGCACACGCGCGCGACCTCGGCGATCGCGCTTGCGGCGCAGGTCGTCTCGTAATCGGGCGCAGCGCCGAGCGGCGCCTCCATAAGCTCGGCCTGAGAAACCACGTCGAGTGACCGTCCATGTGCGAGCAGCATATCGACCGTACAGAACAGCTCGCAGCGCGCAGCCAAGCGTCCGCCGGGTTTGCGGGCGCCCTTTGCCACTGCACGAACCTGCCGTCCCCGCTCGTCAAGCATCGTCAAGATCAGGTCAGTCTCTTTGAGCTTCGTCTTGTCGAGGACGAGCACCTTGGTGCGATATGTCCGGGAGCCTGCCATGCGCGCCGCGCGTCCTTAGTCCCCGGCGTTGTAGCCAAAGCGGCGAATCTGGGCCTCGTCGTCACGCCAGCCGGCCTTGACCTTCACGTCCAGCTCCAAAAAGACCTGCGTGCCAAAGATGCGCTCAAGATCGCGACGGGCGTCGATACCGATATGCTTGATCATCTCGCCGCCCTTACCGATGATGATGCCCTTTTGGCCCTCGCGCTCGACGTAAATGGTGGCGTGCACGCGCAGCACCTTCCTGGTCTGCTCGAGCGCATCGCAGATCACACCAACGGAGTGCGGGATCTCATCACGGGTGCGGCGCAAAACCTTTTCGCGCACAAACTCAGCAACGAGCGTCTCGTCAGAAGCGTCGGTGCCCATGTCCTCGGGGAACCAACGCGGGCCTTCGGGCAAAAAGTGCGCAACGGTCTCGATAAAGGCATCGACGTTGAAGTTCTTGACCGACGACGTCACGATCTCGTCGTCATATTCCATGAGCTCGTGGGCGGCCTTAAGCTGCTCCATGACCTGTGCGGGGTCGGCCTCATCGGCCTTGGTAAGCACCAGGACCTTCTTGGAACGAGCGTTCTTGACGCGCTCGGCAACCCAGGCGTCTCCCCTGCCGATGGGCTTGGTGGCATCAATCAAAAACGCGACGACATCGACATCGTTCAGCTCGAACAACGCACTCTTGTTGAGCTCGGAACCCAGGCCGTCCTTAGGCTTATGAATACCCGGGGTATCGACAAAGACCAGCTGGTAGCCGGGACGGTTGACGACGGCGCGCATGCGGCGGCGGGTCGTCTGGGCCACCGGCGAGGTGATGGCGACCTTTTTGCCATAGCAGGCATTAAGCAGCGTGGACTTGCCGGCGTTGGGGCGACCGACCAGGGCCACGAAGCCGCTGCGGAAACCGGGCTCCACGTCGCCAAAGCCCGCGAGGTTCTCATCCTCGTCGCACAGGGCGTCGAGTTCCTCGTCGCTCATACCCTCAAACGGGTCGAACTCCTCGACTTCCTCGAGCTCCTCGGTATCCACCGCGTCCAGGGACTCGTCGTCCAAAATCTCATCGGAAGGCTGCATATTGTCGGACATGGGAGTCCCTTTCTAAATAAAGCCGAGCGCGTGGGCAAATACCAGCAAGCCCACAACAGCGGCGGTGATGGAAAGAACGTATACAGAGGCGGCGGCGATGTCCTTCGCACGCTTGGCCAGCGGATGGAGCTCCTGGGTCGCCAGGTCGACGATGGCCTCCATGGCGGTGTTGCACAGCTCGCCATGAATCACCAGGCCACAACAGATGATAATCGTGGCCCACTCGGCAATGTCGAGCCCCACGATGCAGCCAGCAATGACGGTGCACACGCCCGCCACGAGCATGACCTTAATGTTGCGCTCGGTCTTGACGGCGGTGACGAAGCCCTCCATGGCGTAAGAAAACGACTTTAAGAAGGACGGATGGTCCTTGTTCGATCCGGGAATCATAGACGGCTCCTAGTCGTGGGCATGGTTGGTGATGGGGCCGACGTGGACCAGCTTAGGGTCCTCGCCGCGCTCGAGCGCCAGATCGCGCAGAATGGCGTCTTCGCGGGCCTCCATGACCTCGGCCTCATCGTCCTCGATGTGGTCGTAACCCAGCAGGTGCAGCATTCCGTGCACGAGCATCAGTCGGCACTCATCGGCGGGGCTATTGCCAAAACCGGGGGCCTGACGGGCAATAACCTGCGGGGCCAAGATAATATCGCCGAGCTCGAGCGTCTCATCGGCGGGAATATCCTCGTCAAAGGCCGAATCGCACTCAAACGAGAGCACATCGGTGGTGCGGTCGATACCGCGCCACTCGTGGTTGAGCTCGTGCATCTCGTCCTCGTCGACATACGAAAGGGAAATCTCGACTTCACGCTCAACGCCCTCGGCGGCAAGCACGACCTCGCAGATGTGCTCCACCTCCTGGGCATCGAGCAGCGTATCGAGCTCGGCATCGTTGCTGATCAATACACTCAACGGGACTCCTTTCGGTCGCGTGAGCGTTGCTCACGCACGTCATCATAAGCATCATATGCCTCGACGATACGACCCACTAGGGCATGACGCACCACGTCGGCACGCTCGAGGTGAGAAAATGCCACATCGTCGACACGGCCCAAAATCTTCTCGACATCCGCCAAGCCGCCACGACGACCCACTAGGTCGCGCTGGCTCAGGTCGCCGGTAATCACGAACTTGGAGTTGAAGCCCAGGCGTGTCAGGAACATCTTCATCTGCTCGGGCGTCGTGTTTTGTGCCTCATCGAGCACCACAAAGGCATCACTCAGCGTACGACCGCGCATGTAGGCAAGCGGGGCGATCTCGATCACACCACGCTCCATAAGCTCGTCGGTACGCTCACGATCCATCATGTCAAAAAGGGCATCGTAGAGCGGGCGCATGTAGGGATCGATCTTTTCCTCAAGGGTGCCGGGCAAAAAGCCCAGGTTCTCCCCCGCCTCGACGACGGGGCGCGTCAAGATCAAACGACCCACCTCGTGACGCTTAAGCGCGGCGACGGCGAGCGCCATGGCCAGATAGGTCTTACCGGTACCGGCAGGCCCCAAGCCAAAGGTGATGGTATGCGAGCGGATGGCATCCACATAGCGCTTTTGCCCGAGCGTCTTGGGGCGAATGGCACGGCCGCGGTATGAAAGCAGCACGTCATCGCGAAGCGATGTGGCCTCATGCTCGCCGTCGCGCAAGACGGCCAGGCAACGCGAGACATCGTCGGCAGAAAGGGTACGGCCGGCCGCCGCCTCGCGAAAAGCATGTTCGAAAAAGCGCGCCACGAGCTCGACCTCGTCCGGGTCACCGCTCACGGCGATGCTATCGCCACGGGCGACCACATGGGCGCGAACCAAGCTCTCGAGCGCACGAAGGACGCCGTCGCCGGCGCCCAAAACGCGCGAGGAATCAATCCCCTCGGGAACGGTAAGTCTAATCTTCGAGGCTTCCATGAACCTCCCTGCGCGCATGGACCAAGCCGGAATCATCGACTTCGATGATAGCAACATCGAGCAGGCACGGGGCTGTAAGTCCACAGGTATCGTCAAGACGGGCATGATGGAACGAGCCGAGCGTCAGGTTGTCACCATACTCGAGCACGGCGCGCTCAACGGTGCCCACGCGACGACGAGCGTCGGCGATAGCGAGATCCTGCGCCGCGGCCCGCATATGGCGGCTGCGCTCGGTCATAACCTCGGGCGGTACCTGGTCGGGCATATCGGCGGCGAGGGTGCCGGGACGCTTGCTATAGCGGAACACATGCATGCGCGAAAAGCCCACGCGACGGCACAACGCCAGCGACTCCTCGAACTCCTCATCCGTCTCGCCGGGAAAACCGACGATGACGTCGCACGAAAGGGACGCCTGGGGCAAGTTGGCGCGAATCATGCGCACCGTATCCTCAAACGCCTCGGCGCTATAGGGACGGCCCATGCGATGCAAGGTCGCCGTGCAGCCGGACTGCACGGGCAGGTGCAAAAACGGGGCGATACGCTGCGGATAGCGCGCCATAACCTTAAGCAGGCGTTCAGAGATATCCATGGGCTCGACCGAGGAAATGCGCACATGCGGAATAGACGTGCGCTCCATAATGGCCTCGAGCAGCTCATCGATTTCGACATGCTCGTCGGTCGCGCTCTTGCCATCGTAGGCACCCAGGTTCACACCGGTCAGCACCACCTCGGGCACGCCGGCCTCCTGGGCCTCGCGAACTTGCTCGAGCACGGACTCGACGGGCACGGAGCGCTCGGGGCCGCGTGCCTTCCACACAATGCAATAGGTGCAGCGATGGTTGCAGCCGTCCTGAATCTTCACGCCCAGGCGAGAGCGACCGAGCGCATCGACCACCTCGCCATCGCTGCAGGCGGGAACGCTATCGGACTCAACGCCCAGCACCTCGCAGACACGTTCGGCGACATCGATCTTGGACGGCTCGGCGATCACGCGATCCGAAAGCTCCAGCAGTTCCTCGGGATGCAAATTGACCACGCATCCGGTCACGACCACATAGGGCTCGTTTGGATGGGCCAGCGCATGGCGGACGGCCTTACGGGTCTTGGCCTCGGCCTCGCCCGTAACGGCACAGGTGTTAATGACGATCAAGTCGGCATCCTGGGGCTCCACCATGGCAAAGCCCAGGCGCATAAGATCGGCAGTGATACGGTCAGACTCAACCCGATTGACACGGCAGCCGAGGTTGACGACGGAAATATGGGGTGCGAGCACGCGGGCTCCTTAATCGAGGATATCGTCGAGGGCACTCTTGATACGGTCGGTCACCGACTTCTTACCGGAAGCGACGTCATCGCCCATCTCATCGGCAAAAGCACGAAGCAGCTCGCGCTGCTTATTGGAAAGATTGGTGGGAACGACCACGCGCAGTTGCACGATCAAGCGGCCACGCGAACCGCCACCGCCAATGCGCGGCATGCCGTAATTATTGACGCTCACGGTGTCGCCGTACTGGGCGCCGGCGGGAACCGTCACCTTAACGACCTCGTCGGGCATAATGCCCTCGACCTCGATCTCGCAGCCGAGCGCAGCCTGCGCAATCGAGATATCGCTCACCAGGTACAGGTCGTCACCGTTGCGCTTAAAGCGCTCATGGTCGGCAACGCGCACGTTGACAATCAGGTCGCCCGAAGGCTCGCCGCGAAGGCCGGCCTCGCCAAAGCCGCTCACACGCAGCTGGCGACCGGTCGAAACGCCGGCGGGAATATCGATGTCGATCTTTTCGTGCGAAGGCGTGCGGCCCTGACCGTCGCAGGTCTCGCAGGGATGGTCGATAACCGTGCCCTCGCCATGGCAGTCGGGGCAAGGCGAGGAAGACTGAACCTGGCCCAAAAACGATCGCTGAACCGTCGTGACGTAGCCCGTACCGTGGCAGCGACCGCACTGCTTTTCCTGTGCACCCTCGGCCCTACCGGTACCGTTGCAGTCCTCGCAAGGAGCAAGGCGGTCATAGCTGATCGTCTTTTTGCAGCCGAGCGCCGCCTCCTCGAGCGTCACCGAAAGCGAGATGGCCATGTCACGTCCGCGACGACGCTCACGACGGCTGCGGGCGCCACCACCGGCGCCACCGCCAAAGAACGACGAGAACAGGTCGTCCATGCCCATGCCACCAAAGATATCGTTGATGTCGACATAGCCCGAACCACCAGGACCGTCGGCAGTGCCGTAACGGTCGTAGTTAGCACGCTTCTGCTCATCGGAAAGAACGGAATAGGCCTCGTTGAGCTCCTTGAACTTGGCCTCGGCCTCGGGATCGTCCGAAACATCCGGATGTACGGTACGGGCCTTCTTTAGAAACGCACGCTTAATCGTCCGCGCGTCGGCATCCCTGTCGACGCCAAGCACCTCGTAGTAATCCCTATTTTCCGACACGACCGAATCCTTCCGACTTTCATTATCGTCACAGTGCGTCCTATACCCAAGCTGGGCCGACCGCAAACAGAGGGTTTGATGTTATTGCATTTGGTACGGCGAAAGCATGGCCCGTTGCGAGCAGCTCGCGAACCAAACCGACACGAGCGCGAACATGAAGCCATTGGCAAAACCGTTGGCAAACTGCATCGCACCGCGCTTCCACCACAGCAGGCTGCGATGAAGCACACCGTCCGAAAGCACCATGAACAGGCCCATGGTAAACGGAATAAAGCACATCACGGCAAAGGCCGAGAACACGCCCGAGATGGCCGACAGCACCAAAAACGGCGCCACGATGCCCATCAGGTAAAAACCGGTACGAGCTTTGCCTTCCAAGCGCTCGGCCTCAACATGGGCGCGGCCGACCAGGTCGCCGCCCGCGGCACCGTTGGTGCCAGCATGACCCATGCCGCTAATGCGGACCTCGTCGCCATCGTGCGTGCCGGCAGGAAACTCAATCGTCTGCTCGGAGGTTACGCGAGTACGACCGCTGCCACCGCAATCGGGGCAGGGGTCGGCCACGACCTTACCGGAACCGCCACACTCGGGACAGACCGACCGGAACGTGCCCGCACCAAACAGGAAGGACAGGTCGACGTCGATGTGGCCGCGGCCGCCACAGCTCGGGCAGGTATGGGCATGCTCGGAGGAGACAGAACCCGAGCCGCCACAGTGACCACAGGTATCGAAGCGCGTATAGCGGACGGTCTTGCGGGCACCGCCCTTGGCCTCCTTGGCGTCGAGCTTGATATCGACGACCACGTTGGCGCCGTTCTCGGGATTGTAGGCAGCCTGGCCGCGACGCTGCTGGCCCCAGGCGCCACCAAAGGGAAAGCCGCCCTCAAAGGGATTGCCATAGCCCGTGTTGCCGGCGTAGCCGCCACCATAGGGCGAAGCTGTAGGAGCACCGGTAAAGGGATTGCCAGAACGCATGGCGTCATAGCGCGCACGTTTTTGCTCATCCGAAAGCACGGCGTAGGCCTCGGAAACCTCTTTAAACTTTTCCTCGGCATCCGGCTCTTTGTTGACGTCCGGATGGAGCTTGCGAGCCTTTTGCTGGAAGGCCTTCTGTATATCACGCGAGGTAGCGTCCTTGGAGACACCCAGAATCTCGTAATAATCTTTTTCGTTCATCGTCGCCATGCGCGGCAACCTCCTGCTCACAGCAGCGTATATATTCCGGTAATTCTACCCGAGCGGCCTAAGCTAGATCCCAAAACAGCTCGAACAGAACATTTCCATCGAGCCAGCCCAGGTGTGTCGGCGCAAGACGAGCTCGAACATGGCCCGCGACGACATCTGCCGTAGTGAAGGGTCCCTCATGACCCCAGAGCGTCTCGGGCACCCAAGTGGCAAGACCCAATTCGAGCGCGCGATCGCAGGCAGCTGCCAGCTCGCCCGTTGGGATGACGCAAGCTGCACGAGCCAACAGGTCGGACGCAACACCGTGCGTCATGCGACAAGCGAGCATCAAGTCTTCGGCGACAGCCTCGCGCTGCGACAGATATTCGGCCTCGAACGCCGTCGCGTCATCGTCACGTTGCACCAGACGCACGCGGTACGCATCGCCTCGAGAAGACACGCCGGGGAACAAACCTGCAAGACGGTCGAAATCCTCGTCGTCGAGCATGCCCGCGGCAGAACGACCCAGGCCCAGGTAGCCCTGTCCGGTCCAGTAGGCAATGTTATGGGCGCACTCATGGCCGTCGAGCGCGTAGCTTGCCACCTCATACGGACGATAGCCGGCCGCACCCAGGCGCTCACGCGCCGCGTCCATGCACGAAGCCTGAAAATCCTCGTCGGGCTCGAGCGACTCGTCACGGCACGCCATGCGATAGAGTGGCGTGCCCTCCTCGAGCGTGAGCGGGTAGACCGACACATGATGAGGCGCCGCCGCCAACACGCCATCGAGCGTTCTCCGCCAGCTTGCGGCCGTCTGCCCGGGAAGGCCGCACATCAGGTCGCACGACACATCGAGGCCAGCGTCCTTCACCGTCGCGATAGCCGCAAGTGCGCGATTAGCATCGTGAATGCGGCCAATAGCAGCCAGCTCGGTATTGTCGAGGGTTTGCACGCCCAGAGAGATGCGCATGACACCCGCCTCGGCAAGCGCGGTGGCGAGCTCGACGGTCAGCGACTCAGGATTGGCTTCGCAAGTAAATTCAACGGGCTTGCACCACATGGAGATACGACGGGCAAGTTTCACCAGGCGCTCCCCAGCCAGTGAGGGCGTGCCGCCGCCAATATAGACCGTGCGGACCTGCGCAAGCGCCCCGGCGTCGCCAAAGGAATCGAGGCGCGCATACAGCTGCTCAAAATAGGAATCGAGCGCAGCATCCAAATCACACAGAGCAAAGCTGCGCGAGTCAAAGTCGCAATAGCGGCATTTTTGAGCGCAAAACGGCACGTGCACGTACAGCGCGGTAACGGCCACCCTTAGGCCTCCAGCGGATGAGCGGGCACCGACTCACCGGCGGCAAGCGCGGCCTCGCAGGCCACCACATCGCGCTCGATATCATCGACCAGCGACATGAACTCCTCGTACGTAGAGCAACGCACCACCTGAGCGCGCCAGGCGGCGGCATGGGGCATGCCTTTTAAGTACCAGCTTGCGTACGTGCGGGCGCGCGACATGAGCGGCAAGAGCTCATGCGTCAGCGTTAGGTGCTCACGCAGAGCGTCCAAGCGCTCGACGGAGCTGCGCGGCGGCACCGGTATGCCATCGAGCGCAAGGGCGCGAGCATCACCAAAGACCCAGGGATTACCGTAGATACCGCGCGCGATAAACACCGCGCTGGCACCCGAGCCGTGCAGATGCTCAGCAGCGTCCTCGGCCGAGAACACATCGCCCGAACCAATCACGGGAATCTCGACAGCGTCGGCAACCTCATCGACGACCGACCAGTCGGCCTGGCCCGTGTAGAGCTGCGTGGCGCAACGACCATGCACGGCGACTGCGGCAGCCCCTGCGCCCTCAAGCATCTGGGCAAACGTCGCGGCATTACGGTCCTCAGCATAAAAGCCCTTGCGGATCTTGACGGTCACGGGCACGTGCGCCGCGCCCACCGTGGCCTCGACGATCTTCTCCGCCAGGTCGGGCGTGCGCATGAGCGCCGAACCCTCGCCCTTGGTAACGACCTTGCGGGCGGGGCATGCCATATTGATGTCGATGAGCGACAGGCGATCGCCAACGCGCTCCTCGACGGCGGCGACGGCGCTCGCAAACTGATCGGGCTTGGAGCCAAAGAGCTGCACGCAAATCTTCTGTTCCTCGTCGGCCGGCAGCACCAGGCGCCACGTTTTGTTGCTGGCATAGGCAAGGCCTGCCACGCTCACCATCTCGCTGTAGGCAAGGTTGGCACCGCGGCGGCGGCACATAATGCGGTAGGCGGGGTCGGTCACGCCCGCCATGGGAGCCATAAGGAACGGCTGCTCGGCATAGGCGCCCAGCAGCCGCAGACTATATTCGGAAAGAGCCATAGACCTACTCGTCCACCTTGAGGATCGCCATAAAGGCCTCCTGCGGGACCTCGACCGATCCGATGGCCTTCATACGCTTCTTGCCCTCTTTCTGCTTCTCGAGCAGCTTGCGCTTACGCGAGATATCGCCGCCGTAGCACTTGGCAAGAACGTCCTTGCGACGCGCCTTGACGGTGGAACGGGCGATGATCTTGTTGCCGATAG
This sequence comes from uncultured Collinsella sp., assembly GCA_900546105.1. Taxonomy (GTDB): domain Bacteria; phylum Actinomycetota; class Coriobacteriia; order Coriobacteriales; family Coriobacteriaceae; genus Collinsella. The sequence goes on from URBP01000029.1 coordinate 12,835, forward strand.
CACCCTGGATGGGCACCTCGAACAGCTGACGCGGGATGATCTCCTTGAGCTTGTCGCACAGGCCACGGGCCAGGCCATATGCCTTGTCCTTATGGACGATAAACGACAGCGCGTCCACCTCGTCGCCCGAAAGCAGGATGTCGAGCTTGACGAGCTCGGAGGGACGATACTCGTTGAACTCGTAATCGAGCGAAGCATAGCCCTTGGTACGGCTCTTGAGCTGGTCAAAGAAGTCCAAGATGAGCTCGGCGAGCGGCATATCGAAGCGCATCTCGACCGATTTGCTCGTCAGGTGGATCATGTCGGTTGTGACGCCGCGGTGCTCGATGGCGAGCTGCATGACGGCACCCGTGTACTCAGGCGGACAGATGATCTTTGCCTTGAGGTAGGGTTCCTCGATACGTTCGATGCGCGTGGCCTCGGGAAGGTCCTGCGGACTGCGGACATCAATCATTTCGCCGTCGGTCTTGTAGACGTGATAGTCGACCGAGGGACTCGTGGCAATGAGGTCCAGGTTGAACTCGCGCTCCAGGCGTTCCTTGACGACTTCCATATGCAGCAGGCCCAGGAAGCCCACGCGGAAGCCAAAGCCGAGCGCCACCGACGTCTCGGGCTCCCACACCAACGACGGATCGTTGACGTGCAGCTTATCGAGGGCGTCACGCAGGTTCTCGTAGTCCTTGTTGTCGATCGGGAACAGGCCCGTATAGACCATGGGCTTGGCCTCGCGATAACCGGGAAGCGGCTCGGGGCAGGGGTTCGACGCCCACGTAAGGGTATCGCCCACGCGAACGGCCTCGGGGTCCTTCAAGCCCGTAACCACATATCCGACCTCGCCGACCGTCAGCGCATCGACCGGGGTCTCGGCAGGACGCTTGACGCCCACGCCGTCGACCAAAAAGTCGCCCTTGGCCTGCATCATAAGCAGGGTATCGCCCTTTTTGATGGAACCATCGAAGACGCGCACCGTAGCCACCACACCGCGATACTCGTCAAAGTACGAATCCAAAATGAGCGCTTTGAGCGGAGCGTTTGCATCGCCCTTAGGCGGCGAAATCAAAAAGACGATGGACTCCAGCAGATCGTGAATGCCCTCGCCGGTCTTGCCCGAGACGCACACGGCATCATCGGCGGGAATCGCCAGGTCGTCCTCGATCTCGGTCTTAACCTCGTCGGGATGGGCCGAGGGCAGGTCGATCTTGTTGATAGCGGGCACAATGTCCAGATTGGCGTTCATGGCGAGCGTCGCGTTGGAGACGGTCTGTGCCTCGACACCCTGAGTGGCGTCGACGACGAGCACCGCGCCCTCACAAGCGGCCAGCGAACGCGAGACCTCGTAGGTAAAGTCTACATGGCCCGGCGTATCGATGAGGTTGAACTGATACGTCTCGCCGTCGTCGGCGTCATAGGACACGCGGACGGCGTTGGACTTGATCGTGATGCCGCGCTCGCGCTCGATATCCATGGTGTCGAGCAGCTGCGACTCCATGTCGCGTTCGTCGACGGTATGGGTGAGCTCGAGGATGCGGTCACTGATCGTGGACTTGCCATGGTCGATGTGCGCAACGATCGAGAAGTTGCGGATGTGGGAAATGTCAATTGAAGTATTCATGCGGACTATCTTACCCGAGCGGTACAAAAAATGGAGCCTGTTCCATAAAACAGGCTCCATTTATGCGCGTAATCTGTGTGGTGTGAAATTTACAACTTAGGCGTTGATGCTGTTCACGAGCTTGGCAAGACCGGACTTGCGGTTGGAAGCCTGGTTCTTGTGGATAACATGCTTGGCGGCAGCCATGTCGAGACGCTTCGTGACGGTCTTGAGGGCAGCCTGGGCCTTTTCAGCATCGCCCTCGGCGACGGCGGACTGGACGTGCTTGGTCAGCGTCTTGAGCTCGGACTTGACAGCCTTGTTACGCATGCGAGCTGCCTCATTGGTGCGGATACGCTTCTTCTGAGACTTGATGTTTGCCACTTCTGGAGTTCCTTTCGAGTTCCTTGCAAAAAATGTATGACACCTCTGAGACACGGTGAGGTCATGCAAGCGCCTACTATAGCACGCTCCCTCACAAAGGGATAGAACGAATTTGTCAAATAGGCAGGTATCATCACGATTTTCTCAAGATGTTCGTAATCCAGAGCAAAAGCGCAGTCTGAGAATCGGCCGAACCCTTGAGTGCGAGCTCCACATCGACCGCACCCTCGAGCGCTGCGACGAGCTCTGCCATCGAAAAGCGACGTGCCCAGGTCAGGTGATTCTTGACCTGCCAGGACTGGAGCTTGAGCGTTGCGGCCAGCTCACGACCCTGTCCGCGCGCATCGAGCGCCTTGGCAACGATCAGCTCACGGATGCGACCGCATAGCAGCGTATAGGTCCACACGTAGCTCTTGGAGGGCAGAAGCTTAAAGAGCTCGAGCGAACGCTGCATATCGCGAGCCGAGACCGCATTGAGAAAGTCCCAGGGTTGAACCTCGGCCGTACGTACGATCCAGCGCTCAACGTCGGCAAGCTCAATCTGGGGCGCCTCGACCATCTGGACAAGCTTAGCCAAATCGTTATCGAGCATGCGAGTGTTTTCACCCGAACGCGAGACGAGTTCCTCGGCGGCCGCCGCCGAGATCGACTTGCCGTGCTGCGTCGCCATCTGCTGTACGCGGCGCGGTAACTCCCAGCGCTTGGTGCCGGAACAATCGATCACAGCCTTCTTGTCGATCTTGGCGATCGCCTTATACAGGCGCGTGTTCTTGGCAAGCGAGTCGGCGATGATGAGGCAGACCGTTGTGGGGCTGGGACTCGCCAGATACTCGACGAGCGGCTCCGAAACCGCCTTGGCAAGCTTTGAGCAGCCATCAAGGATTACCAGGCGAAACTCGCTGCCCATGGGAAAGGTGTTAAGCGATCCGATAATGGACTCGATATCGGGGTCCTTGGTCATGTCGCGCTCGTCGAGGTTGAACTCGACCATACCCGACTTTTCCAGACGCGCTTTCATACGCGAGACGGCGTGATCGCGCTTGACGCCGTCAGTACCGACGATCAGATATGCCGGCAGCAGACCGGTTTCGGACATTGCACTCCCCTCCCGCAGGCCTTCGCATTCGTTCCGTGCCATTCTAGCCCAGGGGCCCACCACACGCCAACGACGTCGTCACGGTCGCTGGCATCGCATCGCAAAGCCATTCGCAGTCGGCGTGACGGTAATGTCGCCGTGTTCGATAGTACACGCGAACACACCACCCGCTTCCTTAACGGCATCGATGCAGGCGTCAGACGGATGGCCGTATCGATTCCCCTCACCCGCGCTCGCGAGGGAAAGCTCGGGCTTCAGGACGTCCAGCAAATCGCCATCGACTGAAACCTTGGAGCCGTGATGTCCAAGTTTAAGGACATCGATATCCCCCACTTCCTGCACGAATTCCCGTTCTTGGTCGAGCTCGGCATCACCGGTGAGAAGTATTCGCAGGCCCTTGCCTTCCTGAACATAAGAGAGCAACAGGACAAGCGAGTCCTCATTTCCCTCGCCATCCACGGACTCGAATGGCCACATCACGCGGGCGCAAAAAGAGCCGATGTCGACCGTATCCCCACGGCGCACCTGCCGATACTCAACGCCAGGTCGGTTCAATACCTCGGCAGGGGCATCCTCCAGCGCATCGGCCGCCACGGCAATCGTTCCGACCGAAAACTGTTCGAGCACGGCAGGCAGACCACCCCAGTGGTCCTCATCCCAATGCGTCACAAAGACGGCGTCGATATGGTGCACGTTATTGCGAACCAACGCCGCCACCACGCGCTCGTCGAGTCCGCAGTCGACGAGTGCAACTGCGCCGCCCTGGCGGATAAGAATCGCATCGGCCTGGCCCACATCGAGCACCGTCACCGAAGGCGGAGCAAATCGATCCCAGTAGACGTACGGAATCGCAGCCAAAAGCACCAGGCATACAAGCCCCACCGCCATAGGACGTGCACGGGGACGCGGCCACCAGACCAGCAGAACCGCCAGCAAACACGGCACTAAGTAAATCCACATGCTATCGGGCGGCACATTCACGGATGCACCCGGCACGGCGGCAAACAGCTGCTCGAAGAACAGCGCGCAACGGGCGGCAATCATGGGCACAACGAGTGCCCAAGTCCGCAACGGTCCCACGAGCGAAAAGGGAGCCAACACGATCGACACAGCGAGCAGTACGCTCACCACCGGACCGATGACCGCATTTGCCAGCGGAGCAATGATCGAGAACGTACCGAAGGCGGGAACGGTAATGGGAAGTGTCGCCAACTGCGAGCACAGCGTGACGGAAAGCATGCCGGCAACGCCCGATGGCACACGCAACTCACCCAAAGCGTAGGTCGCATAGGGGCAAAAGCAAAGGATGGCTAAGACGCTGGCGCATGAAAGCTGAAAGCCCATCTCGAACAGCACCGTCGGCCGCAGTAGCACAAAGATGGACATGGTTACGAAGAGTGCCGAAAGGCCGTGCCGACGACGCCCCGCGCCGTTTACGACAAGCGTCGCGAACACCATGCAGCACGCACGCACGGCCGAGGGAGACGCGCCCGTAAAGGCAGCATAGCCCACAAGCGTTATCGCCAATATCGCCCGCTGAAGACCACGTGAGCACCGAGTCTTTTGCAATACACCCTCGATTACAAACCCCACGATAGCCAAATGGCTGCCCGAGACGGCGATAAGATGCGCCGTTCCCGTCACCGAAAACCAGTCGCCCGCCGGCTGGGCGCGCAGCTCGGCCGAACGACCGCAGACGACACCGGCTATGAGCGCACGCGCCGGGTCGGTCGCAGGCGCGATGGATGCAAGCAGCCCATTTCGCAGCCGAAGCAGCGGCACCGGAGAGCCCTCATCGACCGACACAATCCGAACGGATTTAACCTTGCGCACCTCGCCTCGGAGCACGCGCGATCGTCCATACGCATCGTTCTCAAAACGTAAAACGCGACCGATAACACGCACGTGCGCCCCGACCTTGAGCTCACGATCACACGATAGGCGAACCGTTGCCAAGTTCTTACCGTCCGCGCGTGCCTCGCAGGTATAGGAATACACGTCGTCGTTTATGGATGGGTCACCCTGCACGACAAACTCGAGGCTGCTTGCCGCTCGACCGTCGAGCGCCTTCGAGGAGTTGAGCGCACCCACAGCCCACCACGCCGAGACGACCGCTCCCGCCACGAGACCGACGGAAGCGGCATACAGCCACCGCTTCCAAGGAGCAAGCCGCGCACAAGATTGAGCCAGCACAACGAATACCGCTGCCGCAAAGGGAATGGCCCATAGTGGCCCGACCGCCGGCGCCCGCTCCCTCAGCAGCGCATCAGCGGCTATGTTGAGCACCAAGACGCAGCTCATGCACATGCCGGCACACAGGGCCATCGTCCACGGAATCAGGGGCCGCGGAGGCATCACGTGCTCGCGCTCGGTCGCACTCATACGCAGATGCAATCTTTGATTTTGGCAAGCTTCTTCTCGCCGATTCCCGACACACGCATCAGATCGTCAACCGAGGCGAAAGCACCGTTCTTTGTCCGCTCATCGATAATCGACTGGGCCATGGAGGGGCCGATGCCCGAGAGCGTCTGCAGCTCTTCTGCGCTTGCCGTATTGATGTTTACTAGACCTGTTGCGCCACTAACGCCCGACGATGCGGAAGCCCCACCATCAACACCGGCTTCCGCAATGGACGCCTGCTGCTCCCCTACCGTTGGAACGTGAATCTTCTGTCCATCGACGACCTTAGATGCCCGATTGAGTCCCGTAACGTCTGCATCGGGCGCCAGCCCGCCGGCGGCATCAATCGCCTGAGCCACCCGCGCGCCGTCCTTGAGACGATATACACCGGGCGACACAACGGCGCCGTCAACATCGACATAGACCTCTACCGCGGCAGACGCCTTAGGCGAAGAGCCTTCGGATGTCTTTCCGCTCGAAGCATCTCCGGATCCCGGCTCCACTAACGAGCCCGAACCATCAGTGCACTCAAACGACACGCCGCCGGCACTGCCGCCAAGGTTCGCCATTGCCAGTCCACTCGCCATCGCAATGACGACCAGTATCGCCATCACCACTGCCTTATGACCGAGCAGTTTGCCCGCCCAGCGGTCCATCTTTTTGACTCGTTCATGTTGTTCACGCTGCGCCATAGCAAAACCTCCCAACACCATCGTGTCAGGAAAGGAGCTCCGCAACAGCCACGCCCCAAAACCGGTTTTCGCGGTCAAACCAAAAGCTGACCAAAACCTTGCGCAATAATGTCCATTTATTCAGGCAAACGTCGACAAATGAACCGTTTATCGCCTAATGCCCAGATAGCAAAAGACCGACGATGCAGGCGCATCGTCGGTCTATGCACAAATTTATTCGTGATCTTGGTAAATCTCACGCGGAGCAAGCTCCGAATGTTTGCGTTTTAAGGTCTTAGGGGCCTTGTACGTGTTGCTCTCGAAGTCGATGTACTCGGTCTGCTTGAGCAGGCGCTCGATCATCTCCTCATGATCGAACAACTCCCAGGCCTCATGCACGACATCGAGTTTGGCATGCGTCTCGGGACGGCGCGGCATAAACAGCGTGCAACAGTCGGGAGCGGCCTCAGTCGAGATATCGAACGTACCGATCTCCTCGGCGCGCGCGATGATCTCCTGCTTGTCCGAACCGATGAGAGGACGGAACACGGGGATCTTCACGGCCTCGTTGACGGCCATGATGTTCTCAAGCGTTTGGGAGGCAACCTGTCCAAGCGATTCGCCCGTAACGATGGCCTTGGCACCCTCGATGTGTGCAATGCGCTCAGCAACCGAATACATAATGCGGCGATACATGATCACGCGCAGGTTGCTGGAACAGGTGACCGAAATCTCACGCTGGCAGTCGCCAAACGGCACCACGTACAGGCGGCCGATCTGGACACCCGGCTCAAGCGCACGGATGATGTCCTGCACCAAATACTCACTCGTATCGGGCGTCTGCGGACGACCGGAGAAATGTACCGGCACGCACACCGCGCCGCGGCGCGCGAGCATCCAGGTCGCCACCGGAGAATCGATACCCGACGACAGCAGCGTCACGACCTTGCCGGCAGAACCCACCGGCAGACCGCCCACGCCGCGCTCGGAGCGCGCGTACACATAAACGCTACCCTGGACCACCAGTACGTGCACCATCGCATCGGGGTCGTGCATTTGAACCTTTTTATCGGGAAAGGCCTCACACAGCACCTCGCCCACCTGACGATTGATATCGATCGAGGTGAGCTCATAGTCAGTATTGGAGCGCTTGGCGTGCACCTTAAACGAATCGAAGGAACCAAACTCGCGCAGCGCCTTCACGGCGGCGGCGCAGTACTCCTGCGAATCGCGGTTGGTGTGATACGCCAAAGACACACGGGCAACGCCGGGGACGGTGCGGATGACACGCGCCGCCTCGTCGGCCTGATGCTCGTTAAAGGTCACGAGGATATAACCGGAAATTCGAGACACGGCGCTCACGGAAAAGGCGGCCAAGGCCGCCTTAATGTTATCCATGAGGATATGCTCAAAATGTGCGCGGTTCTTGCCCTTCAGCCCAACCTCGTGATAGTGGACTAGGCAGACGCGAGCCGCCATTTAGGCTTCAGCAACCTTGTGGCCGAGCGCCTTCTCGTAACGGGCCTCGTCATAAGAGATGTCGCCGTCGACAATCTCGTCCATAGCCATCGAGATGGTATCGGCACCGGAAAGCCCGATGGTGATGTCATCGACATCCTGGACGGCAAGCACGCGATTGTGCTGGCCACGCAGCATGCTATTGATGTCGCAGGCGCGCTTGGAGGCAAGCGAAGCGAGCAGGAAGCGGTTGTGATCGGTCTTCTCCAGAAGATCGTCAATGCAAGGCTTTACAACGGACACGGACCTCAGATCCTTTCATGCATATCGAGAACGCGAACGAGCTCATCGGTCGCGCGGTCGAGATCGTCATTCACCACGACGTCGTCGTAGCGGTCGGCAAGGGCAAGCTCATCGGCGGCGTTTGCCATACGCAGCTCAATCGTCTCGGGCGTCTCGGTACCGCGACCGACTAGACGTTCGCGGAGCACCTCAAGCGAAGGCGGCTTGATAAAGATCAGCACGGCCTCGGGGAAACGCTCCTTCACCTGCAGGGCGCCCTGGACATCGATCTCCAAAATCAGAGACGAGCCCGAGGCGAGCTTGGATGTGACCTCGCTCACCAACGTGCCGTAGCAGTTACCGTGGACCTCGGCCCACTCAACAAACTCACCATTTGCCACGCGGCGGTCGAACTCCTCGCGCGTCAGAAAAAAGTAGTTGACGCCGTCGACCTCACCTTTGCGTGGTGCTCGCGTGGTAGCCGAAACCGTCAGACCCAGGTTCGAGCGGCGCTCGCGCACACGAGTGACGAGCGTACCCTTGCCTGCGCCTGACGGTCCAGAAATCACAAAGAGCTTGGAATCCTGAGCGCTCACTTATTTGGTCAGCTGCTCGAGGAGCTGCTCGCGCTGACGGACGCCGAGGCCCTGGACGCGACGGGTAGCGGAGATACCGAGCTCCTCCATGATCTTGGCGGCCTTGGCCTTGCCATAACCGGGGAGAGACTCGATGAGGGTGGAAACCTTCATGCGGGAAGCGATGGGGTCATCGGAGTTGAGCACGGACTCGAGGGACTTCTCGCCCTTCTTGATCTGCTCGCGAAGCTCAGCGCGGGCGTGACGTGCGGCAGCAGCCTTCTCAAGAGCCTGCTTGCGCTGCTCGTCGGTAAGCTGAGGGAGTGCCATTCGTACCTCCAAATAGTTGGGTTATATCTGATTCAATAATTGGCATTTTAGCACGTAGAACGTACAAAATGCCCAATCCAGGCTCCATAGGTTAGACGATACCCGCAAAAAGTGCAATATACTGCGTCCAAAGTTAAGCACCTGACCTGCGATTCCACACAAAGGATGGGAAAGTTTACGCAGGCACAGGGGCTATTTTGTGCTAATGAGACCCAAAAGTGGTGACTTAGGGGAATCTTTACGCGACGTTTTCTACCAGCTCGGCGACGATGGCCGCACCTGGACTCTTAAGCCAGGACTGGCGCCTGCTGATGTTCATCACGGCGATAATGCCGGAGTATCCTCTGAGGCCGTTACTGGAGAGCTGGTTGATGCCAATACTACTGGCGACGCGGCACAAGATGAGACCGTGGAAACTTTCGGCAGCGATGAATACCAGGACGATTCAAGCGCGCTTTTTAACGTGGCAGAACTCCCCTTTCGCGCTCAGCTGCTGGCGCAGTATATGGCCGAAGAGAGTCACGTTTATCATATCAGCATGCCTCACCGGCAGGAGCTGTCAGTTCTGGAAATGGACACTGATAACGCAGCCGTCCAGGATCTGATTCTGGCCGCCGAGAATATCCCTGAAATCAAAAAATACGATATGCCGACGCTCTGGAAATTCACCAGCGCCAATAAAAAAGTCTTCCCGGAAT
>URBP01000030.1 GCA_900546105.1 uncultured Collinsella sp.
CTAATACAGACCGTCGAGCCTGGTATAGAGTTGATCATCGGTGAGCACGGTTTCTTCCTGGACCACCTCGGCGGAATCGTCCTGCTTGGCATCGTCCTCAGTGGCCTCGCCCTTTTGGCGCGTGGGGAAGGTCGTCTGCGCGGCCTGGCCAAACTGGTCGTAGAAGCCAGGCATGACACCCATGGGATCGGTCGTCACGAACCAATAGGCACCGCCGCAAACGACGGCAAGGACCGCGATGACGATAAGCGGCTTGGGAATATGACGCTTGTGCTTGTGATAGGCATCCTCGTCGGGGTGCACCTTGCGCTTGGGTTTTTGAGCATCGTCATGCAGGGAAACGGGCATGGGAATATCGACCTTGGGGATACCGAAATCCTTATCGAAAGCCGGCAGCACGCAGGTCTCATTGGGGTCGGCGGCGTCTGAAAGCACCGCAGCGGCAGAGGCCGGCGCATGCGGCACCTCGGTATCGATCTGCTCTTGCGTTAGGCGCGGAAAGCCCGCCGTGCGGCCCGCTGCCAGGTCGGATGCTGCCGCGTCCTCGGAGAGGATACCCGGAGCGGGGCGTCCGCATTTGGGGCACGTACGATCATGCGGAGAAAGACGGGCACCGCAGCCCTCACAGAACACGAACTCGGTGTGCTCGGGACCATCGCCCGGACCCACATAGGCGTTGCAGTAGGGGCAGAACGAGGCGCCGTCCTCGATAGTCTTAAGGCAATGCGGGCAGATCACGGCATCCTCTTTTCGAAGCAATTCAAACAATCGAGGTTAGAGCATAACATCGCCACGGCCCCACAGGAGCAAGGCACCAATTCAACATCGCCAGGGCGCGTAGTTACTTCTTCTTTTTGCTCGGCATCGAGACTTTGATGCCTTGGGCGGACTTGGTTACGCGAGAGCGCTTGGCTCCGCTACCCTTCTTTTTCTTGGGCTGGGCCTGGGCCACGCCCTCGAGTGCACGGGCCTCGGCCTCGCGGACAGTGCGCTCCTCACGGCGCTGCGCCATATCGGCGGCAACGCGCTTGGCAAAACGCTCCGCCGTCGAACCCGTCGAGCTCACCTTGCCGCCACCGCGACCCAGGCGGACGCGCACACCACGGCCAAAACCAGTTGCGGCATGACGACGACGCGGCTTGAGCGAATCCATCATCGTGGCGAGCTTAAAGAACACCGAGCAGGTAAAGACTACGATGACAGCCAAGATAACCATCTGGCCCATCGACAGGTTGGCAATAGACAGCAGCTCCGGGAATCCGATAACGCCCGTCAGGATGCCGGCGACTACAAACACAAAGAGCACCACACGTAAGGGCGTGAGGGGCTGCGAGATGCGCCAGATCAGGCTGACGCTCGCCGCGCACGACGTAAGCAGGCACATCGTAGACAGCGTGAGCTGGTTAAAGCCAAACACGCGCGCCACAAAGATATCGAGCGCCGCGGCCAAAATGACCGCAATCGACGCCGGCAGTGCCCGCTTGAGCACGTTCGTCAGGAACGACCCCTTCACGCGAGCATTGTTGGGCTCCAGGCCCAACACAAAGCCCGGCGCGCCGATACAGAAGAAGTTAATGAGCGTCATCTGAATCGGCTCGAAAGGGTACGGCGGCAACGCGATGCACAGCGCCGCCAGGCCCATCGAGAACAGCGTCTTGGTCAGGAACAGCGAGGCCGAACGCTGCAGGTTGTTGATGGAGCGACGGCCCTCGGCAACCACAGCAGGCATCGAGGCAAAGTCGTTGTCGACCAGCACAATTTCGGCCACGTTACGCGCGGCATCGGAGCCGGCCGCCATGGCGACGGAGCAGTCGGCCTCCTTGAGCGCCAGCACGTCGTTGACGCCGTCGCCCGTCATGGCCACGGTGTGCTCGCGGCGTTTGAGCGCCTGCACGAGCTCGCGCTTCTGCTGCGGGGTCACACGACCAAAGACATGGTAGCGGTCCACTGCGGCATCGAGCTTGGCCGGCGTATCGAGCGTCGTGGCGTCCACATAAGCGTCCGCCCCCGGCACGCCCACCACGCGAGCGATTGACGACACCGTACGCGGGTCGTCGCCACTGATCACGTTGAGGGTCACGCCCTGCTCGTTAAAGTAGCCGATGGTCTCGGCCGCCGAGGTACGAATCTCGTCGCGGATGGTCACAAAGCCCACGGGCTCGCCCGCCATATCGCCATCGGGCGTAAAGCCGTCAACGCGCGCCACCACGAGCACGCGGCAGGTATCGGCAAGCTCGGCGACACGGTTCTCGACCTGGGCAAACGCACGATCAGAGAGCACAAACTGCGCCGCACCCATCACATAGGAGCCCTGCGCAAACGACGCGCCGCTCCACTTTTTGGAGGACGAGAACGGAATGACCGACAGCGGCTCAGACACCTCGACCTGTCGATCGGCGTAATAGTTGAGCAGCGCCTGGCAGGTCTCGTTGGCATCGGCCGAAGTCGCACGTGCCACGTTAGCCAGCGCAAAATCGAGCACCGTGGTATCGACGGGAACAGATGCCTCGTTCTCCCCCACGCCCAGGGCAACACCCTCAACCGGTAGCGGATACGTGCCCTCGACCTCCATGCGGCCCGACGTGATGGTGCCCGTCTTGTCCAGACACAGCACGTCGACGCGCGCGAGCGTCTCGATGCAGTAGAGCTGCTGCGCCAGCACCTTGCGGCGGGCCAGGCGCACCGTGGCGATGGCGAGCACCGACGAGGTCAGCAGCACCAGGCCTTGCGGGATCATGCCCAGCAGGGCGCCCACCGTGGACAGCAGCGCCGACGAGGGCACGCGGCCGGCCAGCAGCTCGGAGAAGCACCACGAAAGCGCGCTATCGCCCGGGGTTCCCGCGGCATCCCACAGCTCGCTCACACTCGAGGAAAACAACGCCAAACCGAGCGGGATCATGATGATGCTCGCAAACCGCACGATGGCGTTAAGCGCGTTCATGATCTCGGAATTGACCTTTTTGACGTACTTGGCCTCGTTATTAATTTTGGCCACGTAGTTGTCGGCGCCGACATGGATCACGCGGGCGCGCAGCAGGCCCGAGTCGATAAAGCTGCCGCTCATGAGCTCGGAACCGGGCTGTTTCTTAATAAGGTCGCTCTCGCCCGTCAGCAGGCTCTCATTCACGAGAGCCTCGCCCGAAACCACTACGGCGTCAGCGGGAATCTGGTCGCCGCGCCCCAGGCGGATGATGTCGTCGAGAACGATCTGGTCCAGGTCGAGCTCCACCTCGGCGCCGTCGCGCACCGCGATGGCCTTCTTGGAGGTCAGCAGCGTGAGCTTATCGACCATCTTCTTGGAACGCATGGACTGAATGACGCCAATAGCGGTATTGAGGAACACCACGAACAGGAACGTCAGATTCTTAAACGAACCGGTCAAAATGACCAGGAACGCCAAGATCACGTTGATCAAATTGAACAGCGTGCAGAGGTTCTCGATGATGAGTTCTTTGACCGACTTGGTCTTGAGCTCCATGTTGCGATTGATCTTACCGGCGGCGATGCGCTCCTCGACCTCGGTGGTCGAGAGTCCGCGCTCGATATCCGTTGCTGCCATACCACGTCCCATCACGTCGCGTCGGTATAAGAAAAACCGCCCGGACCATGCGAGGTTCGGACGGTCTTACGTTCGATGGTGCCCCATGTTGGATTCGAACCAACGGCCTTCTGCTCCGGAGGCAGACGCTCTAATCCCCTGAGCTAATAGGGCCAACGTTTGGCATTATACCCAAGTGCACCACGGGCTATCAAAATAAAAGAAAAAGCTTTGCAATTCCGAGGAAGACGCGGCGCAACGGCTCACTTTAGAAGGCAAAAGCGAATCAGATAGTATAAACTCTCATGCACCATATATACACGGCTCGCGATGCGGGCCGTTTTTGCAAGGGTTATCCATCGATGTGAGAGGCACACCATGATTGCAATTTTAAAGCAGAGCGCCAGCGACGAGGCCGTCAGCCATATCGTCAGCTGGATTGAGAAAAAGGGCCTGAAGACCGACGTCTCGCGCGGCGAGAACGAGACGATCATCGGCCTGGTGGGCGATACGACCAAGATCGACCCGTTCCTGCTCGAGTCCATGGACGTCGTCGAGCGCGTGCAGCGCGTCTCCGAGCCGTTCAAGCGCGCCAATCGCAAGTTCCACCCCGAGGACTCCGTCATCGACTGCGGCCACGGCGTACATGTAGGCGGCAATCAGTTCCAGGTCATCGCCGGCCCGTGCTCCGTCGAGGGCGAGAACCTCATCCGCATCGCACGCCGCGTGAAGGCCGCCGGCGCCACGATGCTGCGCGGTGGCGCCTACAAGCCCCGCACCTCCCCGTACGCCTACCAGGGCATGGGCCCCGCCGGCCTGGACCTGCTGTGCGAGGCGTCCGCCGAGCTCGACATGCCGATTGTCACCGAGATCATGGATCCGCGCGACGTGCAGGTCTTCTTGGACAAGAAGATCGACGTCATGCAGATCGGCGCGCGCAACGCCCAGAACTTCCCTCTGCTCAAAGAGGTGGGCAAGACCAAGACTCCGATCTTGCTTAAGCGCGGCATGTCCGGCACGATCGATGAGCTGCTCATGGCCGCCGAGTACATCATGAGCGAGGGCAACGACAACGTCATCCTGTGCGAGCGCGGCATCCGCACCTTCGAGACCCGTACTCGCAACACCTTCGACCTCAACGCCGTGCCGGTGCTGCACCACCTGTCGCACCTGCCCGTCGTCGCCGACCCCAGCCACGCCACCGGCTACACCCGCTACGTTGAGCCCATGGCGCTCGCCGCGACCGCTTGTGGCGCCAACGGTCTAGAGATCGAGGTCCACGACGAGCCGAGCCGCGCCTGGTCCGACGGCGCCCAGGCCCTCACCCCTGATCAGTTCGACGACACCATGCGCCGCATCCGAGCCATTCGCGAGGTTGTCTGCCATGAGACCATGGAGTAGCCCATGGGTACAGTGAGAAACGCGCGCGTTAACCAGGGCGGCCCCAAGTGCGCCGGCATCGTCGGCCTGGGCCTCATCGGCGGCAGCTTTGCCCGCGGCTATGCGCAGGCGGGCGTCCGCGTGCTGGCCTGGGACCCCGATGACGATGTCATGACGGCCGCCAGCATGGGCACTGTCGCCGGAGAGCTTAACGACAAGACGCTCGGCGAATGCGACATCATCGTCCTTGCCTGCTATCCCGAGGCATGCATCGAGTGGCTCGAGGCGCACGCCCAGGCGCTCGCCGACGCCACCGACACCGAGGCCATCATGGGCCCCGTGGTGATCGACACGGTGGGCGTCAAGGGCATCGTGTGCGAGCGCGCCTTTGAGCTAGCCCGCGAGCACGGCTTTTACTTTGTGGGCGCGCACCCCATGGCGGGCACGCAGTACTCGGGCTATGCGCACTCCCGCGCCGACCTGTTCCAGGGCGCCCCGCTCGTGCTCGTACCGCCCGCGGTGGACGATGCGCTCAAACTGGAGCTTTTGGGCCAGGTGCGCGAGATGGTACGCCCCTTGGGCTTTGGCAAGTTCAGCGTGACCAGCGCCGCCGAGCACGACCGCGTCATCGCCTTTACGAGCCAGCTCGCGCACGTCGTTTCCAACGCCTATGTTAAGAGCCCGACCGCTCAGGTCCACCACGGCTTTTCGGCCGGCAGCTACCGCGATCTCACCCGCGTGGCGCACCTCAACCCGCAAATGTGGTCCGAGCTCATGATCGACGACGCCGACGCGCTCGCCTTTGAGATCGACCATCTGATCGAATCGCTTGGCGCCTACAGCCGTGCGCTCAAGGACCGCGACCAGCGCTATCTGGAGAATCTCCTTGCCGAGGGCGACCGCATTAAGCGCGCACTCGACGACGAGGCCTCCCACTAGACAACCCATCACGCCAGGTCGAAAGGACCGAAGCTTATGGCGATTACCATCGATATCGACACTGCACGCCCCTACCAGGTGCATGTTGGCACGTTTTTGCTGGAGCAGGCGGGACCGCTCGTGCGTGCCACTGCCGGCGGCACCAAGGCCGTCATCGTGACGGACACCAACGTGGGCCCGCTCTACCAGATGCCCGTTAAGCAGAGCCTGGAGGCGTCAGGCTACGAGGTGAGCATCTGCACCTTCGAGGCCGGCGAGGCCCATAAGCGCGCCGAAACCTATGTTGCCATTTTGGAGTTTGTGGCCGAGCACGAGCTTTCGCGCTCCGACGTGATCGTGGCACTCGGCGGCGGCGTCGTGGGCGACGTGGCGGGCTTTGTGGCCGCCACCTACATGCGCGGCTGCAAGTTTGTGCAGATCCCAACGAGCCTGCTCGCCATGGTGGATTCGTCGGTGGGAGGCAAGACCGCCATCGATCTGGCTGCCGGCAAGAACTTGGCCGGCGCCTTTTGGCAGCCGAGCGTGGTTATCGCCGACGTGGGGTGTCTGGCCACACTCACGCCCGAGCAGTTCGCCGACGGCTGCGGCGAGGTCGTCAAGCACGCCGTGATCGCCGACCCGGAGCTTTTCGCCGAGCTGGAGAAGACCCCGCTCACGCTGGAGCTGCTCAACCGCGATGTGGCCCGCGTAGCACTCATCATCGCCCGCAACATCGACATCAAGCGCGCCGTGGTCGTCGCCGACGAGCGCGAAACCAACCAGCGCAAGCTCCTCAATTTTGGACACAGCGCCGGGCACGCCGTCGAGGCCTGCGAGCACTTTGAGCTCGGACACGGCAACTGCGTTTCAATCGGCATGGGCATCATCACGCGCGCCCCGGCCCTGCACGGCGATCGTATTGAGGAACTCTGCGCCCGCCATGGCCTCAAGACCCGCTGCGACCTAGATGCCGATACCGTCTTTGCCGAGGCGCTCCACGACAAGAAGCGCGCGGGTGACACCATCGATCTGGTGATTCCGCACGGCATTGGCCGCTGCAGCATCGACCGCACACCGCTTTCCACTTTCCACGAACTCATTGCCGAGGGCCTCGGCCAGAAGGGAGACGCATCCGCATGCTAGCCCGCATCACCCCGTCCCCGCTCAAGGGCACCGTTCCCGCCATCGCGTCCAAGTCGATGGCGCATCGCCTGATCATCTGCGCTGCGCTTGCCAACGGCGAGACACACGTCACCTGCAACACCACCTGCGCCGACATCGAGGCTACGGTGCGCTGCCTTACGGCCCTGGGTGCTCGCATCGAGACCGTCGAGGACGGCTTCCAGGTCCACCCCACCATGAAGAGTGTTGAGTTTGGCCTGCTCAAGGCCCTTGCCGGCAGCACGCTTGACTGCGGTGAAAGTGGATCCACGCTCCGCTTTATGTTGCCCGTCGCCTGCGCGCTGGGCGCAGAAGCAACTTTTGTGGGTCAGGGGCGCTTGGGCGCCCGCCCGCTCTCCCCGCTCTCGGACGAGATCATCGCCGCCGGCTGCGACCTACAGGGTCTGGGCGGTTTTCCGCTCAAGACGAGCGGCCGCATGCGCCCGGGCACCTTTGTGCTTCCGGGCAACGTGAGCTCGCAGTACATCTCGGGCCTGCTGCTGGCAGCCCCGCTGCTGGCCCAGCCCTCCTGCGTGCAGGTAACCGGCCTCATCGAGAGCCGCCCCTACATCAACCTGACGATACAGGCCATGAAGGCCTTTGGCGTCGAGGTCAACGTCGAGCGCATTCCGGCCAAGGACGGCCAGCCCGAGGTCACGAACTTCCGCGTGAGCAGTGGCTCGTACCGCACGCCCGGCAGCGTGGCCGTCGAGGGCGACTGGTCCAACGCCGCCTTTTGGCTGTGCGCCGGCGCCATCGGTACCGACCCAATCACCGTCGAGGGCGTGTCGCTAAGCTCCGCACAGGGCGACCGTAACGTGCTTGCCGCGCTTTCGCGCTTTGGCGCCCGCATCGTGCGCTCCACCAACGCCGCCACCGTGCAGTCCGACAAGCTCGCCGGCTTTGAGATGAGTGCCCACGACATTCCGGACCTGGTGCCCGTCATCTCGGCCGTGGCCTCGCTGGCACAGGGCCGCACCTTTATTCGCGATTGCGCCCGTCTGCGCATCAAGGAATCCGACCGTCTGGTCACCACCACCCGCGAGCTCACCGCGCTGGGCGCGCAGGTGCGCATTGCCGGCGATGACCTCATCATCAAGGGTGTCGATGCCTTCACCGGCGGCGAGGTCGATTCGCACAACGACCATCGCATCGCCATGATGGCCGCTATCGCCGCGAGCCGCGCCACCGGCGAGGTCGTGATCCACGGCGCCGAGGCCGTCAACAAGTCCTATCCCGATTTCTTCGACCACTACCGCCTGCTGGGCGGCAAGGTCACACTCGAGGAGGAATAGCATGTCCTCGACCTTTGGCAACGTCTTGCACTTAAGCATCTTCGGCCAGTCGCACTCCCCCGCCATCGGCTGCTCACTCGATGGCATTCCGGCGGGCATCGCCGTGGACCAGGAGCAGCTGCAGGCCTTCCTCGACCGTCGCGCCCCCGGTCGCGACGAGACCGCAACCAAACGCCGCGAGGCCGACGCCGCGCACATCATCGCCGGTGTTGTCGATGGACATACCACCGGCGCGCCCATCGCCGCGATTATCGAGAACACCAACACGCGCTCCAAGGATTACTCCGAGCTGCGCCGCAAGCCCCGTCCCGGACATGCGGACTTCCCTGCGCGCGTGAAGTATCACAACATGCACGATGTCGCCGGCGGCGGACACTTCTCCGGCCGCCTAACGACACCCCTGTGCATCGCCGGCGGCATTGCGCTGCAGGCACTCGAGGCCCGCGGCATTAAAGTGATGGCGCATGTGGCGCAGATCGGCGGCATCTCCGACCTGCCGATGGACGACATAGTCTATCGCGAGGCCGACCGCAAGGCGATCCTTACGAACGATCTGCCGTGCATTGACGCCGCCGCAGCCGGCCGCATGCGCGAGGAGATCCTAGCCGCGCGCGACGAGCTTGACAGCATCGGCGGCATCGTGGAGTGCGGCATCTACGGACTTCCCGCGGGCATCGGCGACCCCATGTTCGACGGCATCGAGAACCGCATCGCGCAAATCGCGTTTGGCATTCCAGCCGTAAAGGGCGTGGAGTTTGGCATGGGCTTTGCCGTGGCCGCCATGCGCGGCAGCGAGAACAATGATCCGTATCGCATCGATGCCGAGACCGGCGAGATCGAGGTCGAGTCCAACAACGCCGGCGGCATCCTGGGCGGTATTTCGACCGGCGCGCCCGTCATGTGGCGCATGGCCGTAAAGCCGACGCCCTCCATTGGCCGCGAGCAGCAGACGGTGGACATGGACGCTATGGAAAATGCCGAGCTCTCGGTCCACGGCCGCCACGATCCCTGCATCGTCCCCAGAGCTGTCCCCGTAGCCGAGGCAGCCGCCGCCCTTGCCATCTGGGACGCCCTCCTCGAAGACGCCGCCCAGCGCTAACTACCCACCCCTCAACATCCCCCGACACGTGAAAGGGGTCTCCATGGACCTTGCTGACATCCGCCAGGCCATCGATGGCATCGACACCACGCTCCTCAACAGCTTTGTCGAGCGTATGGACATTGCCACCGAGGTCGCCAAGTCAAAAATCGAGATGGGCAAGGCCGTCTTCGACCCCGCCCGTGAGCGCTCCAAGCTCAACAACCTCGCCAGCCGCGCGCCCGAGCGCTACGAGGCGCAGACCATCACCCTGTTCCGTCTCCTCATGAGCATGAGCAAGGCCGAGCAGCAGCGCTACATCAACGAGCTCAAGGGCATCACCGTCTCGCAAAAGGCCCACGCCACGGCTGCAGCCTCCGACACGCCCTTCCCTCAAACGGCCACCGTCGCCTGCCAGGGCGTCGAGGGCGCTTACAGCCAAATCGCCGCGTGCAAGCTCTTCGACGTGCCCGACATCGCGTTTTTCGAGACCTTCGAGGGCGTCATGTGCGCCGTGCGCGACGGCTTCTGCGAGTTTGGCGTGCTGCCCATCGAGAACTCCACCGCCGGCTCGGTCAACGCCGTCTACGACCTGCTCGCCCAGTTCGACTTCCACATCGTGCGCTCGCTTCGCCTCAAAATCGACCACAACTTGCTCGTCAAGCCCGGCACCAAGCTTGCGGACGTGCACGAGGTCTACAGCCACGGCCAGGCCATTGCCCAATGCGCCGGCTTTATCGAGGCACACGACCTGCACGCCACCAAGTACCCCAACACGGCCATGTCGGCCGAGATGGTCGCCAGCTCCGACATCGCCTCGCGCAGCGGCGCGGCGCTCTATGGTCTGGAGGTGCTGGAGCCCAATATCCAGGACTCGGACAACAACTACACGCGCTTCGTCGTCATCAGTCGCGAGCCGCGCGTCTACCCCGGCGCCAACCGTACCTCGCTCATGATCACCACGGCCAACGAACCGGGCGCCCTCTATCGCGTACTCGAGCGCTTCTACGCACTCAACATCAACCTTATCAAGCTCGAGAGCCGCCCCATCCCCGGGCGCGACTTTGAGTTTATGTTCTACTTCGATCTGGACTGTCCCTTTGGCAGCAAAGCCCTCGACGACCTGCTCGACTCGATTGACGAGGTGTGCGAGAGCTTCACCTACTTTGGCAGCTACACGGAGGTGCTCTAGATGACTGACGTCGCCACAACCCGCCCCTACGGCGTGCTGGGCCGCGTGCTGGGCCACAGCTACACCCCGACCATCTACAAGGAGCTCGCGGGGCTTGAGTACGTGCGTTTTGAGCGCGAGCCCGAGGACCTCGCGGCCTTTATGACGGGCGACGAGTGGGAAGGCACCAACGTGACCATTCCCTACAAGCGCGCCGTCATGGACTACCTGGACGAGCTGAGCCCGCTCGCCGAACGCATGGGCAACGTCAACACGATCACGCGTCTGCCCGATGGCCGTCTGCGCGGCGACAACACCGACTACTTCGGTTTCCAGTGCCTGGTCGAGGAGCTGGGTGTGGAGATTGCCGGCAAGAAGGTCCTCGTGCTCGGAGCCACCGGAGGCGCCGGCACCACGGCCAGCATGGTGCTGGGCGACCTGGGCGCGCTCGTGGTGCCCGTGGGACGCGCGAGCGAGGTCAACTACGGCAACATCGCACAGCAGTCCGACGCCGCGTTGCTCGTCAACTGCACGCCTGCCGGTATGTTCCCCCACTGCCCCGACGCGCCTTGCACGCTCGAGGGCCTCGACGCGCTCGAGGGCGTCATCGATATCGTTTACAACCCCGCTCGCACGGGACTCATGCTCGAGGCCGAGCGTCGCGGCATCCCCTGCATCGGCGGTCTGCTCATGCTTGTAGCCCAGGCGGCGCAAGCCGTCGAGCGCTATACCGGCCAGGTCACCCCGCGCGGGCGCATCCTGGACGTGACGGAGCGCCTGTCTCACCGCGAGCAGAACATCGCCCTGATCGGCATGCCGGGCTCGGGCAAAACCCGCGTGGGTGAGCAGATCGCCCTGCTCACCGGCCGCGAGCACATCGACCTGGACCGCGCCCTCGAGGAGCGCCTGGGCATGCCCTGCGCCGACTTTATCGTCGAGCGCGGCGAGGCGGCGTTCCGCGAACAGGAGACGGCGGCGCTGGCCGACATCTCCAAGCGCAGCGGCCTGGTGCTTTCCACCGGCGGCGGCGTGGTCACGCGCGACGAGAACTACCCGCTACTGCACCAGAACAGCCAGATCGTGATGCTCAACCGTAAGCTCGACGAACTCGCCCACAAGGGTCGCCCCATCACCGCCCGCGATGGCATCGACAAGCTGGCCGAGCAGCGCATGCCGCGCTACCGCGCCTGGGCCGACTACATCATCGACTCGCGCGATTACGCCGCCAACACCGCCCAAGCCCTCCTCGACGCCCTCCCACCCGCTCTCTAACCAAAACCACCACAAAGGGGACAGGAACCTATGTGGTGGTTTTTCATTCCGCCGCACCGCCCGCCCAACCGCAAAGGAAGCAACCATGAAAGCACTCGTCATCAACGGCCCCAATCTCAACATGCTCGGCATTCGCGAGCCGGGCATCTATGGCAGCGACAACTACGACCGCTTAGTGCAGATTTGCCAGGAAGCGGGCGCTGCACAGGGCTTCGACGACGTCGAGGTCTTCCAGTCCAACCACGAGGGCAGCATCGTCGACAAGATCCAGGAGGCCTACGGCAAGGTCGACGGCATCGTCATCAACCCGGCGGCATACACGCATACGAGCGTGGCAATCCTCGACGCCCTCAAGGCCGTCGCCATCCCTGCCGTCGAGGTCCACATCAGTGCCGTCGAGACCCGCGAGGACTTCCGCCAGGTGAGCTATGCACGCCTGGCCTGCTTCGCCACCATCACCGGTGAGGGCCTCCAGGGGTATGCGCACGCTCTGGAGCTGCTGAGGGAGTATCTCGAAAAGTAGCCTCGCGGATCAATTCATTAACACCGATTCACACGAACAAAACTCCGGCGCCGGCAGCAGCGACCTCGCTGCTGCCGGCATTTTATTACTGGCATATAATCGTTGCAGTCACACAACGTCTGGAGACGCGCATGTTAAGCATCCATCTGGGAGATTATCCCGGTTCCATCTACGATACCGAAACCTATTTTAGGAACTCATACTTGGACTCATGGTTCGAAGACCCTATGGCCGCACAAATCATTAAAAGCGTGGACGGATCAGAGCTCATCGGTCCCCACAACATCGTAAGCAAACAACTAGGCTCAATCACTCCACTCGAACTGTCCGGCGGCGTCAAGACGCTGCTGTTAGTACGCAATCTCCCAAATATGGTGTTCAACGCATCTACCTGCGGAGACAACTGTGCCCGCTGGCTACTCAAAATCGGCAAAGAGCAGGATGTGCTGGTGACCCTTTACCACATCATGAAGTTCCCCTGGAAGAACTTTGAAATCCGCATTGAAAACGATGACCGCATCGTCAGAAACATGCAGGAGTTTGTCGGCGCCACGAATGACTTTTTGGATGTTGATGAGTAATGAAGGGAACGCATACCGTTGTCGTAGAGCGTGCAAAGGTCAAATACACACTCACCTTTAAACGCAACATTTCCTTCATTCGCGGTAACAGCGGCACGGGCAAAACGACGCTCATCTCGATGATTCGCGACTACAACGACCGAGGACCGGAAAGCGGCGTTACACTCAGCTGCGACGCGCCATGCGAAACGCTTTCCGGCAGACGCTGGCAGCGCGAGCTGTCGATCATCGAAGATTCGATCGTCTTTCTAGATGAGGGCAACGAGTTTATCTACTCAAAGGACTTCGCCAAAGCCATCAACGGATCGTCCAACTATTTTGTTCTGATATCTCGTCGCGACGCCAACGAACTCCCCTACAGCGTCGACGAGATCCTAAAGCTAGCCAACACCACAAGCAAGACAATTAATGGCCGCAAGAGCGACAGACGCTTCTACTCGGTGACTAAACCGCTATATGACCACACGGCAAGCATGCTGTATCAGGACCTTAACGTAGGGTTCGACAATCCTGACGCCGTAATTGTCGAGGATAGCAAGTCTGGCTATCAATTCTATAGCACCCTTTGCAACCGACTGGGAATCCCCTGCTATACCGCCACCGGCGTAGCGAACCTAAAACGAACGATTCACGAATGTCCCGAGCAAAACATCCTTGCCATAGGAGACGGCGCAGCGTTTGGTCCCTACATCGAAAAGGTGCTCGGACAGCGCGTTTACAAGAACGTTCGCTTGTTCCTCCCTGAATCATTTGAGTGGACGCTTTTGCGATCTGGCCTCATCCCCAACAACGACATTCCAAAAATCCTCAAGGACCCTTCGAGCTATATCGAAAGCCGCGACTACCTGAGCTGGGAGCGGTTCTTCACCGACGTATTGATCAAGTACTCTGCAGACACTCGCTACGTCTACAGAAAGGCACGGCTCAACGAGCAGTACCTAAAGCCGCAGGCGATGGATGCAGTTGCGAGCGTCTTGCCCGAGTGTCTGAAGGCATAATGGCAGTGGGGAGGACCAACTTGGTCCTCCCCACTGCCATGGAAACCCAGCACACGCAATAGCTGCCGGCAAGAGCGGCAACTGTCGCAACCACAAACCCATCCACGCGGCGGCTCGAAAGCTCAAGCCCACTCAGCGCGGCAAGGACAAGCCAAGTGACACCGGCTCCAATAAACAGCAGGGGCTTGCTCACGCTCGGCTCGAGCCCCCCTTGGCGCGCCGTATAGCCAATCCACATCAGCAGCACAACAGCAGCTCGCGCCACGGCTTCGGCCTAAACGTATACCCGGCAAGAATAAAGAACACCTGCATGTGAAAAAAGCCCAGACCACCAAGCGGCCCGGGCTTAATAAACGATGGTGCTCCATGGCGGATTCGAACCGTCGACCTTGGGATTAGAAGTCCCCTGCTCTATCCAACTGAGCTAATGGAGCAAATAACAGCACGCCCAAGCAAGCGCAAGCCTGTCAGGCGCAAGTAATTATAACCTAGTTGAACTGCTCACGGTACGCCTTGCAGACCTTATCGACCGGGCCGTCCATGCGAAGGTCACCCTTCTCAATCCAAACGGCACGCTGGCAGATGCGCTCAACCTGCTCCATGGAGTGCGAAACAAACAGAACCGTCACGTCGCCGCTCTGGATAAAGTGCTGGATACGGGCCTCGCACTTCTGCTGGAAGAACACATCACCGACGGAAAGTGTCTCGTCAACGATCAGGATGTCAGGCTCAGTGATCGTTGCGATTGCAAAGGCAATGCGCGCAACCATGCCCGAGGAGAAATTCTTAAGCGGCATGTCGACAAAGTTCTGAAGCTCAGCGAACTCAATAATGCCGTCAAAGTTGGCATCGATGAACTCCTTGGTATAGCCGAGCAGGGCACCGTTCAGATAGATGTTCTCGCGGGCGGTCAACTCGGGGTCAAAGCCGGCACCAAGCTCAATCAGCGGCGCGATGTTACCGTGCACCTTAACGCTGCCTTCGCTAGGCTCAAGCACGCCAGCGATAATCTTGAGCATCGTGGACTTGCCGGAGCCATTGGTGCCGACCAGGCCCACGACCTCGCCACGATGAATATCGAACGAGATATGCTTGAGCGCCCTAAACTCCTCAAAGAACAGCTCGTGCTTGGCAAGCTTGATGAAGTACTCCTTGAGGTTGGTCAGCGACTCGGACGCCATGTTAAAGATCATGGTGACGTCGTCGACCTCGACAGCCAGAGGCTGCTCGCTGTAATCAACAACAGATTCAGTCATCACAGCACTCCTTAGATGTAGAGGATAAACTTGCGCTCGGACTTATGGAACACGGTGTAGCCAATGACAAGCGCAAGGACCGCCCAAGCGACGCACATACCAAACGTCAAAAGCGAGGGCGTGGTCTGGAACAAGAAGATATCGCGCATAAACTGCAGGTAGTTATACATGGGGTTCGCATACATCAAGATACGCACGAGATGCGGCATTTGCGCAATATAGTCAGTCGTCCAGAAGATGGGCGTAATATAAGTCCACGCCGTAATGACGACGCTCCACAGATGCATAACGTCGCGGAAAAAGACCGTAAGGGCAGAGAGCATCATGCCCAGGCCCATGCAGAAGCACATAAGCAGCAGCAGGCAAACCGGCAGCAGAATCAAATGCCAAGAAGGCATAACGCGGAACCACAGCATAACGATGGCGACGGCGACCAGCGAGAAGGTAAAGTTGACCAGCGAGAAGAGCACCTTCTGCACCGGGAAGACCCAGCGGTGCACCTTAACCTTCTTGAGCAGAGGGGCAGCACCCACGATCGACGTCAGGGCCTGGTTCGTAGACTCGGACATGACGGCAAAGGTAACGTTACCCACGATCAAGTACAGCGGGTACATCTCGGGCGTCATTGAGCCATTGCGGCCCTGGCCAAAAATCGTCGAGAACACGATGGCCATGACGATCATCATCAGCAGCGGGTTGAGCACCGACCATGCGACGCCCAGAACGCTACGGCGATACTTGATCTTAAAATCCTTGGTAACCAGCTGACGAAGGATAAACGCGTCCTTCTCAAATTCGTTCTTAGCAAACGTCGCAGGCAGACTGCGAGCTTCTTGTTGCTTTGTCTGATCCGACACGGATGCAACTCCTTTACTCGTAATCGTTGACAAACGAACAGTATAGACCCGACGGCCATGCAAACGATTCGCGCAACAAAACTGGAGAACTAACCCACATCTTAGGATGCCAAGCCCAAACGGCTATACTTTCAAGGATTGAATGTATAAGGAGCATTGAGTGAATTCTGAATCCATCGCCGTCATCATCCCCTGCTACAACGAAGCCCTCACGATCGGCAAAGTCATCGACGACTTTCACCGCGAGCTTCCGCAAGCGACGGTCTATGTCTATGACAACAACTCGTCGGACGACACCTCACGCATCGCCACCGAGCACGGCGCCACGGTCCGCTTTGAACCCCGTCAGGGAAAGGGCAACGTGTGCCGTCAGATGTTTCGCGACATCGACGCCGATTGCTACCTGATGGTCGACGGAGACGACACCTACCCCGCCGAGGCGGCCAAAGCCCTCTGCGAGCCCATCCTTAACGGCACAGCCGACATGACCGTAGGCGACCGCCTTTCCAACGGCACCTACGCCGAGGAAAACAAGCGTGCTTTCCACGGCTTTGGCAACAATCTGGTCCGCGCCATGATCAAGTGGATCTATGGCTACAGCTTCGATGATGTCATGACCGGCTACCGCGCCATGAGCCGCCCGTTCGTCAAAACCTTCCCCGTGCTTTCCGAGGGCTTCCAGATCGAAACCGAGCTCTCGATCCACGCCGTCGACCACCGCTGGCGCATCAAAGATGTACCCATCGAGTACCGCGACCGTCCGGAAGGCTCCGAGTCCAAGCTTAATACCGTCAGCGACGGCATTAAGGTCGTTGCGATGATCGGCACGCTGTTCAAGGACTACCGCCCTCTGAAGTTCTTCAGCCTGGTTGCGCTTCTGTTTGCGGTGATCGGCCTCGCCCTGGGCATGCCCATCGTTGTCGAGTATTTCCAGACCGGCCTCGTTCCGCGCTTCCCCACCGCCATGCTCGCCGCGTCGTTTATGTTCCTGTGCGGTCTGAGCCTTGCAACCGGATTCATCCTGGATTCCGTGGCAAAGGTCGAAAAAAAGCAGTGGGAGGTCAACGTATACAGCAAATACACCTACGACGACCAGCCCGACCACCCTACTTCCAAGCCAAGCAAGAGGTAAACCACCATGCCGCTCATCTCCATCGTCGTGCCGTGCTACAACGAGCAGGAATCACTTCCGATCTTTCTCAAAGAGCTCGATGGCGTCGTTCGCATCATGACCCAGCAAGATCCCGGCATTTCCTTTGAAGCCGTCCTCATCGACGATGGTTCGGCAGACAAAACGCTCGCCGTCATGAAGGCAGAAGCCGCGGCGGCGCATCCATACGCCATCCGTTGGCACTCTTTCTCGCGCAACTTTGGCAAGGAGGCGGCACTACTCGCCGGACTCCAGCACGCAAAGGGCGGCTATGTCGCCACCATGGATGCCGACATGCAGGACCCGCCCTCGCTCCTGCCGCAGATGTACGAGATCTTGCAGACCGAAGACTACGACAACGTCGCAACGCGCAGGACCACCCGCGAAGGCGAGCCTCCCATCAGGTCGTTCTGTGCCCGTATGTTCTACAAGATCATCAACCGCATTTCCAAGGCCGACATCGTCGACGGAGCACGCGATTTTAGGCTCATGAAGCGGCCTATGGTCAACGCCATCATCTCCATGGGCGAATACAACCGATTCTCCAAAGGCATTTACGGCTGGGTGGGCTTCAAAACCAAATGGCTCCCCTACGTAAACGTCAACCGCGTGGCCGGCGAGACCAAATGGAGCTTTTGGTCGCTGCTCCTCTATTCCATCGACGGCATCGTCGCGTTTTCCACGGCGCCGCTCTCCCTCGCCGCCCTCACAGGTATCGTCTTCTGCCTCATCGCTATTCTGGGATTCGTCGTCATCCTAGTAAAGACGCTTGTCTGGGGCGACCCCGTCGGCGGATGGCCGTCGCTCGCCTGCCTCATAACGCTGTTTGGCGGCATGCAGCTTCTGTGCCTGGGAATCATAGGTGAATACTTGGCAAAAGCCTACTTGGAAACCAAGCGACGTCCCATCTATATCATTCGAGAATCCAACGAGGAATCTGATGACACGGCCCAATAACAGCACGCTCAAGAATGTGGCGTTCTACGCCGCCTGCTTCGCATTTTCCGTCGCACTCTTTGTCGCACTTGCAGCGGCGGGACATGTCTATCCCTTTGGCGACAACTCGTTTCTCACCAACGATCTCAAATACCAATACATCGACTTCTTCGCGTGGTTTCGCCGCGTCCTTTTAGGCGAGGCAAACCTTCGCTATTCCTTCTCACAGGGACTCGGCATGAACACATGGGGGCTCTATAGCTACTACCTCGGCAGCCCCTTCAACCTGCTCTGCGTGCTGTTTCCCGCAGACAAGCTGACGCTCTTCGTGCTTGTTATCTCCGCGCTCAAACTGGGCTGCATCCACATCAGCGGCGCTTGGTATGTGCAAAAGCGCTTTGACCTACCCAAGCCCGCAGCATTCCTGCTTTCCCTCTCGTTCACGTTTTGTAGCTGGACCATCAGCAACCTGCGCAACCCGCTCTGGATCGATTGCCTCATCATGCTGCCCATCTGCGCCTACGGATGCCACGAGCTCATCCGCAAGCAGCGCATGATCCGCCTCGTCATCGCAACGGCGCTCAATGTCATGTTCTGCTGGTATACGGCCTACATTAGCATCCTGTTCCTCTGCATCTTCGTACTGGTTGAATTTGTCGATTATGTTGCAGAAGAAGGATTTAGCTGGAAGCTCATGCTCGATCGGGCCCTGCGATTCGCCGGGGCTATCGCGCTCGGACTGCTTCTGTCCGCTTGGACCTTTTTGCCGACCATCCTTGCCATGTCCAAGGGCGGTCCCGTTCTAGCACTCGGCCCCCTACTTAAAACCAACCTCAAGTCGCTCATCAGGGGCTTTCTTCCCTGCATGTGGGTAAGCAACGAAAGCACACCTCAGTTCTATTGCGGCATCATCATGATGCTGCTTGCGGTGAGCCTGCTGGTTAACCGCACGGTTTCAATCAAGACGCGCATCGCAACACTCGTCGTCACGATAATCCTGGTTGCAAGCTCCGTTTTGAGCCCGCTCGAGTACATCTGGTGCGGCATGCGCGTTCCCAACGGCTTCTACTCGCGCACGGCTTTTTTGCTGAGCTTCTTTGCGCTGTGGGCTGCGGGCTATACCCTGCAGATCCTCAAGGATCAACCTAAATTGCGCCAAGCCTATCGCCCCGCCGTCATCTTGCCACTCCTGGCGCTCACCGCTATTGAACTGTTTGCCAACGCTCATGTAGTATGGAACCAGCTCTACGCGGGCTATTCCGAAAATACCAACAGGGCCTATGTAGCCACCGCAACCAACACGATCGCTACCACTACAGAACGGGATTCAGCTCCGTTCTACCGCATCGATCGTACAACCACACGAGCCGATAGTGCCGCTCTAAACGAAGGCCTGGCACTAGGGTATAACCAGCTATCTTCTTATTCGTCCGCCAATAACCCGCAGGCAATTGCATTGCTCAACTCCCTTGGTTACAGCAGCGTCGGCGAATTCTCGACCCGTTATGCCGAGCCCATTCTTGCCGTCGATGCCCTACTGGGAGTCAAGTATGCCATTCCCGAGAACGCGCCTGCGGGATACGTTTCGACCAAGACGAATCAGGTCGACTCCACAAGCGCGGTGTACGAGAACCCCTATGCGCTCAGCATTGGCGTTGCAGCCTCAAGCGATATCCAAAACAGCACGCTGAAAAACGAGAACCCCTTCGAAAAGCAGAACGACCTCTACAGCAAAATCCTAGGCCGCGAGGTCAAGCTCTATACCAAGATCGAGGCCACGAGCACGGAGAATAGCGATAGCTTAAAGCAATGGAGCGTTACTGTACCGGCAAGCTCCATCGGGTATCTCTACATCAACAAAGATACGACTGCCGGCAGTTATTGGCCCGTCACCCTTACCATCGACCAGCGAACGATCGAAAACGAGGCCTGGAGATTCGACAATAATATCCGCCAGATTGCGGATGCATCGGACGCCCCGAGCCAGCATACGGTGTCAATCGGAGTCGCGGAGGGCTATACAGACATGCCCCAAGACAATGAGCCGGTCTTTTACGCCCTCGTTCTGGACGTTTTCGAGCAGATTATTAACGAGCTTAAGACGAGCGAATTTGTTCCGACAGTTTTTGAGGACGGAAGAATCGAAGGCGAGTATACCGCCAAGGAAGACGGCAACCTGCTGCTGAGCGTTCCGTACGATGAGGGCTGGAACGTAACGGTAAACGGAACCGCCGCAGAACTAACGCCCGCCGCCGATAAGGGCCTGTCGTCCCTGAACGTGCAGAAAGGCGCGAATAGGATCGTGATGACCTACAAGACTCCGGGTGCCCTTGCGGGGCTTGCAGTGAGTCTGGCGACCACCGTCGCCCTTGTTGCAGCGGGGCTATACGCCAGGCATAAGAAAAGCCGCCGTTAACAAGCGGCGGCTTTTACTCTCGAAAAGTTAATAGCGGCTAGAGCATCTTGAGGTACTCCCCCAGCTCTTCCTCCCAGTCGGGCATGTGGAACCCGACCGACTCGAGCCCGGACAGGTCGAGTGCGGAGTGGACCGGGCGCGGTGCGACGGGGCCCTCGGCGCTCGCGTAGTAGTCGGCGGTCGATACCGGCACGACCGTCTCGCCGTTGCCGTTGGCGGCCTCGAAGACGGCGCGTGCGATGTCCGCCCAGGACTTCACCGCGCCGGATCCGGTGCAGTCGTAGGTGCCGTAGGGGGCGTGCGTCCCCAGCACGTGGAAG
This sequence comes from uncultured Collinsella sp., assembly GCA_900546105.1. Classification (GTDB taxonomy): domain Bacteria; phylum Actinomycetota; class Coriobacteriia; order Coriobacteriales; family Coriobacteriaceae; genus Collinsella. The sequence continues at coordinate 20,851 of URBP01000030.1, forward strand.
ATGGCCTCGGCCATGTCGCGCGTGAAGGTCAGGCGGCCCAGCTGGTCGTCGACCACGGTGACCTGCTCGAGCTTGTCGTCCGGGTCGGCGACGCGGTCTGAGAGTGCCTTCATGGTCTTCACGAAGTTGTGCCCCTCGCCGATGACCCAGCTGGAGCGCATGATGTAGTGGTGCGGGCACCCGGCCACGGCGATGTCGCCGGCGGCCTTGGTCTGGCCGTAGACGGACAGCGGGGAGAACGGCTCGTCCTCCGTGTGGACCTCGGCGGTGCCGTCGAAGACGTAGTCGGAGGATACGTGGACCAGGGTGATGCCGTACCCGGCGCAGGTGCGTGCGAGAAGGGCGGGCCCCGTCGCGTTGGCCTTCCAGGCGGTCACGCGGCCCTCGGGGGTCTCGGCCCTGTCGACTGCCGTGTAGGCGCCGCAGTTGATGACCGTGCCGTAGAGCGACCAGTCGTACTGCGAATAGGCGTCCGGGTCGGACATGTCGAAGGTGTCGATGTCGCAGAAGTCGAAGTCCTTCGCCACGCCGCGCTCCTCGGCGAGCGCGCGCACCGCATGGCCCAGCTGGCCGTTGCAGCCGGTGACGAGGGTGCGCTTCGGCGCCATCGGGACGACGTCCTTGAGCATCGGGTGGTTGAGGTCGGCCTCGGAGACGGTGGCCTCATCGAGCGGGATCGGCCACTCGATGGCGAGCTCGGGGTCGGCGAGGTTCACGAAGGTGTAGGTCTTCTTGAGCTCCAGCGACCAGTGGGCGTCCACCAGGTAGGTGTAGGCGGTGCCGTCCTCGAGCGCCTGGAAGCTGTTGCCCACGCCGCGCGGGACGTAGATGGCCCTGGACGGGTCGAGCGTGCAGGTGAACACCTTCCCGTAGGTGGCGCTGCCCTCGCGCAGGTCGACCCATGCGCCGAAGACCGAGCCGCGGGCCACGGAGATGAACTTGTCCCAGGGCTCCGCGTGGATGCCGCGGGTGACGCCGCGGCTGTCGTTGTAGGAGATGTTGTTCTGGACGACCTTGAGATCGGGGATGCCGAGCGCGCACATCTTGGCGCGCTGCCAGTTCTCCTTGAACCAGCCGCGCGAGTCGCCGTGGACGGCCAGGTCGACGACCTTGAGGCCCTCGATGCCGGTCTCCGCGACCTTCAGGTCCTTCTCGAATTCGATGTCTGCCATGTGGTTAATTCCAATC
>URBP01000031.1 GCA_900546105.1 uncultured Collinsella sp.
CGAGGAAAAGCTCCCGCTCGAGGAGGGCTACAAGCTCACCGACCTGGGCCACCTGGTCGACGAGGGTAAGGTGCACTGCTTCTACAACTACGGCGAGGACCCGGTGCAGACCGAGCCCGATTCGGCCGGCATGCGCAAGACGCTCTCCGAGCTGGATCTGTTCATTTGCCAGGACATCTTTATGACGCAGACGACCATGCTCGCCGACGTCATCCTGCCCGCTACCTCTTGGGGCGAGCACGAGGGTGTCTTTACCGCATCCGACCGTAGCTTCCAGCACTTTGACGCGGCCGTTCCGCCCAAGGGCGAGTGCCGCCACGACTGGGAGATCTTCGCGGACCTGTCCACGCGCATGGGCTACCCCATGCACTACGACAACACCGAGCAGATCTGGAACGAGTGCATTAGCCTGTGCCCCAACTTTGTGGGCGCGACCTACGAGAAGATGGCTCCCGAGGGCGGCTACGCCCAGTGGCCCGTCAAGAGCACCGATGTGAACGACCACGGCACGGCCGACATGTTCGCTGGTGGCAAGTTCACCACCAAGGACGGCCGCGCCAACCTGATGGCACACGACTGGGAGGCGCCCTCCGAGCTTCCCGACGATGAGTACCCGCTCATCCTGTGCACCGTCCGCGAGGTCGGCCACTACAGCTGCCGCTCGATGACCGGCAACTGCAAGACGCTGGCACTGCTTGCCGACGAGCCCGGCTTTGTCCGCATGAATCCCGCGGACGCCCAGGCACGCGGCATCAAGAATGGCGACATCGTCTCGATCCACAGCCGCCGCGGCCAGGTATACAGCCGCGCCGACGTGAGCGACCGCATCAACAAGGGCACGGTCTATATGACCTACCAGTGGTGGATCGGCAAGTGCAACGAGCTGACCATGCACAAGGTCGACCCGGTCTCGCATACGCCCGAGGACAAGTTCTCCGCCTGCCAGGTCGACGCTATCGCCGACCAGGTCTGGGCCGAGGGCGAGGTCGAGCGTCAGTACACCGAGCTCAAGCAGGCTCTGGTGGACGCCGCCGCTCCCCAGGACGTTGAGCCTGGCGCCGCCAAGTTCGACGACGAGACGCACGTGAATCAAATCGTGTAGTCCCGTTCTCGTTGGCTTTTTGGGCCGGGCGTCCCGTACGTTCGGGAGCCCGGCCCGTTATTTTGAAAGGAAGTGGGGATGAACCGCTTCATCGACATCAACCCGGAGAGGTGCATCGGTTGCGGAACATGCCAGTCCGCCTGTGCCGACGCCCACCGGATGCAGGGTCTTCAGGATACGCCGCGCCTGGCGCTCGTGAAGACCGGCGGTATTTCGGCCGCCCTTGCCTGCCACCATTGCGAGGGTGCCCCCTGCGCCGAGGTCTGCCCGGTGAATGCCATCGAGCACGATGGCGATCGCATCCACGTCAAGGAGCAGGAGTGCATCGGGTGCAGGCTGTGCGCCATCGCGTGCCCCTTCGGAGCCATCCATCCCGATGGCACGTCTATCGCCGGTGTCGCAGGCATGTGCGACCCGACGCCTTCGTATCCTAAGTCCCTGAGCAGCCTGCTTACGTGGGCTCCCGGCCAGTACACCTGCGCTGTTAAGTGCGACCTGTGCGCCTTCGATCCGGACGGTCCGCATTGTGTGGCGGCGTGCCCCACCAAGGCGCTGACTGTCATGGGCGGCGCGGCCGATCGCGAGCTCGACGAGGCCAAGCGCCTGCGCTCGATCGAAAACGGTCCGGTCGTCGACGTTACCGCTGTGGCCCAGGGTCTGTCCGAGAAAGCAGAAGGGAGCGTAAACAATGGATAGCATGACGCTGTTTATCGCATCGCTTGCCGTCTCGTGCATCGGTGCGCTCGCCTCGGTTCTGCTGATTAAGGCCGACAACGCCGCCAAGACCGCCGGCTGCCTGATCGGCGCCGTCGCGGCCGTGCTGTCGTTCATCGCGGGCCTCGAGGCCGTGCTTGGCGACGTTTCGTCCCTCAACACGGTCTTCTTCTTCCCGTTCGCCCGTCTCGAGCTCTTGCTCAACGGCCTTGCGGGCCTGATCGTGGTCCTCATCTCGATTCTCGCCTTTGCGGGCTTCATCTACGGTCTGTCCTACTTCGACGAGTACCCGGGCAAGGTCGGGCGCGCCGGCTTCTTTATGAACACCTTCGTCGCCTCGATGATGCTCGTCATCACCGCCGACAACGTGTTCTGGTTCCTGGTCGCCTTTGAGCTCATGTCCCTTACGAGCTACTTCCTTGTCGTTATCGAGGAGAACAAGAACTCCATTAGGGGCGGTTGGCTCTACTTCGTCATCGCGCACGTCGGCTTCGTTCTCATCATGGCGAGCTTCCTGCTCATGACCAACGGCGTGGGCGGTTCCTTCAGCTTCAGTGATTTCCGTACGCATGACTTTGGACCCGCCGTCTCCTCCGCGTGCTTCGTCCTCGCGTTCTTCGGATTTGGCGCGAAGGCCGGTATCATTCCGCTGCACTCCTGGCTGCCCCAGGCGCACCCCGAGGCGCCGTCCAACGTGTCCGCCCTCATGTCCGGCGGCATGATCAAGATCGGCATCCTGGGAATCCTCAAGGTCGGTCTCGACCTGCTCGCGGGTTCGGGCGTCCAGCTCTGGTGGGGCCTCATGGTCCTGGTCTTCGGATCCATCTCGTCGGTCCTGGGTGTCGTCTACGCCCTCCACGAGCACGACATCAAGCGCCTGCTTGCCTATCACTCCGTCGAGAACATCGGCATCATCTTGCTCGGTGTCGGCGCGTCCATGACGGCGCACGCCCTGGGCAACGACGTCATCGCGACGATCGCGCTCATGGCCGCCCTCTACCACACGCTCAACCACGCCATGTTCAAGGGCGAGCTGTTCCTCGGCGCGGGCTCCCTGCTCTATGCCACGGGTACGCGCAACATGGAGAAGATGGGCGGTCTGTTCCGCCGCATGCCGGTCACGGCCGTCTGCTTCCTCATCGGTGCCCTTGCCATCTCGGCCATCCCGCCGCTCAACGGCTTCGTTTCCGAGTGGTTCACCTACCAGTCCCTGTTCAACATCTCGACGCTCTCCGACCCGGTCGTCATGGTGTTCGCCGTCGCCTCCGCGGCCGCCCTCGCCATCACCGGTGCCCTGGCCGTCACGTGCTTCGTGAAGGCCTACGGCGTCTCGTTCGCGAGCAGCCCTCGTTCCCAGGAGGCCGCGAACGCCAAGGAGTCCCCGGCTCCGATGTTGTTCTCGCAGATGCTCCTCGCGGCCATCTGCGTGGTACTGGGAATCGGCTCCCCGGTCATCGCCCCGGTTCTGGGCGACGTCGCCCAGAGCGTGCTTGCCGGCTCCGCCGTCACAGCCACCTCGGGCGTGTCTCTCGTGAACGAGATTTCCGGTGCCGCCACCTCCACCCCCGCGATCGCCATCGCACTCGTGGTCCTCACCGGCCTCGCGTTCGCGTTGAGGTCCTGCCTCGGCGCCAAGGCCCCCGCTAAGAAGACCGACCCTTGGGCGTGCGGCTACGAGCCCAACGAGCACATGCCCGTCGTCGCCACGAGCTTCGCGTCCGACGTCGAACTCTTCATGGGCCCGCTCTACACCCTGCGCGAGGTATGCACCAAGATCTGCTGGTCCATCGCGCACGTGTTCCAGAAGCTCACCGGTGTCGCCCAGGGCGTCGAGCCCCTGCCCGACCGTTTCCTGGTCGATGCACCGAGCGAGGGTGCCGACAAGCTGGCCGGCCTCGCCTCCAAGATCGAGGGCGGCAACTACTCCGTATACATCTGCTACATCGTCGCGGCGCTCGTGGTCTTCCTCGTGCTCGCCGTGGTCATGGTCTAGAGAGGGGAGAGGATATTATGAACATCGTTCTTGCGATGGCGCAGGGCCTCGTGGTCATGCTGGTCGCGCCCTTCTTCTCCGGCCTCGCCCGTGTGATTCGCGCGAAGATGCACAATCGCCGCGGTCCGTCCATCCTTCAGGATTACCGGGACCTCGCGAAGCTCATGGCGCGTCCCGAGTCCGTGAGTTCCGACTCGAGCTTCGTGCTGCGCATCATGCCGCCGCTGTTCCTCGCGGTGTCGTTTATGCTCGCCATGGGCCTGCCCATGTTCACGCTCCAGAGCCCCATGCCCGTCTTTGGTGACGCCATCACCATCATGTACGCGCTCGCGCTGTCCCGCTTCTTCTTCGCGCTGTCCGGCGTGGATTCCTCCAACGCCTACGCGGGCTTCGGCGGTATCCGCGAGCTCCTCATGAGCGTGCTCATCGAGCCGTCCATGCTCATCGCGCTGTTCACCGTCGCCATCGTGTGCGGCTCCACGGACATTGCGACCATGGGTCAGCACATCGTTACGGGCAACGTCTCGAGCGTCGTCGCCGTTATCCTCGCCGGCGTCGCCTTCGCGGCCGCCTGTTACATGGAGCTCGGCAAGCTTCCGTTCGATCAGGCCGAAGCCGAGCAGGAGCTCCAGGAGGGCCCGCTCGCCGAGCTCTCCGGCCCGTCCCTGGCCATGATGAAGCTCGCCATGGGCATGAAGCAGGTCGTGGTCGTCGCTTGGTTCACCTCCATCTTCATCCCCTGGGGAGAGCCCGCGACCATCGGCGTCACCGCTCTCGTGGGCGCCGTCGTCTTCCTCGTCAAGTGCCTGGTCGATTTCGTCGTCTGCGGCGTGCTCGAGAACTCCGTTTCCCGTTCGCGCTTCAAGGTGCTCGGTAACCAGACCTGGGCCGTCGTCGGCATCGCGGTCCTCGCGTTCGTCTTCGTCGTCGTAGGCGTGTAGGGAGAAGGGAGAAACTATGTCAATCGAATCGAGCTTGTCCCTCTTTGCCATGGTGGCGATCGCCGTCCCCATGCTGGGCTCCCTGCTCATCGTCATGCTGCCGCGTCCCTACGCTAAATGGATCTGCGCCTTTGCCGGCGGCATCGCCACGGTCGCTTCCGTTGGCTTGGCCGCGACGTTTGCCGGAAACGGCATGAACGCGGTCGATGTAACCTGGGCGAGTATGGGCCAGACCTTGGTCATGGGCTTCATATTCGACCGGATGAGCACGCTGCTCGCACCCGCGTTCGTCGCTATCGGCCTGCTCGTCGTCATCTATTCGTTCCCGTACATGAGCGATAAGAATAAGGAGCATCCCGACGCGCCCCGTCGTCGCTTCTACGTGTACTTCTCCACGTTCATCGGCGCCATGGCCGGTCTCGCCTACAGCTCCACCATCGTCGGCCAGCTCGTTTTCTTCGAGATCACCGGTGTGTGCTCCTGGGGCCTCATCAGCTACTACATGACGCCCACGGCCAAGAAGGCCGGTATGAAGGCGCTCATCATCACCCATATCGGCGCTCTGGGACTCTACATCGGCGCGGCCTTCCTGTTCGCCGGAACCGGCACGTTCGCGCTGAGCGCGATCTCCCAGCTCGATTCCGGTATGAAGACCGTCGTGCTGCTGCTCATCCTGTTCGCTGCTTGGGCCAAGTCCGCCCAGTTCCCGCTCTACATGTGGCTGCCCTCCGCAATGGAGGCCCCCACGCCCGTTTCCGCCTACCTTCATGGCGCGTCCATGGTTAAGGTCGGCGTGTGCGTGTTCGCCCGCGCTCTTGCGAGCGCCGGCGATATCCCCGAGATCGTCGGTTGGGTCGCTATCATCGACGCCGTCGTGACCATGCTCTTCGGCTTCCTCATGTACCTGCCCCAGAAGGATATGAAGCGCCTGCTCGCCTTCTCGACGATCGCGCAGCTCGCCTACGTGTTCTTTGGCCTGGGCCTCTCCGTGTTCGGAAGCCAGATGGCGTTTAACGGCGCCGTCGAGCACATCTTCAACCACGCGTTCACCAAGACCCTGTTCTTCCTCATCGCTGGCTCTCTCAGCTTCACGCTGGGAACCCGTATGCTGCCCAAGATCCAGGGCCTCATGAAGAAGTACCCGGTCACGGGCGTGGGCTTTGCGGTCGCCGCGACCGCTATCGCCGGCGTGCCCCCCATGAGCACGTTCTTTTCCAAGTTCCAGATCATTTCCGGTGGCTTCGCGGTTGGTGCTACCAACACGGTCATCTTTGTCCTCGTGTGCGTCATGGTCGTCGAGACCGTCGCCACCTTCGCATGGTTCCTGCGTTGGATGGGTAAGGTCCTGCCCGGTGAGCCGAGCGAGACCGTGGCCGCCGGCCAGCCCCTTCCGCGCGCCATGGCGTTCGTGTTCGTCGTCCTCATGATCATGGTCGTCGTCGCCGGTCCTCTGTCCTCTAGTTGGATGGGTTAGGAGGTAGGACATGGGTTATTCGTTAGTCAATATCCTGGGCGGTCTTCTGATCGTGACCTCCACCATGGTGGTCGTCTCGAAGACCATCCCGTCCGCCATCAAGTGGTACGCGATCCAGTCGGTTGTCCTGGTGGGCGTGCTGCTCACCCTGGGCCTCACCACCGGTGCCACCGAGCTTCTCATGTGGGCCGCGTCGGCCTTCGTCACCAAGGTGATCCTCGTTCCGTTCATTCTCAACCGTGCCTACAAGAAGATGGGTTCGCCTGCCGATAGCACGCTGACCTCCTCCATCAAGCCGGCCTGGACCATCATCCTCACCGGTCTGGAGGTGGCCGTCTGCTTCGCGGTGGTCACGCGCCTGAGCCTGCCCACCGCCGAGGTGGCCACTCCGGCCCTCGCCATCAGCTTCGCGCACTTCTTCGTCGGCCTCACGTGCATCATCTCCCAGCGCAACATCCTCAAGCAGATCTTCGGGTACTGCCTTATGGAGAACGGTAGCCACGTGACGCTCGCTCTGCTCGCGCCCACGGCCCCCGAGATCATCGAGATCGGCATCGCCACCGACGCCATCTTCGCCGTCATCATCATGTCCGCCGTCGTCGTGAGGATTTGGAACGACACCAAGTCGCTCGACTCCCACGACCTGACCGAATTGAAGGGGTAGGCCATGGATGTTTCAATGCTGACGGTCGCCCTGCTCGCTTGTCCTCTCGTGTTCTCCCTGATTATGGCTGCGCTCCCCAAGACGACGTCCTACAACGTCTTCGCAGGGCTCAACACCATCTCCGTCGCGGCGACCCTTGTCCTTTCGGTCGTCACCGCGGGAACCATGCTCTCGAGCGGGCAGAATATCGACGCTTTGGGCCTGTGGCTCCATCTCGATTCGCTCTCGTCGATCTTCGTCCTTCTGGTAGGCATCATCGGGTTCATCACCGGCGTGTACTCCATCTCCTATATCAAGATCGATATCGAGGAGAAGACCATGCCGGCCGAGCGCACCAAGCAGTACTACGCGCTGTTCAGCCTGTTCGTCTTCACGATGCTGCTCGCCTGCCTGTCCAACAACATCATCCTCACCTGGGCGGCGGTCGAGGCCACTACGCTGTCGACCGTGTTCCTCGTGGGCATCTACAAGAACAAGCAGGCGCTCGAGGCGTCTTGGAAGTACGCGATGGTCTGCACCGCCGGTGTGGCCTTCGGCCTGTTCGGCACGCTGCTCATCTACGCGAACGCCGCCGATATCATGCCCAACGCGCATGAGGCCGCCTTCCTCACCTCCATCATGCCCTACGCCGACCAGTTCGACCCGATGCTCGTGCGCCTCGCGTTCGCGTTCATCGTCATCGGCTTCGGCACCAAGGCGGGCCTGTTCCCCATGCACACCTGGCTGCCCGACGCGCACTCCCAGGCTCCGAGCCCGGTCTCCGCGCTGCTCTCGGGCGTGCTGCTCAAGTGCGCCATGCTGGTGATCATCCGCTTCTACTCCCTGTCCATCATCACGGTGGGCGACACCTATCCGCGAACGCTCCTGCTCATCCTGGGCACGCTGTCCATCCTGGTGGCTGCCCTGTGCATCTTCAAGCAGGACGATATCAAGCGCCGCTTCGCGTACTCCTCCGTCGACAACGTCGGCGTGGTCGCGCTGTGCCTGGGTATCGGTGGCCCGCTCGGTATCGCCGCCTGCCTGCTGCACTGCATCTTCCACGGCTTCACGAAGGCGCTCGCCTTCTGCATGGCCGGTAACATCCAGCACATCTACCACACCCGCGACCTGAACAAGATCAAGGGCGTCGTCGAGATCGCTCCCGTCACGGCAGCGCTCACCATCATCGCCCTGCTAGCGCTCGCCGCCTTCCCGCCGTTCGCCCTGTTCATCTCCGAGTTCCTCACCTTCGTGGCCGGCGTTCAGTCCGGTCCCATCTGGGTGGTCGTGCTCGTGGCCATCGGCCTCACCGGCGTGTACTTCGCCCTTACCGGCATCGCGCTCAAGTCCATCTTCGGCAAGGCGCCCGAGGGCATGAAGCGCCACGAGGTGCCCGCCCTCATGATCATCCCCGAGATCGCCCTCGCGATCGTGGTCATGTGGTTCGGTATCGCCACCCCGGTCGCCATCACGAGCGGCGTCGAGGATGCAACGTCCGTCGTTTTGAACCAGAGCGTCGAAGAGCTCCACGAGGCCCCTCTCTACCGCATGGTGTTCAGTTCCCAGACCAAGACAAGTGAGGTGAATTAGCACCATGGCAGAACCTGAAAAGAAGGACTACGCTCGTCGCTGCGAAAGCCACGTCGAGGCCCTGCGTGCTGCAGTGCCGGGCGCTATCGAGAAGGTCGAATGGCAGTGCGAGGACCAGCTGACGATCACCGTCAAGCTGTACCGTCTGCCCGAGGCCGTCCACTACCTGTATTACGAGCGCTACGGCTGGATTCCTGTGATTGTCGGCAACGACGAGCGCAGCCTGTGCGGCCGTTACGCCGTGTACTACGTCATCTCCATGGAGGGGGAGGACCCCGGCTGGGTTACCGTGCGTGCCGAGGTCGACCCCGCCAAGATGACGTTCCCGTCCGTGACGCCGTTCGTCCCCGCCTGCGTGTGGGGCGAGCGCGAGCTGCGCGATATGTTTGGCCTGATTCCCGAGGGTCTGCCCGACCGCCGTCGCCTGGTGCTTCCCGACGATTGGCCCAGCGGGCTGTACCCGTTGCGCAAGGATTCGATGGATTACCGTTTCCGCCCCGCCCCCGCGAGCGACATGGAAAACTACGAATTCCTGGCCGACACCAAGGGCAAGGAGACTACGCTCGTCCCCATGGGACCGCTGCACATCACCTCCGACGAGCCCGGCCACTTCCGCCTGTTCGTGGAGGGCGAGACGATCGTCGATGCCGACTACCGCCTGTTCTACGTGCATCGCGGTATGGAGAAGGTCGCCGAGACGCGCCTGAACTATGATGCCGTGACGTTCCTTGCCGACCGTATCTGCGGTATCTGCGGCTGCGCCCACTCGGTGGCCTACGCCGAGGCTGTCGAGCGCGCCCAGGGCATTCACGTCCCGCCGCGCGCGCAGTACATCCGCGCCATCATGCTCGAGGTCGAGCGCCTGCACTCGCACCTGCTCAACATTGGCCTCGCATCGCACTACACCGGCTTCGATTCCGGCTTCCAGCAGTTCTTCCGCGTTCGCGAGAAGTCCATGGACCTGGCCGAGAAACTCTCCGGCCACCGCAAGACCTACGGCCTCAATGTGATCGGTGGCGTGCGTCGCGACATCTTGGCCGAGCAGAAACTCTCCACGCTCACGACCATCCACCAGCTGCGCTCCGAGGTCCAGGAGCTCGTCGACGTTTTGCTCTCCACGCCCAACTTTATTGAGCGTACGAGTGGCATCGGCATCTTGGACCGCAAGATCGCACGCGACTTCTCGCCGGTCGGCCCGCTCATGCGTGGCTCGGGCTATGCCCGCGACGTGCGCTTTGACCATCCCTTCGACGGCTACGCCGATCCGGACGTCCAAAAGATGCACGCCGCCACGGCCGACACCTGCGATGCCTTCGGCCGTACCGCCGTTCGCATCCAGGAGGTCTACGATTCGATCGACATGATCGAGACCATGCTCGAGAACTGCCCGTCGGGACCCATCCTCACCACGGATTGGGAGTACACCCCGCACAAGTACGCCATCGGCGCCACCGAGGCGCCGCGCGGCGAGGACGTGCACTGGGCTATGCTCGGCAATAACCAGAAGTGCTACCGCTGGCGCGCCAAGGCCGCCACGTACAGCAACTGGCCGGTCCTGCGCTACATGTTCCGCGGCAACACCGTGGGCGATGCGGCGCTGATCGTCGGCTCGCTCGACCCGTGCTACTCCTGCACCGACCGCGTGACGGTGACTGATGTCGCCGCCAAGCGCGACCACGTGCTCGACAAGGAACAGTTCGAGAACGTCTGGCGCGACAAGTCGCCGCTTGCGGGCGAGGGCACCATGGCCGCTCCGCTCGATGAGGAGGCGCTCTAATATGCTGAAGCTTTGGAAGGTTAACGCCAAGGCCGGCGACGCGACGGTCAAGTACCCGTTTGCGCCGTTCCCCACCAACAAGGACATGCGCGGCAAGCCCGAGCACAATGCCGAGCTCTGCATCGCCTGCGGTGCCTGCGGCGTGGCGTGCCCGGCCGATGCCATTCGCATGGACACCGACCTTGCGGCCGATACCATTACCTGGTCGATCGACTACGGCCGCTGCATCTTCTGCGGCCGCTGCGAGGAAGCCTGCCCCATGGAGGCCATCAAGCTCACCGAGGAGTTTGAGCTGGCCGTCATGAGCAAGGACGACCTCACCAGCAAGAGCGTCTATACGCTCGAGCACTGCTCGCGCTGCGGCAAGCCGTTTGCCCCGCACAAGGAGATCGACTACGCCAAGCGCCTGCTGCAAAAGGCCGGCGGCATGGAGGCCGACCAGGCCGCCCGTACCGTCGGTATGTGTCAGGAGTGCAAGCGCGAGCTTGACGCCCTGCGCGCCGCCTCGGCCGTAAAGACCGGCAACGCGCACGGCATGGCTGCCAATGAGACGCTTGCGTCCGGTGAGCCCCAGGGCCCCGGCATGGAGTATCTGGGCGGCCACGGCGTGAACCCGGAGTATATCGACCGCGAGCTCAACCCCGATGCGCCCGAGATCCCCGCCGGTCCGGCGCCGGTCGAGGGCATCATCATGGATTTTGAAACGAAGGAGGAGTAACCATGGCCGAACCCACGCTTTTGCCCGAGCGGCTTCAGTACCGCCCGACCAAGATCGAACTCGACGAGAGCATCGAGAAGGCCAAGGCGACCCTTCTTAAGAAGATCAAGCGCTCGGTGTACGTCTACCGTGTCGACTGCGGCGGCTGCAATGGCTGCGAGATCGAGATCTTCGGTTCCATCACGCCCGTCTTTGACGTCGAGCGCTTTGGCATCAAGGTCGTGCCCTCGCCCCGCCACGCCGACGTGCTGCTGTACACCGGCGCCGTGACGCGTGCCATGCGCATGCCGGCCCTGCGCGCCTTTGAGGCCGCGCCCGATCCCAAGATCGTGGTGTCCTATGGCGCGTGCGGCTGCACCGGCGGCATCTTCTACGACAACTACTGCGTCTGGGGCGGCACGGACAAGATTCTGCCGGTCGATGTCTACATCCCCGGCTGCCCGCCCAGCCCCGCGCAGACCATCTACGGCTTTGCTATGGCACTTGGCCTGCTGGACCAAAAGCTCCATGCCGAGACCACGGTGGAGGCTGCCGGCGAGCAGGCCGATATCCTGCACCCCGGCGTGCCGTACAAGCTGCGCGTTGCCATCGAGCGCGAGGCTCGCGCCATGAGCGGCTACCGTTACGGCCGCGACCTGGCCAATGAGTTTATGGATACGCTCGAGGGCGCGCCCAAGGGCGATATCCGCGGTGCCATGGCACTGCTCATCGACAAGCAAGATGATCCTCGCCGCGTCGAGGTGTACTCGGCGCTACAGGATCTGGTGCTGGCCGGAGGTCGCTAGATGGAGCTTACGGACCGCTCTGGTTACTTTGCGGGCCCCGGCATGCTCGGCGGCTCTTTTGGCGATGCCTCGCGCGCAAGCGACGAGGCCGCCGAGGGCGTCGTCGACCCCTGCCTGGGCCATGCGCCCGACCAGGTGGTCTTTTACGAGCTCACGCGTAAGTTTGTGGAGACCGAGGAAGACGTTCCCCAGGAGGCCTGCGACGTGCTGTACTACACGCTCGCCGTGGGCCACCACACCGGCGTGCTCGACTGCTTTGAGCCGCGCCTGTCGGTGCCGGTGGATGTGTTCTATTCGCTCGTCGACGCGCTGCCGGAGGGGGAGGCCAAAACCAAGTTTGAGGCCATCCGCTCCTTTGGCGAGTGCCAGCTCGACAAGGCGGCGGTGCCGTCGCTGCTCGAGGCCTGCGATGCGTTGCTCGACGAGCGCGGTTTTCGCGGGTCGGCCAAGGCTGGCATCTCGGTGTTCGACGACGACTTTGGCCTGCATGCCCAGCAGGTCGCGTTCTTAATGAAGTTTCGCGATCTGGTTGAGCGCGTGCGCGATGTGTCGGGCGTGTATCTGATGGGGAGGTTGCAGTAATGGGTCGCGTTGTGGATGGACGTGTGAACGGCGTCCCGTTTGCGGGTATTGTGCTCACGGCGGGGAGCGTGCTGCGTGCCGACGATGCCGCCGGCCCCGTGCTCTCCAAAAAGATGGAAGATGCACCCATCGCCGGTTGGTACACCATCGACGGTGGCCAAACGCCCGAGGACGATATCATCGAGGTCAAGCGCGAGCGTCCGCCGCGTCTGGTCTTGGTCGATGCTGCCGACATGGCGCTGCCCGTCGGCGCCATCCGCTTGCTCGACAAACGTGATGTGGCCCGCAAGTCGATGTTCACCACGCATTCGCTTCCTTTGTCGATTCTGATCGAAGAGATTGAGCAATCGTGTGATGATATCGTCTTCGTCGGGATTCAGCCGGGCGACACGGAGTTCTACAACCCCATGTCCCCGGAAGTCTTTGACGCCGTCGACGCCGTGTACGACGCCGTGGCCGCCAACGACTTTTCCCACTTTATCCGCTTGGGGCAAGAGCAATAGGTGCTCTTGTCCCTGCTGATTAGGAAAGAAGTGATTGACATGGCAGATTCCAAGGCAGAATATCCCGCTCCCGATTGCCTGGCGCCCGCCGCGATCGAGGCTAAGACCGAGGCCGCCGGCGTGACCAAGGCCAACCTGCCGGTCGCAAAGGCCTTTCTGTTGGCAATGTTCGCCGGTGCGTTTATTGCCTTCGGCGGCCTGTTCTTTACCGTGTTCTTGAGCGATAGCACGCTGGGCTGGGGCGCCCAGCGCGTCGTGGGCGGCCTGTGTTTTTGCCTGGGCCTGGTGCTCGTGCTGGTGTGCGGCGCCGAGCTGTTTACCGGTAATTCGCTTATGGTCTGCGCGCTCAAGAGCAAAAAGATCACCCTGGTCCAGATGCTCAAGGCCTGGGTCGTCGTATGGGTCGGTAACTTTGTCGGTGCCCTGTTCATCGTCTTTTTGGTGTACATGGCCGGCATTTACAAGCTCAACGGCGAGGCGGTCGCCAATTCCATGGTGAGCGTTGCCGCCGGCAAGGTGACGATCGACTGGGTGACGATCTTCTTCCGCGGCATCCTGTGCAACATCTTTGTGTGCCTGGCCGTGTGGATCGGTACCGCCGGCAAGACCGTGGTCGATAAGGTTGTGGGCATTCTGCTGCCCATCGCCGCCTTTGTGGCCTGCGGTTTTGAGCACTGCGTCGCCAACATGTACTTTTTGCCCATGGGTGCCGTGATGCACGCGTGCGGCTATGGTGCTGATGTCGCCGGCGCCGATGCGCTCAACGTCGCGGGCATTGCGTTTAACCTGTCCGCTGCCACGCTGGGCAACATCGTAGGCGGCGCGGTTCTGGTCGCGCTTGGCTACTGGTTTATCTACGCCAAGAAGTCCGAGGCGTAAGGTATTCGTCTGTTTGACGTTGGGCCTCCCGCGGGGCGTTGCCGTGCGGGAGGCTTTTTGGGTCTGGGGCTCGTTGCCGGGCTTTTGGCCTGTTGTGTTTGGCTGATGAAAGGGGTAATCGAGATGGCATCTGCTGTGAAGCGTGACGGTCGCGCCGTGGTGACCACATGCGGGGGATGCTATGCCGATTGCGCCTTTGCGGCACGCGTTGAGGACGGTCGTGTGGTGGCTGAGTTGCCGGTTGTGGGACATCCGTGCGCGGCGCGTGCCCTGTGCGCCCGCGGGCGCCATCGCCTGGACATGCCGTTTGACGAGCACGATCGCATTGTGCACCCCATGCGCCGACGAGCTGATGGCTCGGGGTTCGATGCGATTTCGTGGGACGAGGCGTTCGCGCAGATTGCCGAGCGTCTTTTGGGGATTGTTGACGAATGCGGTCCCCGTGCGCTGGGCATGACGCTCGGCGTGCCCTCGTTCGACCGTTACTGGGCGTATCGCTTTATGCATGCGCTTGGTTCGCCCAACGTGTACGGTGCCGATGGCGCCTGCGAGGTAAGCCGACTTACCGGTTGGGAGCACAGCCTGGGTTACAGTCCCGCCTCCGACCTGGCGCATACCGATTGCATCATGTATTTGGGGCGTTCCATTGTCGATTCGTCGACGATGGGGGCCGTCGATGCACTCAACGATGCGCGCCGGCGCGGGGCGAAGATCATCGTGGTTGACCCCCGGCGCAGCGGTTCGGCCGCGCTTGCCGACCGCTGGCTGCGCGTACGCCCGGGCTGTGACCTTGCCTTGCTGCTGGGCATTGCGCATGTGCTCATTGCTGAGGACTTGTACGACCACGAGTTCGTGACCCGCTATACCACGGGCTTTGACGAGCTGGCGCAGGCGGCCCGTGCTTGGACGCCCGAGTGGGCCGAGTCGATGTGCGACGTGCCTGCCGCAGAGATTGTCGCGACGGCGCGCGATCTGGCTGCCGCCGCGCCTGCCGCTGTGGTGGATGCGGGCTTTCATGGTGGCATCGGTATCGCGTATGCCAATAGCACCCAGACCGCGCGCGCGATTAGTCTGGTCGATGCGCTGCTGGGCTGCATCGGACATGCGGGCGGCGCGCTCAATCCACCCACGCCGCTTGTGTTGGGCGACCTCGATCCCGCACGCTTTGCGACGCCGCCGGTGCCGCGCGTGTCCAAGTTGGGGTCCGAGCGCTATCCTCTGGTCGATCCGGTGCGCGGCCTGTGCACGACCATCGGTCAGTCGATTCTGGCCGGCGATTTGCGTGGGCTCATCGTCTATGCCAGCAATCCCGGGGCGGGCTATGGCAATGCTGGTGCGTGGCTGAGTATTTTGCAGCAGCTCGACTTGCTCGTGACGATTGATATTCGCTGGTCCGAGACGGCGCGTGCTTCTGACTTCGTGCTGCCCGATGTGACGTATCTTGAGGCAGACCGCGGCGTGGGAACGGTGACAGGCGCCAACGATGCGCGCGTGTTCTACCGCAACGCCGTGCTGCCTGTGCAGCATGACGACACACGTCCCGGTCGGGAGATTTTTGCCGGTCTGGCGCAGGCGTGTGGCGCGGGCGAGTACTTCCAGTTTACGTCTGACGATCTGGCGGCTGCCCAGGTAGCGCCTTTTGGGATCGATCTGGACGAGCTCAAGGAGCGCGGCTGGGCCGATACGGGCATGGCGCTGCCGACGCGCACGGGTGAGCCGGTGATTCCCTTGGATGGCGGCAAAATTGCGCTGGCAAGCGGCGTATGGGAACGAGCCGGCCTGGGTCGTGTACCCAACTGGATCGCTCCCATGGTGGAGCCCGGCCCGGGGATGTTTCGCCTCATTAGCGGCAACCGTCCCTTTGAGTCGCATACCTCGCGAAGGCTTGCGGCGGCCGGTGCCGCCGAGGCTGGATCGGACCTGGATGCCGTGCAGATGAATGCCGATGCTGCTGCGCACATGGGCATCGCCGACGGCGAGATCGTCGAGCTCGTGAGCGATATGGGCCGCGATCGCGTGCGCGTGGAGACGACGCCGTATCTGCATCCAGCGTGCATCTTCACCTCGGCCGCTCCCGGTGGGCGTTCGTTTGGCACCGGCGCGGATGGCGCCCAAGCGCTCGGCGTTGGCCCGCTCGACCATACGCCGTTACGTTGGGACCCGTTGACGGGCGCCGCGCTCACCCAGGAAAACGCCGTTTGCGTGGAAAAGATTGTCGCGCGCGGGGATAATAACGAATGATTGACTCAGCCGATCGAATTGGCTGATAGTTTGACGTTCGAACGATTGATTCATCTTTGGTTTTGAAAGGCCGCACATGAGCGATAGCCAGAACATGTCCGATGAGGTGCGCGCCCGCCTGCGCGCCATTCCTTCCGTCAACGAGCTGCTTGCCGAGTGGCCGGTGGTGAAGGCAGCGGGGGAGACCTGCGACGCGGTGGTGCACGCCGCCGTCACGGCCGAGCTCGACGAGGAGCGCGCCGCCATTCGCGCCGGTGCCGCCCCGCGCTCTAAGCGCGAGCTGGCATCGGCCATTGAATTTCGCGCGCATCGTTCTGCGCTGCCGAGCCTGCGCCCCGCCGTCAACGCCACGGGTGTGGTTATCCATACCAATCTGGGTCGAGCCCCGCTCGCGGAGTCGGCCGCCAAGGCCGTGGCCGAGGTCGCGCGCGGCTACAGCACGCTCGAGTACAGCGTGGACACTTGTTCGCGTGGGTCGCGCAAGGAGCATGCCGCGCAGCTGATCCGCTCGCTTACCGGTGCCGAGGACGCGCTCGTGGTCAACAACAACGCCGCCGCGGTGCTGCTGGTGCTGGCGACCCATGCCGCAGGCAAGGAGGTCATCGTCAGCCGCGGCGAGCTTGTCGAGATCGGCGGCAGCTTCCGCATCCCCGATGTCATGGCGGCTTCGGGCGCTAAACTCGTCGAGGTCGGCGCCACCAACCGCACGCATTTGGGCGACTACGAGCGAGCCATCACGCCCGAAACGGCGATGATCCTTAAGGTCCATCCTTCCAACTATCGCATCGAGGGTTTCCACGAGGAAGTAAGCTCAAGGGAGCTCGCCGCCCTGGCCCACAAGCATGGCCTGCTGTTCTACGAGGACCAGGGGTCGGGCGCGCTGTTGCCCGACGACATCTTGGTGCGCGGCGGCGAAGAAACCACGCCGGCTTCGGTTTCGGCAGGGCTCGATCTGGTGTCGTGCTCGGGCGATAAGCTGCTCGGTGCCGCACAGGCGGGCATCATCATGGGCCGTCGTGACCTAGTCGAGGCCTGTGGGTCGCATCCGCTCATGCGCGCTCTTCGTCCGGGCAAGCTCGCACTGGCGGCGCTCGAGGCTACACTCCGCATTTACATGGATGGGGCAGATGTGGCCCATCGTGAGGTGCCGGTGCTCAACATGCTCACGCTTCCACAGACTCATCTGGAGCGTCGTGCCCGCAAGCTGCGCGATCGTATGGTCGCCGGGCTCGATAAAGCCGGTTGCCCGTGCGCCGTTGAGCTGGAGATTGTCGAGGAGTCCTCGACGCCCGGTGGCGGTTCTCTGCCTACCGTTGAGCTGCCGACGATGTGCGTGTCCGTGCGTCTTGTTGACGCGCGCCTGACGGTCGATGCGCTCAAGCGCTCGCTCGTCCAAGATTTCGACACGCCGGTCGTCACGCGAACCTCGCACGATCGCATTTTGTTTGACGTCCGTACGCTTGTGGGCGACCGCGATATCGAGACGGCGGCGTCGACGCTCGTCGCGTGCGTTGAGAAGGCGATTGCTCGATGAGTGAGGTTCAGACGCTGGTGGAGTGCCCCGTTATCGTTGGCACGGCGGGCCACGTCGACCACGGTAAGTCCGCACTGATCGAGGCGCTGACCGGCAAGAATCCCGACCGTCTGGAGGTTGAGCGCCGTCGCGGTATGACTGTGGAGCTGGGCTTTGGCGAGCTGGCGCTGCCGAGCGGCAAGATCGTCGGCCTGGTCGACGTGCCGGGCCATGCGCACTACCTGCGTGCCATGGTGCAGGGTGCGACAGGCGTCGACGTTGCCGTGCTGGTGGTTTCGGCCGTCGAGGGCGTTATGCCGCAGACCCGCGAGCACGTGCATGTGCTGGAGCTGCTGGGCGTCACGAATATGGTGGTGGCGCTGACGATGTGCGACCTGGCCGATAGCGAAATGATTGAGCTGGCCGAGCTCGACGTGGACGATTTTCTTTCGGATACCGTGTTTGCGGGCGCGTCGATTGTCCCTGTGTCGTCTAAGACGGGCGAGGGGATCGACGGGTTGCTTGCGGTGCTCGACGAGCAGGTAAGTGCCTGCTGGGATGCCTGCCGCGACCGTGCCGAGCTCGCCGATGCCGCACCGCGTCTGCCCATCGACCGCTGCTTTACGATTAAGGGCGTCGGCACTGTCGTAACGGGAACGCTGCACGATGCGCCGGTTGCGGTGGGCGACGAGCTGATGGCTTTGCCGTCGCGTACGGTCTGTCGCGTGCGCGGGATTCAGGTGCATGGCGATACGCCGCGCGCGCTGCCTGGTCAGCGTGTGGCGCTCAACCTAGTTGGTGACGGTGTCGCGGCGCTTGACCGTGGCGAGATGCTGGGCGTGGCGGACCGCTTTGGCCAGACGTTGCGCTTTATGATGACGTTCACCTACCTGGGCCGCGAGGGCACCAAGCCGCGCGTGCTCGAGTCGGGCGTGCGTGTGCATGTGATGGCCGGCACGGCCGAGGTTGTCGGCCGCATCATGCTTTTGGAGGGCGAGGCCCCCATGGCGGTGGGCGAGACCCGTACCGTGCAGGTGCGCCTGGAGGAGCCGCTGCCGCTGTGTGCCGGAGACCATGCCGTGGTGCTGTCGTATTCGCCCGTTATGCTCATCGGCGGCGGGCGCGTGCTGCTTTCGCGCTGCCGTCGCTCGCGCGAGCTTTCTGCCGGCGAGCGCGCACTGTTTGCGGCGCTTGAGTCCGGCGATATCGCGGGCGGTGTGGGTGCTTGGCTGGCGCTGCAGATGCTGCCGGTTACGGCGGTTGATGTCGCCGAAGCTTTGGATCTTGGTGTCGGCGAGGTCGATGCCGCACTGCGCGGGTTGGTGTCGCAGGGCTCTGTTCGCAAGCTTGACGCGGGTGATGCGGACCTCTTGGCGGACGCCGTGGTGCTCGACGCCGCGATGGATGCACTGGCGGCGACCCTGTCAGCCATGCACGCGGCTTCTCCCAAGGAGACGGGCTTTACGCCCGGCGCCGTTGCCCATGCTGCGTGGCCTGCCGCTGATGATGGCGTTGCCGCGGCTCTGATTGCCGAGGGCTGCTCGCGTGGCGTGTGTGCCGCCGAGGGTGCCGAGGTATTCGACCCGCACTCCGCTGCCGCCGCGGCGCGTGTGGTGCGCGAGGCCTGCGAACGTATCGTTGACTTGCTGGACGAAGCTGGCCTCGATGCACCGACGTTGCCCGAAGTGGGCGAGCAGTTGCAGCTCGATCGCGACACCATGACGCGTGCCCTGCGCGAGCTTTCGCTCAACCGCTCGATCGTGAAGGTCGAGCGCGACGTTGCCCTGTCTGCCGCCGCCGAGGCCCATGCGCGTGAGCTCGTCGCCGCCGCCATTGAGGCAGCCGGCGGCGCAGCCACCACGAGCGTGCTGCGTGAGGCTCTGGGCGTGTCGCGCAAACGTGCCATCAGCATCTTGGAGCACCTGGATGCCGTGCGCTTTACGGTGCTCGACAAGGATGCCGGCGGCCTGAGGTCCCTGCGCTAGGCCGGTCACTCGCTCCCGCCTCCTCAGTTGCGGTGAAATAGTTCCTATTTGGAGGCTTTGGCAGCAAATACAGGAACTATTCCACCGCAACTTCTTGTTCGTCTTTTTGGGATGGAGCCGTTTCGGTTTGGTAAAATACCGCCGCACTTGGGAACGGATGGGCTCCGGTGGGCTCCGCGGTCCTCAAAACCGTTGCGAGGCGTGCAAAACGTCTTGGATGTGTTCGATTCACATACGTTCCCGCCATACGCTACCAGCGCTTTTGTGCTCGCGGTCTTGCTGCGTGCCGCAAAGGCGCTGTTTTGTTTTTGCACGAGCTTTTCGTAGCGCCGCCATTTCGGCGGCTGTATTTAGCTTCGTGCACCGGGTTTCGAGCATGCCGATGGGGGTGTTTTGCCGTATGACTACCGTAAGACGGGCCGATCTTTCTTGTGTCGTCCAAGCGGGCGGGCTGTCCTCGCGCATGGGTTGCGACAAGGCGCGGATGTTGTTTTGCGGCGAGCCGCTCATCGAGCGCGTGCTGGGGCGCCTGGCGCAGGTCGCCGGCGAGCTGGTTGTGACGACGTCGCGTCCCAGCGAGCTTGCCTATCTTGAAGAATGCACGTTTGACGGACTGCGCCCCCGCGTGGTGATGGACGTCGACGGTCCCGCCGGTGCCATGCGCGGCATCGCGAGCTCGTTGGCCGCGGCCCGATTGCCGCTCGTGGCGATCGTCGCCTGCGATATGCCGTTTGTCTCGCCGGAGCTCATCGGCGTGCTTGCCGATCGTGTTGAGGCCGAGGCGCTCGACGTGTGCGTACCGCGCGAGGAGCGGGGGATTGAGCCGCTTTGCGCCGTCTGGCGCCGTGACGCGTGTGCGCCGGTTGCCCAAGAGCTGCTCTCTTGCGACCGACAGCGCATTCGCTGCCTGATCAATCGCGTTCAGGCCGGCTATATGGATGAGCCGCAGATCGTAAAGGCCGCGGGCTCGACGCTTTGCTTCGAGAACGTCAATACGCCCGAGGAGTTTGCGGCGGCCGAGTTTCTCGCCTAGACGATTGGAGTTTCCATGTCTCACGATATTTGCCCCGACACGGGAGAGCCTTGCACTTGCGATGGTTCCGAGCCCTGCACCTGCGGCTGCGGTGGCTGTGGACATACTGCGGAAGAGGAAGCGGCCGCCGCGGCGTATCGCGATGCACACCGCGAAGGCCCGTCCGGCGATGCTCTCGACCATGAACGCAAGATCATCGTTTCGTTCGATAGCACCTTCGATGTGATGGAATGCGAGCAGCTGTGTCTTGCCGCCGGTGTGCCCGGGCGCATCATGCCGCTGCCCGGCTCCATCACCGCCGGCTGTGGGCTCTGCTGGGCCATGCCGTTCTCGGGCGATGCGCTCGCCGCCTTCCGCGCTGCCACCGAAGGCCGCATAACCCCCGCCGACTACCATCAGCTCGTCCTCTAACCACCAACATCACCACAAAAGGTGCCTGTCCCCAATGTGGTGGCTTGGAACACGTGGACGAAACAGGTTTGAAACACGGGTTTTGCGCGTCAGGCACTCAAAAACGCTTCTACCTGCATCGTAATCAAAACGAAACATCTGCTCGTCGGCTTATGCGAAACTTTGCTGCAACAGTGCGATATTATCCATACTCGATAAAGCTCGCGG
>URBP01000032.1 GCA_900546105.1 uncultured Collinsella sp.
CTACATGTATGGCGTGCCCGACCTGGCGCTGGCCTGCGACGCCGTCAACCACAACACGCCCGAGTACAAAACCTGGAGCCACGACAAGGCCTTCTTGGAAAAGGATCGCCGCGACGAGCTGGTGGAGCCCGATCCCGAGGAAAACCCGCGCGAGCATGCCCAGTATGTGAAGGACATGGCCATGTGGGACGAGAAGGGCAACATCGACGAGCTCAAGCCGCCCCTGGTCATCAAGCCCATCTTTGGCTGCGAGGTCTACTTTACGCCGGACGAGACCCTTGCCCGCGACCACAAGCCCGAGCTCTACCACATGATCCTTCTGGCCAAGGACCAGGAGGGCTACGTCAACCTGATGCAGACGGTCTCCGAGGCCGCCGTGCAGGGCTTTTATTACAAGCCGCGCGTGACGCTCGACAACCTGCGCCGCCATGCCAAGGGCATGATCTGCACCAGCGCCTGCATCGCGGGCATCATTCCCAAGTACATCGACCGCGGTGACATGGAGGGCGCCATCAAGTGGGCCGAGACCTTCCGTGACACCTTCGAGCCCGGCGACTTCTACATCGAGATCCAGGAACACGGCATCACCACCGACAACGGCCTGACCGACGAGCAGATGGACCGCACGCTCATCGATATCGCCAAGCAGGTGGGGGTCAAGGTCATCGCCACCAACGACTTCCACTACCTGCGCCGCGAGGACGCTCCCGTGCAGGACGTCATCATGTGCATCGGCATGAACGCCAAGGTCGACGACCCCAACCGCATGCGCATGACTGGCTCGGAGTTTTACATGAAGACCGAGGAGGAGATGCGGGCGATGTTCCCGTATTGCCCCGAGGCCTGCGACAACACGCTCGAGATCGCCGACAAGTGCTACGTCGAGCTGGACTGGGACTCCATCATCCTGCCGCGCTTCCCGTTGCTCGACCCCGGCGAGACGCACGAGAGTCAGTTCCGCCGCGAGTGCGAGAAGGGCCTGCGCCAGCACTACGGTGACGACTGGGCCACGCGCGAGATCGGTGGCGTCAACATCAAAGAGCGCTTTGAGTACGAATACAAAGTCATCTGCGACAAGGGCTTTGCCGCCTACTTTTTGATTGTTGCCGAGTACGTGCAATGGGCCAAGGACAACGGCATTGGCGTCGGCCCCGGCCGTGGCTCGGCTGCCGGCGCTATCGTCGCCTACGCCATGAACATCACCGCGTTCGATCCGCTCGAGAACGGCCTGATGTTCGAGAGGTTCCTGTCCCCGCAGCGTACCGAGATGCCCGATATCGATATGGACTTCGACGATGAGCGGCGCCTCGAGGTCGTGGAGCACGTTCGCCAGCTCTACGGCCCCGAGAAGGTCACCCACGTCATCACCTACTCGACCATTAAGGCCAAGCAGGCCATCAACGACGCCGCTCGCGTCCTGGACTACCCGGTCTACATGGGCCAGCGTCTGTCCAAGATGGTCTCGAGCGACCCCAAGGTCAAGCTCAAGCAGGTGCTCGAAAAGCAACCCGGCAAAGAGGACCTGTTTAACCCCGATTTTGCCGAGGCATATAAAAAGGACGACGACGCCCGCCGCATCATCGACACGGCGCTCTCAATCGAGGGCCTCACCCGTGGCGAGGGCGTGCACGCGTGCGCCGTTCTGATCTGCCGCGACCCCGTCAACGAGCACGTGCCCACCAAGCTCGACACCAAGGGCGGCGTCGAGATTACCCAGTACGAGGGCCATACCGTTGCCGACATGGGCCTGCTCAAGATGGACTTCTTGGGCCTGCGCACGCTGACTGTTATCTCCAAGGCCAAGGCAAACATCAAGAAGAACTTCGGCATCGACATCAAAGAGGAAGAGATTCCCTTTGACGACCCCGAGATCTTTAAGCTCATGGGTTCCGGCCACACCGCCGGCGTCTTCCAGGTCGAGTCCGCCGGCATGACGGCCACGATCAAGAACATGAAGCCCACCGAGTACAAGCACGTCGTGGCATTGATCGCTCTGTACCGCCCGGGCCCGCTGGGCGCCGGCATGGTCTCGTCTTACATCAACCGTATGAACGGCAAGGAGCCGGCGGTCTCCTACGACGACCGCCTGGACGACATCCTGGGCGAAACCTACGGCACCATGGTCTACCAGGAGCAGGTTATGCTCATCTCCGTCGAGATGTGCGGCTTCTCCAAGGGCGAATCGGACTCGCGTATCCGTAAGCCCGTGGCTAAGAAAAAGATCAAGCTGCTCACGTCGACGGTGCTTCACTGGGAGGATGGCTCGGACGAGACCACCTACGACCACTGGATGAACGGCGCTATCAAGAATAACTACACGCGCGAGGTCGCCCAGAAGATTTGGGACGATGTTCTCGAGTTCGCGTCCTACGCCTTCAACAAGTCGCACTCCGCCGGCTACGCCATCCTGGTTATGCAGACGGCGTGGCTCAAGGCGCACTATCCGCACGAGTACATGGCGGCCGTTCTGACGTCCTATACGGGCAAAACCGACAAGATCGTTCACTACGTCTCGGCGTGCCGTCACGACGGCATCCCCGTGCTGTCGCCAGATGTCAATGAGTCCGGTACCGAGTTCACGGCTACCAAGGAGGGCGTGCGCTTTGGTCTGGCCGGCATCCGCGGCGTGGGCACCGGCGTGGCGCAGGCGATTATCGCCGAGCGCGAGGCGGGCGGTCCGTTTAAGACGCTGCACGATTTTGTCGAGCGCGTGGACTCGAGCCAGGCCAACCGCCGCGTGATCGAATCGCTCATCAAGGCAGGCGCCTTCGACTCCACGGGGTATCCGCGTCGCCAGATGATGCACTTTGTGGACAAGAACAACCCCGAGAACATCATCGATGCCGCGGTAAAGCGCCAGAAGGATCGCGCGAGCGGCCAGACGTCGTTCTTCGATATGTTTGGCGACGTTGAGGGCTCGGGCTTTGAGGTGAGCGTGCCCGATCCGGATGGCCAGGAATGGGACCGCCACCTTAAGTTGAGTCAGGAGAAGGAGGTTCTGGGCATCTATGTCTCGGACCACCCGCTGCGCCCGTTTGAGTATGCACTAGCCAAGGCGCGTGACTTCTCGTTCTCGCAGATCGACACCGGCTACGAAGTTCAGAATCCTACGGGCGGCACCATCAACCAGGAAATTCCCGAGGGCAAGGCGCTGTGGTGGGCCGGCATGGTCTCGAGCGTGTCCAAGCGCGTGACCAAAAACGGTGACCCCATGGGCATCGTGCAGCTCGAGGACATGGAAGGCGAGGCCACCGTCGTCGTGTTCCCCAAGACCTACAAGGAGGCCGAGGGGTACCTGTACGGCGAGGTCGATCCCGAGACCGGCGCGCAGCTGTCCGATGCCTTTGTGCGCATTAAGGGCAAGCTCGAGCGCTCGGACCGCGGCGACCAGATCATCGCGCAGGAGATCGTGCCGCTCGAGCTCAACGAGGAGAACAACAAGCCCAAGGTGTTTGAGGTCATGGTGCCCAACAGCCGCTTTAGCCAGGGCAATATGGCGCGCCTGGCCACGGTGCTCACCGCTAACCCGGGCGGCGACCGCGTGGAGATCTTTATCGAGCAGGTGGACGGGCGCGTGCTGCGTGCCGAGGTACCTGCCAAGGTCAACGCGCGTTCGATTCCGCTGCTGGCCGAGGCCAAGGCCATTGTGGGTAACCAGGGCCGCGTGACGGTGATCTAAGCTACCCCGGGTGAGATTGGAGGAAGTGATGGCGCAGGGGACGTTTGTGCAGGCGCTTCGCAAAGAGGCGGCACTGAGCGGCACCTTTATGAAGGGCCGCTCGCTCATGCTCAACGGCGCCGTGCTGTCGATCGAGGACAGCGGCTCGCGCTTCTCCAAAAACGTGACGGTCGAGGGCTCGGTGCGCGGTTCGCGCGGCGACCTGTACAAGACGCACGTGGCGCTCGACATGGACGAGCACGAGGTGATCGACTACGACTGCGATTGCCCCGCCGCCTACCGCTATCCCGGTATGTGCAAGCACGCCATCGCCACGGCGCTTGCGTATCTGGACGCCAGCGGCATTGAGCCTGTTGAGGGGCTGCGCACGCCGGTTCGCACGTTTACGGCAGCGCCCAAGCAAGCCGTGCGTCCCGCGTCCACCGCACCGGCGGTTAACCCTAACTTTCCCTTCCCGGCGCCAGTTCCCACGAGCCCGAGTCTCATGAAGGCGCTCTCCGATCTTTCGGACGCGCGCATGGATGAGCTGGCGAGCATGCGCCGCAAGCTCGCCGGTGCTGTTGATCCGGACGCCCCCAAAGCGGCGTTGGAGCCCTCGTTGGTGCCGTACTACAATCCGCTGTTCGCCGACCGCTTTAGCTGGGCGCTCGAGTTCCGCATTCGCTGTGGATCGGTCTCCTACGTGGTCAAGGACATCGACGGCATGGCCGATGCCTACGTGCGCGGCGGCACGTTCTCCTATGGCAAGAAGCTCACGTTTGTCCATTCACCTGAGGCCTTTGACGAAACATCGACAAAGCTGCTCAACCTTGTTGTGACGACAGTTGCCTATCTCGATGACATCACAAGCTCGCGTTCGGCGTCGTACGACTTTGCCCGCAGCGGTTTTGTTGCCGAGCGTCAGTTGCCGCTGTCCGAGCATAGCATCGTATATGTGCTGGACCTGCTGCGCGGCCAGACCATCTCCTTTGAGCCCGCCTGGTCGCGGGGGACGACGACGCATCGCACCTACGACGTGGCGGTTGAGCTGTCTCCGCAAGGGGAGGACGAGGCGTCCGCTAAGCGCCCACCACTCCTTGCCGCCAAAATCGCGCCGGCGGCTGGTGGTAGCTATGACCTGCGCCTGCCCGCCGATATGTACTGCTTTGCGTCGGGCGATGCCGCCTACTTGGTTGACACGCACCGCGCGCGCCGTACCGACGCTGCATTTGCTCAGCATGCCGCACCTTTTTTGTCGCGCTTGCTGCCGTGCCGCACGCCCGCCCATATTGCCGCCGAGCAGGTGGGTGAGTTCTGCCGTATGGCGCTGCCCATTTTGCGCGACTACACCGACCTCACCGCGCCCGCCGCGCTCGATACCGTGGCACCCGAGCCGAGCTTTGCCATGGCAATCGGCGTCGACGATGGGCTCGTGACCTGCAAAATTACGGTTACCTACGGCGATTGGTCGGCGGATCTCTTTAGCCTGGGCGCTCCGGGCAGTCCCTTTGAAGAGCAGCGCCCCGGCGTGCCGCCCCGCGACGTGGTGGCGGAGTTTCGCGTTATGGACACGGCTGCCATGTACTTCGATTTCCAAGAGGGCGGCCTGGCGTTTGAGGAGCGCGATGATGAGAGCTTGTTCTGCCTGCTGACCGAGGGTCTGTCCGCCCTGTCCGAGCTGGGTGAGGTCATGCTCAGCGACCGTCTGCGCCAGATTTCGGTGCGTCCCGCGCCCAAACTCTCGGTTCGTGCGACCGTCAAGAGCAATCTGCTCGATGTCGAGCTGGGCGCGAGTGGGCTTTCGGCGGCAGATCTTGCCATCTATCTGGACTCGTACAAGCGCCACCAGACGTTTGCGCGCCTGACGTCCGGCGACATCGTGCGCTTGGATGAGGGAGCGCGCGCCGCGTTTGGCCTTGCCGAAGATCTGGGTGTCGATGCCGTCGACCTGCTCGACGGTGTGTCGCTTCCCGCATCGAGTACCCTGTTCGTCGACAGCATGCTCGCGCGCACGCCGGCGCTCGAGGCCGATCGCGACGCCGCGTTCCGCCGCACCGTCGAGCGCCTGGACACGCTCGGCAAGATGGACTTTACGGTACCCGCCTCGCTCAAGGCCACGCTGCGTGGCTACCAGGTCGACGGATACCAGTGGCTCGGCTCGCTCGAACACCTGGGCCTTGGCGGCATCTTGGCCGACGACATGGGCCTGGGCAAAACGCTCCAGATGATCGCGCATATCCTGGCGCGCGTGGAGGCGGGGGACACCAAGCCCACGCTCGTGGTATGCCCGGCCTCACTCGTGTACAACTGGACCGCCGAGCTGGAGCGCTTTGCCCCGTCGCTCGATGTGTGCGCCATTGTGGGCGCCAAGGCTCAACGCCGCGTGCAGATCGCCGGCGTGGCCGAGCATAGCGTGGTCGTGACGTCGTATGACCTTATGCGGCGCGATATCGACGAGTACGTCGAGCAGGATTTTGCCCGCGTGGTGCTCGATGAGGCACAGTACATTAAAAATCCGCTCACGCAGGTGGCGCGCGCCGCCAAGCGCCTGCCTGCCGGCGTGCGCTTTGCCCTGACGGGCACGCCCATCGAAAACCGCCTGTCCGAGCTCTGGAGCATCTTCGACTTTTTGATGCCGGGCCTTTTGGGGACGCGCGAGTCGTTTGCCAAGCGCTTTGAGAGCCCCGTCGAGCATGCCGAGGGCGATAGCGCCGCTCGCCTGCAGGCGCTCGTGTCGCCGTTTGTGCTGCGCCGTGTTAAGGAAGACGTGGTGGCCGACCTGCCCGAGAAGATCGAAGACACCGTCATGGCGCAGCTTACCGGCGAGCAGCGCAAGCTCTACCTGGCCAACCAGGACCGCATCGCCCAGCAGGTGCAGCACCGCGAGGCTGGGGAGTTTAAGAAGGACAAACTCAAGGTGCTCGCCGAGCTCACCAAGCTGCGCCAGATCTGCTGCGACCCGCGTCTACACTACGAGGATTACAAGGCGGGGAGCGCCAAGCTCGATACGTGTATGGAGCTCGTGCACGGCGCACTCGACGGCGGGCATCGCATCCTGTTGTTCAGCCAGTTTACGGGTATGCTCGATATCATCGGTAAGCGCTTGGCCAAGGAGGACATCGCCTTCCTTAAGCTCACGGGCGCTTCGTCTAAGGAGAGCCGCGCCAAGATGGTCGCGCAGTTCCAAGCGGGCGAGGTTCCGGTCTTTTTGATTTCGCTCAAGGCGGGCGGCGTGGGCCTTAACCTGACGGCGGCCGACGTGGTCATCCACTACGACCCGTGGTGGAACGTGGCAGCGCAGGACCAGGCGACCGACCGCGCGCACCGTATTGGCCAGCAACATACCGTGACCGTGTACAAGCTCATCGCCAAGGACACGATCGAGGAACGCATTATGCAGATGCAGGAGTCCAAGCGCGACCTGGTCAACAGCGTGCTTGGCGGCGACGGCATCTTGTCGGCGCTGTTCACGCGCGAGGATGTTCTGGCGCTGCTGGGCGGCGACGGATGCTAGCCTCGCTCGTTATGTGTTCATTTGCGATGCCGTGGATGGTTCGCTTGCCTTTGGGCATAAGAAGAATCGAGAACATCGGCACATCAGCAAAGGAGAACATCATGGCGAAATTCTTTAAGGACCCCGACGGCAAGCTCATTGCCGCCCTTGGCAACGACGTTGCAACCCCTGCCGGCTGCACAGAACTGACCGCGAACACCGAGGACGCGGCGCACGAGAAGCACGTGCCCGTCGTCGAGAGCGAGCGCGACGGTCACGTGATCCGTGCGCGCGTGGGCTCGGTCGAGCATCCTATGGTGCCCGAGCACTACATCGAGTGGATTGCCCTTGAGGCCGAGGGCCGTCTGGAGGTCCATTACCTTGAGCCCGGCATGAAGCCCGCGACGTTTTTTGCCGGCGGCTCCAAGACCGGTACCGTCTATGCCTATTGCAACCTGCATGGGCTGTGGTCCGCGACGTTCTAGGAGCGCGCCCCCGCTCGGGGTATCATAGCTAGCATATGCACATGCGAGCGCCGACTGCATCATGCGGCCGGCGCTTTTACTACGACAACGATGGTTTACTACGGAAAGGGCTGAGCCATGAAGCTCGCACTTGCACAGATCGATATGCGCCTGGGTGATATTGAGGGTATCTGCGGTCGCATCGAGGACCAGGCGCGCCTGGCCCACGAGCGCGGTGCGCGCGTGCTGTGCGTGCCGGCTCCGCTCTTTATGGGAGCCCTGCCCGGCGGCCTGGTGGGCGCTGCCGACTTTGAGCACGACGTGCTGACGGGTCTGACCGGCGTCGCCGAGCGTATCCAAGAGCTCGACATGATCTGCATCGTGCCCTCTGCGGTTTCGTTTGAGGGCCAGCCCCTGCTTGACTATATGATGCTCAAAGACGGTCGCGTGGTGCCCGCGCGCGCAAGTATTGCCCTGCAGCGCGGTGGGAACGGCGATGCCCGTTGGGCGCCGCCGGTCTTCGACGTGGACGGCGTGCGCATCGCCGTGATCTTCGACTTGGACCGCGAGCTCGAGATGCTGCCGACCGGCGTCGACCTCATCGCCTATTTCCAGTTCAACGCGTTTGATATGACCGACCGCGAGACGGCCGCCATTGCCGCCGTTCGCAGCGGAGCCTACCGCAAGATCGCATCTAAGCGCAGCGTGTGGTTTGCCTGCATGGCGCCGGTCGGTGCGTACGACGAGTCGGTGTATACCGGCGGCTCGTTTGTGCTCGACGACTGCGGCCGCGTGGTGGCCCAGGCGCCGTGTTTTGAGGAGAGCCTACTGGTTCAGGAGATCCAGCGCGGTGTGATGCTCGATGCCTTGGAAGACCACGAGCTGCCCGAGTTTCGCTCCGAGGAATGGTTGTGGCAGGCGCTGGTGCTCGCTGTGCGCGATAACGCCCGTGCCCATGGTACGTCGCGTGCCGTGGTGGCGCTCGAGGGCGATCTGCCGTCGTCTCTGCTTGCGGCGCTGGCTGTCGATGCATTGGGCTCGCGCAACGTGATCGGCCTGGTGTTGGACCGCAACCGCATCTTTACGCCGGCACAGGAAGAGGCCGAGGCCGCCCGCTGCGCCGCCGTTCGCGCCATTGCCGAACGCCTGCATAT
Source organism: uncultured Collinsella sp. (assembly GCA_900546105.1). Taxonomy (GTDB): domain Bacteria; phylum Actinomycetota; class Coriobacteriia; order Coriobacteriales; family Coriobacteriaceae; genus Collinsella. The sequence goes on from URBP01000032.1 coordinate 8,770, forward strand.
TCGCACGGTTGAGCGCGATGTGCCGGATGCGGCGCGCGTACTCGACCGCGATGTGTCGGCGGGCGACGCCGAGCGCCTGCGCTCGCGCACGCTGGGCCTTATGCTGGAGGATACGGCGCTCGAGCTGGGTGCGATGGCGTTGAGCCCGCTGTCCAAAACTGAGTACGCGCTGGCGGCGCCCGCGCTTTGCGGCGGCTACCAGGGCGATTATGCGCCCTTTGGCGACGTATATCTGTCGACGCTCGAGTTTGTGGCGCGCGTACGCAACCGCACGTCTGCCGTGGTGCCGCAGGAGCTCGTGACGCTCAATGCGGTGGAGGATTGCATGGAGCGCGTGCTGGCGCAAGCGCTCTCGACGCTTAACGGTCCGGTCGACATGCTCGACCGCGCGGCGCAGCTGCTCGGCGGGCTTGAGCCGGGCGAGGTTGATGGCGCGCTCGAGGCGCACGTCGACCGCAATCGTCCCTTCGACGACATTCCGATGGCCACCGGCAAGTCCGAGGCTTGCTCGCTGCTGCTGATGCTCGTGCGCCAGGGAGAGGCGGCTCGCCGCCAGCTGCCGACGGCGCCGATCGTCTCGGCCCGTTCGTTTGCCGAGCGTGCCTGGCCGTATATGCTCGCGTGGTCCGACCTGGGACTGAGCGGCAAGGAACGCATGACGGTCGATGCGCTGGCACGCGCCGAGGTGCGCCGCTTTGCCGACGAGGATACAAGCGAGCGCATGCGTGGCGAGATGATGGGCATACTGGGTGACCTGTTGGGTATTTCACCCGAGCAGATGGAGGAACTGCGCTCCGAGGACGGCCAGCGCCGCCTGCACGAGGGCATGAAAAAGTTTGAGGGCGAGGTCCAGGACGCCATCGAAAAGATGATGGGCGGCCAGGGCGGACCGCAGGGTGGGCCCCAGGGCACGCCGATGCCGCATCCGCCGGTTGATCCCCGACAGTTCCCATTCTTCTCGCAGAACTAAACTGGGGACGGGATTCGCTCTCAACCCCGATACTTCAACTAAGCATCTTGACCCCGTTGTGTTATTCTAGAACAGACGTTCGTGAGTAGTGCGCGGGGCCTTGCCTTGCGCTTGGTAAAAGACGAGGGGAGGTTGGCTTGGTTATTTTGGGCATCGACCCCGGTTTGGCTCATACGGGTTGGGGGATTATCGAGGAGCGGCGTGGCGAGGTTCGCTGCCGTGCCTATGGCTGCATCGAGACCAGCGCAGGCAGTCCGCTCGCGGTGCGCCTGTCGCATATCGCCCGCGACCTCAAGGGTGTCGTGGAGCGTTATCGACCCGATACCGCTGCCATCGAGAGCATCTACTTTGGCGCCAACGTTCGCTCGGCCATCCCTACGGCGCATGCCCGCGGCGCTGCACTCGTGGCTCTTTCGGAATGCGCACTCGAGATCGGCGAGTACACGCCTATGCAGATTAAGCAGGCTGTGGTGGGTACCGGTGCCGCAGATAAGCGGCAGGTCGCCTATATGGTGCGCACGCTCACGCAGCTCGATCACGACCCGCATCCCGATCATGCCGCCGATGCCCTGGCCTGTGCCATCTGCCACGTAAACCTCAGCCGCACCCGCGCCCTTACCGGTGGCGAGTTCTATCAACAGAGAGGAACCGGATACTGATGATTTCCCAGCTCCACGGAACGCTTGTCGAGGCCACGATGAGCTCCGCTGTCGTCGACGTGTCGGGCGTTGGCTTTGAACTCGGCATCTCGGGTAGCACTGCGGCCACGTTGCCGACGCCCGGCGGCGAGGTCCGCCTCTACACGCGTATGCAGGTGCGCGAGGACGCCATGACACTTTTCGGTTTTTCCTCAAAGGATGAGCGCACGATGTTCGACCGGCTCGTGTCCGTCTCGGGCGTTGGCCCGCGCTTGGCGCTCGCCGTACTTTCCACCTATACCGTGGGACAGCTGTATTCGCTGGTGATGGCCGAGGACGACAAGGGCATGGCCAAGGTGCCCGGTGTGGGCAAAAAGACTGCCCAGCGCCTCATCTTGGAGCTCAAGAGTACCTTTGCCAAGGACAAGGGCTTTGTTCCGGTCGACGTAATTCCCGGTCAGGTTGCGATGCCGGTTCCCGCCGCCGCTCCCTCGGCAATCGATGATGCCCGCGCGGCGCTCCTTTCCATGGGCTTTAGCCCGCAGGAGACCGAGGTTGCCCTGAGCGGGTATGATGGGCAGGATATGCGTGTCGAGGATCTGCTCGGCGCGGCGCTTAAGCGACTCGGAATGGATGCGTGATGTGGGAAGCCGATGACTCTCAGGACCTGTGGGCGACGCCCGGCAGCTCGCCGGCGGCATCCATGGCGCACGGTGAGCGTATGGTGGGCTCGGAGCTGACGCCCGAAGACCTCGATGTCGACCGTACCCTGCGTCCCCAGCGCCTGGACGACTACTGCGGTCAGGAGCATATCAAGCAGAGCCTTCGCGTGCTGATCGAGGCGGCGCAGAGCCGTGGCGAGACGCTCGACCACGTGATCTTCTCGGGCCCTCCGGGCCTGGGCAAGACCACGCTGGCCACCGTTATCGCCAACGAGCTGGGCGCTCAGATCAAGACGACGAGCGGTCCGGCCATCGCGCGTACCGGCGACCTCGCGGCTATCCTTACCAACCTGCAGCCGGGTGACGTGCTGTTTATCGACGAGATCCACCGTCTTAACCGCTCGGTCGAGGAAGTCCTGTATCCCGCTATGGAGGACTTTGCGCTCGATATCGTGATCGGTAAAGGTCCGGCCGCTCGCTCGATTCGCCTGGATATCCCCAAGTTTACGCTGGTGGCGGCAACGACCCGCTCGGGCATGCTGACCGGCCCGCTGCGCGACCGCTTTGGCATTTCGTATCGCCTGGACTACTACACGGTCGAGGAGCTCGCTCAGATCGTGACGCGTTCGGCGACCATCCTGGGCGTGACGATAGACCATCCGAGTGCGCTCGAGATCGGCTCACGCTCGCGTGGTACGCCGCGCTTGGCCAACCGTCTGCTCAAGCGCGTGCGCGACTATGCGCAGGTGCGCGGCAACGGTCCTATCGAGCTCGATATCTGCCGTCAGGCGCTCGAGTTCTTCGAGATTGATGAGCTTGGTCTGGACTGGATGGACATTCGCATCTTGGAGACGCTTGCCAAGACGTTCTCCGGCCGTGCCGTGGGCCTGACGACCCTTGCCAGCGCGGTGGGCGAGGATCCGGGTACGCTCGAGGATGTCTATGAGCCTTACCTGCTGCAGTGCGGCTTGATGATTCGCACGCCCCAGGGCCGCCAGGCAACGCTTCGCACCTTTGAGCACTTGGGCATCGAGCCAGCCGTTTAGAGGCGGGTTTGTTTTGGCTGGTCTGTAGGCTATCGCTGAGCATTGGATAAACATATCGCCATTCATCGGTTACGGGTGTTTTACTATTGCGCGCCCGTGCTATGCTGAATTGGTCTTTTTCTCATCCGGTAACGAAAGGACCGCCCATGCCTACTGACATCGAAATCGCACGTTCCGTCACGCCGCTGCCCATTACCGAGGTGGCTAAGAACGCCGGCGTCGACGTAAAGCACCTGATTCCGTACGGCTTCGACAAGGCTAAGGTCGACTATTCCCTGCTCAACGAGCCGACCGATCACCAGGCCAAGCTCGTCCTCGTGACCGCTATCAATCCCACGCCCGCCGGCGAGGGCAAGACCACCACGACTATCGGTCTGGCCGATGGTTTGCGCCGTCGCGGCGTCAAGAGCGCTGTGGCCCTGCGTGAGCCTTCGCTCGGTCCCGTCTTTGGCGTGAAGGGCGGTGCCGCCGGTGGCGGTTGGGCCCAGGTCATCCCCATGGAGGATATCAACCTGCACTTTACCGGCGACTTCCATGCTATCGGTGCCGCCAATAACCTGCTAGCCGCCATGCTCGACAACCATATTCAGCAGGGCAACCAGCTCGGTATCGATGTTAAGCGCATCACCTGGAAGCGCGTCGTCGACATGAACGACCGCCAGCTGCGCCACGTTATCGACGGCATTGGCGGCAAGGCTCAGGGCGTGCCGCGCGAGGACGGCTTCGATATCACCGTTGCCTCCGAGGTCATGGCAATCCTGTGCCTGTCCACGAGCATCAACGACCTCAAGGAGCGCCTGGGCGAGATCGTCGTCGGCTACAGCTTTGCCGGCGAGCCCGTCCGCGCCCGCGACCTCAAGGCTCAGGGCGCCATGGCGGCCCTGCTCAAGGACGCGCTCAAGCCCAACCTGGTGCAGACGCTCGAAGGTACGCCCGCGTTTGTCCACGGCGGCCCCTTCGCCAACATTGCCCACGGCTGCAACTCCATCATGGCTACGCGCATGGCTATGCGCTTTGGCGATGTCGCCATTACCGAGGCAGGCTTTGGCGCCGATCTGGGTGCCGAGAAATTCCTGGATATCAAGTGCCGCATGACGGGCGTTCGCCCCAGCGCCGTCGTGATTGTCGCCACCGCCCGCGCGCTTAAGTACAACGGCGGCGTTGCCAAGGCCGACCTTAACGACGAGAACCTCGAGGCCCTCAAGGCCGGCATGCCCAACTTGCTGCGCCACGTCGACAATATCCAGAGCGTCTATGGTCTTCCCTGCGTGGTCGCCATCAACCGCTTCCCGACGGACACCGAGGCAGAGCTTGCGCTCATCGAGTCCGAGTGCCAGAAGCTCGGCGTTAACGTTAAGCTTTCCGAGGTCTGGGCCAAGGGCGGCGAGGGCGCGCTCGAGCTGGCCGATGAGGTCATGCGCCTGATTGAGCAGCCGAGCGAGCTCAAGTTTGCCTACGAGGACGGTGTCGATGTGGCCGACGCCCTCGAGGCCGTCGCCACCAAGGTTTACCGCGCCGATGGTGTCGACTTTACGCCGGCTGCCAAGCGTCAGCTCGCCGAGCTGCGCGAGAACGGCTTTGGCAACCTGCCGGTATGCGTCGCCAAGACGCAGTACAGCTTTAGCGACAACGCCAAGGCCCTGGGCGCTCCCGAGAATTTCCGCATCACGGTGCGCGAGCTCAAGGTTTCTGCCGGTGCTCACTTTGTGGTCGCGCTGACCGGCAGCGTTCTGACCATGCCGGGCCTGCCCAAGGTTCCCGCGGCCGAGAACATCGACGTCGACAACGACGGCAACATCACCGGTCTGTTCTAAGCCTGCTGCTTATAGCCGCTTGCCCGCCCCGCCGCGCCCACCAAGGTCCGGCGGGGCTTTTTTGATCCCAAGGGGACGGAGGAAAACGGATCATTTTGCGGCTGTTGGGTCAATGGGGCCATTCGTATGGGCTCGTTCGTCCAAAACTATGCCGGTTTACTACGATGAATCGGTATACCTCGACCATATCTGGATTTTCCGATAATGACCGATTCGTCTACCTGCGGTTTTGTTTTTCTGTAAGTAGCATGCTCAGGTTTGGGCGATTTATCGTAGTAAACCGGCATAGTTTTGGGCGCGGCGGCAATGTTGCGCAACAAGAATGGGGATTTCTCTCGTACGGTGTAGTTGGAAGAACTGCGCGGGCGCATTGCGGCTGCGACGAGAGACGGGAGATGCGATGTATTGCACCAAGTGCGGGGCCCAGATACCCGATGGCTCCACGTTTTGCACGAGCTGCGGCGCTCGCGTGGGCGGAGTTGAGGACCAGGCGGAGCCCGTGGCGTTTCCGGTAGGGGATGCGCCGGTGGGCGACCCTGCGGGGCAGCACGCTCTTCAGGGTACCTCGGCTCATATGGAGGTGCAGTCTCGTTATGAGGAACCTATGACCGAGCCTGCCGAGGCCTCTCAGTCGTTTGTTCCGACGCCGCAGCCCAAGAAGCCCAAGCACAGGGGCCGTATCATCGCTGCCGTTATCGGCGGTGTTGCCGTTGTCGCCATTGTCGCCGCTATCGTGATCGTGCCGCGTATCGGCACATCTTCCGAGGTGACTTCGGGCGGCAAAGGCTACGTTGTCTGCGCATGCGAGACCAAAGTGCTGCCCAAGAACTGCAAAGGAAAAAAGCTCAAGAGCTATACCGTCGAGCTGGCGCCGGTGTCCGGCAAGGGCAAGAGCTACACCATCAAAGTGGATGGCGAGGACGGCTTTGCCATGGAGGACTTTGGCGAGCTGCCGGATCAGAAGTACCAGATGACCATTACCTCGGGCAAGGGCAAAAAGAAGAGCACGACCACCATGAAGGTCGACTACGCCAAGGAAGGCTCGGACGCCCCCAAGAACGTTGAGCTCACGCAGTCCAAGAAGGAGGCCAAGGCCTCTGCCAAGGCGGCGGTCAAGACGGCAAACGAGCTGTTCACCGACAAGATCCTCGAGTACCAGAAAAAGTACGGCGAGGGCGAGGCTGTCGGGTTCGATGAATATGCGTATGGAGCCCAGGGTGTTGCTTACGCCAAGCTCATTGACTTTGATGGCGATGGTCAAGATGAGCTGCTGATTGAGTATTCCGATGAACCGGTGGACCGTGGGGATCAGGCCGTCGCTGCACATCTCGAAGTTTGGGCGTATAAAGATGGCGATATTAAAAAGGTATATTCGCCGGAGGTGAACGTGTCCGCTCAAGAAGCGTGTGTGTCTATCTGGCTTTGTGAATACGAAGGCAAGATTGGATTTGAACAATGGTTCGACCATGGGACGGCGATTAAACAAAGCGACGTCTCTGGCGAGAGTGGACCTTCTGCCCACGAATACCAGGTTAAATTTATTGGATATGACGGCAAGTCATTTAAAGCCATGACCGACCTTGTTGCCTCGAACGAAGTCGACCCTGCCTTTTTAGGCGAGAATAGCGTCTTGTATGCGGACGAGAACTCGGTTAACAGCACCATCGCAACGGTCGCCACGACGCTGGAGCAGCTGAAGTCGAAGGACGCCGGCGACGATGCGCAGGCGAGCTACGAGGCCGTCTCTGCCACGCAGGATGTCGACTTTACGGCTGCGGTTGGTGAAGGCCCGCTGAATCCGTCCCCCGATGATACGTGCCAGATTTCGGCTACGTGGACCTATCCTCAGGTGAAGGGCCAGGGCGTGGGAGTCGCCAAGTTCAACAAGGATATGGTCCAGCTCGTCGCGGATACGCTCGACGCGAGCAAGCACGCCTCGATGGACGACGAGGACAGCCGCGTGACCATGATGTACACTGCCGAGATCGTTTCGATTGATGGCGATATCGCCTGCGTGCGAACCTACACCGATAGCTATCAACCTCCGTATCGATCGGAGCGAGTGACAAGGTCGGCGTACTACAACCTCAAGACGGGCGAGCAGGTTTCGCTCGAGGACTCGCTTGCGCAGCATGGGCTCTCGTTTGACACCCTCAAGAGCGAGGCCAAGCAGGCAATTAGGACGGCAAAGCCGGATATAGATTCCGTGTCCGAAGACAACATCGACGATGACGATAACTACACCGAGGATCATTTCTACTACGACGGCAAGGGCTATATCGTTGTCCTCGATACTGGCGAGTTTGACTGCATGGCATGGGATACCCACGACTTGGTTGCGCACGCGTTCGACTCGAGCTATTCCAGCGGCCAGGACGTAACGCCCGAGCGGGCTAGGGCCACGTACGTACCCAACGAGTAGAGTAAAGCCGCAAGAAGCGAATTACAAAGTCCCCCGGTGACGCAAAACGCCGCGCCACCGGGGGCTTTTTGATCCCAATTGGCTCCGAAATAAGCTATCTGGGCCAGCCGCGCCACGAAAAGCGCCCATCTACTACGTTTGTCAGGGTTGGACCGACCATGGAGCGTTTTTAACAATGTGGCAAGACGTTTACCTGCGGTTTTGTTAACGCAAATATGGCTATGGTTGGCACCCTTGGGTTAAACGTAGTAGATGGGCGCATTTTTTGGTGCACAGCCCAAGAAGGGATCGTTAGCCGCGCTGGAGGCCAAAGAGTTTGGCGTTGCGCTCGGCGACCATCATGTTAATATCGGCGATCTCCATCTTGCCGTCAATGTAGGGCTGGTAGGTGCCGTACGGGTCGCCGGCTCCCAAGCTGCAACTGCCGCAGTTGTCGCAGCTGCCGTTGCCGCAGCCCGCGAGTGCCAGCTTAATGATCTCCTCACGCTCGGCACGCGTCGTGTCCTTGATGAGCTTGCTTTTTGCCATGACGTATCCTCGATTCGATTGCGACCGTCGGCCGCGCATGTCTTGTAGATACCGACGGGCTTTGCCCATCATAGGCTTTTGCGCGGGTAGAATGCATGGATAACTTGATGCTTACGGGCGACGGAAAGGAATCGTTGCATGGACCAGGATAAGACGACCGTAATGGGTGGCTACGGCTCCCCACGGACGGGCAATGGCGCCGATGAGACCCGCGTCGTACCGAATCCCGGCTACGCTGCCCCCGATACGACGCAGGCGTCGGCCGATCCCACGCGCGTTGTGAATTACGGAAACGCGGCGCAGGACCCGTATGGTACCTCGTCGCAGAGCCCCTGCGGCAACGCGGTGGCAGACCCTTATGATGACCTGCTGCAAAATCCCATTCCGCAACCTCAGCGGACGACATATATGCCGCGCACGGCACAGCCGCGCTACGAGTCGCGCGACCGATATGCGCGCGAGCCGTATCGTGAGTATCCCAAGTCCATCCCTCAGTATGGCGAGGACGAGGAGAAAAAGCCTTCGCGTTCGTCGAGCGTGGTCAAGAAAATCCTGATCGTGCTGGCGATCTTCTTTGCCCTGTCGGTTGTGTTTGCCATCGTGTCGGGTATGCTCAACAAGCGGGGCACCACGACTGATACCACGGCCGAGCAGACCGAGACTACCCAGTCCGGCACCGTCGACCTGAGCGATATCCCGGGTCAGTACTGGTCCAACGCCAAAAAGCTCCTCAAGTCGCGCGGGGCCGATCTTTCGAATGCCGTGATTCTGACCGACGACGGCTCGACGCCCGTTGTCGACGCCAACTGGGTCGTGACGTCTGCCTACTATAACGACAACGGTAACCTCGAGATTCAGCTCACGCGCAAGGACGGCTCGTCGAGCAATGCGTCCGGCGATCAGGGCGGCGCGGACAGCTCGAGCTCCAACACGCTGGAGGACCTGAGCAACAAGGCGCAGGAGCTTGGAGATAAGGCTCAGCAATTGGGCGACACGGCTCAGAACCTCGGCGATACCGCACAGAACCTGGGCGATATGGCAACGAACGCCTGGGATGCCCTGCAAAACGGCATTTCGGGCGCGCAGGGGAACTAGCGGTCGAGCGGCTAGAACCTTAGCAGTGCCAAACAAAAACGGGACGCAGGATCGCGCGACCGGGCGCATAGGCGCGTTGGTCGGTGGTCCTGCGTCCCGTTTTGCTGTCGATTACAGCTGCTCGGCTGGACGCTCGGGCGAGCTGAAGCCCGAGTCAAATGTGACGACGCACGAGGCGTCGGGCCGGCGCTCGTGCACGATGCGCGTGACGAGCTCCAGTAGCTCCTCGTCGGATATGTCAAAGCCGTCGGGACGCACCAGGTCAAACGAAACGAACCCGTCGTGTTCGTGCAGGTCGTGGATGGAGAGCGCGGGATCAATCTGCATGACGCCGCGCTTGACCCAGCCGCGCAGATCGTCGCCGGTGGTGGCGATGGGGTCGCAGTGCAGCGTGATATCGATGCCCATCTGGCGCTTGATGTCGTGCTCGATGGTGTCCAGGATCTCGTGGTGCTCAAACGCGTCGCCCTCGCCGGGCATCTCCACGTGGGCGCTTGCAAACTGACGACCGGGGCCGTAGTCGTGCACCATCAGGTCGTGTGTGCCCAAGACCTGTGGATAGGACATGATCTTGTCGCGGATTGCCTGGACGAGCTTGGGGTCGGGCGCTTGCCCCAGCAACGGGCTGATGGCGTCGCGCACTAGGCCCATGCCGCTGATGCAGATGAAGATGCCCACACCCAGGCCTGCCCAGCCGTCGAGGTCAAAGCCTGTCGTCTGCGAAATAAGCGCCGCCACCAAGACCGAGCCCGAGGTGATGACGTCGTTTTTGGAGTCCTGCGCTGTGGCGATGAGCGTCTCGGAATCGATGCGGTTACCCAGTGCGCGGTTGAACGCGGCCATCCAGAATTTGACGAGCATGGACAGAATAAGGACGGCCATGGAGAGCGCCGAATACACGGTGGGCGAGGGCTTGATGATCTTGGTTATCGACTCGAGGATTAGGTTGATGCCGACGGCACAAACCAGGACGGCGACAAACAGACCGGCCAGGTACTCGTAGCGGCCGTGGCCGTAAGGGTGGCCCTCGTCTGCCGGGCGGCTGGCAAGGCGGAACCCGAGCAGACTCACGATGTTGCTCGAGGCATCGGAGAGGTTGTTGAAAGCGTCGGCGATGAGGGAGACGGAGCCGGCGAGCAGACCCGCGATACCCTTGGCCAGGCACAGGGTGATGTTGAGGCCAATGCAGACGAAGCTTGCGGAAAAGCCCGCGTTGGTGCGGCAAGATGCATCGACCGGCTCGCTCTCGCTGCCGGGAACAAGCGTATGTACCAGCCGATTTACAAATAGCATAGCGGTCGTCCTCACAATCATGTTTAAGGGGATAGTGTAGCTCGCGCGGGGGCGCCGTGCACCGATGCTCAGAAAATGCAGCAATAGTCTGCCGGTGCTAACGAGCGAGCCTTCTCGTCTGCCTGGGTGGTCCATTTTGGGCCACATGGGTATGGGCATGTGCCTGTTTGCTCGACATACTTAATGTCGACAGCCCTTGTGCAAAGGAGGATGTTTCCATGGACGAGATGTTTGCCATTAAATGTCAAAACTGCGGCGGCCCTATGTACTCGCATCAGGCTAAGCGCAGCTTTGAGTGCGCCTATTGCGGCACGGTCATCCCGTGGCAGGCCGATGCCGGGGAGCCCAAGAGCGCCCTGGGCATTCGCCATACGCCGTTGACGGTGGTGGATGGACTGCTCAAGCTCACGCATGTGTCGCAACTCGAGCGCCCGGAGGACCCGGACTGGTATTTCTTCAATTCGCACTGGCGCAATCAGTCGGTCCTGGAACATCTGCTGTGGGAGGATCGCGGCACGGCGCAGGAGTTCCAAGAGGCCACGCATGTGAGCATTCCTTGCCCCTTCTGTGGTGCGTCCTTTGAGGGCGAGTCGACCCAGCGCGTGTTTGAGTGCCCGTCCTGCGGCAACAAGATCGGCATTGCCGACCTGCTCAAGCCGGGGACGTTTAGCAAGCGCCTGACCATGGGCGTAGGTGCGGAGTATGTGCCTGAGCAGGGTATTCCTTGCGAAATCTCGCCGCAGCAGGCACGTGCCAACGCGCTGCAGCTGGTGCGTCAGTATCCGGATGCCTTTGCCGGGCACGATGTAGAAGATGCGATCCAAAACGATATGATGCTCTTCTATTTCCCCATGGCGCTGGCGGACCTGCGCATGATGGCGTCCTTCCCGGGCAAGGGCCTGAGCAAGGAAACCCTGGTGTACTACGAGGTGCTCGACTGGGCATACCCCAGGGCAAACTACCTGGACGTTCGCCTCATGGGCATTTTGGAGCCGTGGGACTTTGCCAAGGTCGGTCCGTTCGATCCCGCCATGCAGGAAGGCGATTTCCGCGTCGTCTCCGTCGATGCGTCTACCAAGGACCAGGTGGTCATTGATAAGTTGGCGCTCGACGTTGCCGGTAACGATGCTGAAGCGGTGCTGGGGCTCAATAAAAAGAGCATCCGCACGTGGGCACGCAAGGCCCGCAAGCATAAGGATGGCCTGGTGATGGTGCCGGTCTACTTTGTCGACCGTCCGGCAACGGACAGCCGCGACGGCGAGCAGGTGCGCATTGCCGTAAACGGCCAGACGGGCCGCGCGGCCGCGGTGGTGTTTAGCGACAAGCGCGAGACGCATATCGTGGCGCCGCTCAACCCGAGCCTGCATCTGTCCGGCGAGAGCACCGTGCACGCCACGCCCATCGAGGTCAAATACGTTAAATCGCCCTTCCTGTACCAGATCGTGCGTCGTGGAGGCGGCGAGCAACCGCGCCAGGTTGCAGCCGCCGTCGAGGGTTCCTGCCGAGAGGAGAAGCCCAAACGCCGCGGCCTACTGGGTGCGCTATTTGGGAAGTAGGGGAGCGGTGCCGGTCGGCATGGCGGTGTGATAGCTAGGGGCACGGGGCGGCTCGCAG
>URBP01000033.1 GCA_900546105.1 uncultured Collinsella sp.
AACAAGCAACCAACATATATATCTGAATTTGGATGTGGTGGGCACTTTGTTGTTAGGCGCTTTGAGGTGCGAGTGACACTTTGGGATGCGTGGCGCCTTGGGGTGGGGCGATGCTTTGGGATGAGCTTCTTACTTAGTTGAAGAGGGGCGCTATGGCTGAGAGGTAGTTTTTGGCTACGTTGGCTTTGTTGGCTTCGAAGTTGTGCCAGGCCCACCATTGGACCATTCCTACGAAGCTTGAGGCTATGTGGTGTAGCAGGAAGCTTCGGTCCATGGTGGCGGCGGGGCCGTTTGGGTCGGTGGGGACGGTTCCGGCTGCTCGTGACATGATGGTCTTGCGGAGGCTGTCGGCGAAGATGCGTGAGCCGGCGCCAGCTACGAGGGCTCGTACGCCCTGGCGGCGTTCCCAGAGGTTGTTGAGGATATGCTCGACTTGTACGAGCGGATCATCGAGCGGTGTGCCATCGTCGTCGAGGGCGTGGGTGCAGATGTCGCTCACGAGTTCGGACAGTAGGTCATCCTTGCTCTTGAAGAGGCCGTAGAATGTCGCGCGGCCTACGTGAGCGCGCGCGATGATGTCGCCGACGGTGATCTTGCCGTAGTCCTCCTCGCGAAGGAGCTCGGAAAATGCCGTGACAATAGCGGCGCGGCTTTTGGTTTTGCGGGCATCCATGGCTATGCATCCACATGAACGAGCAAGCAGCGGAGCGTGCCGGAGCAGCCCTCGTAGGGGCGCTTACCGGCGCCGTAGCCGACGGCCTCGATGCGGTAGCGGGCCGGCAGGTGCTCGGACGTGCGCAGTGCGGCGACGATGGCGGCACCCGTGGGCGTCACGAGCTCGCCGGCGACCGGTGCGGGCGTGAGGGCGATATTGTCCGCCTGGCACAGGTTGACGACAGCGGGGACGGGAATGGGCATGAGACCGTGGGCACAGCGGATGGTACCGTGACCCTCAGAGAGCGACTCGACCACGATGTCCTCAATACCCAGGTCATCGAGGCAGATGGCGACGGAGCAGACGTCGACGATGGAGTCGACGGCGCCCACCTCGTGGAACACGACGGTCTCGGGCGTTTTGCCGTGGGCCTTGGCCTCGGCGGCGGCGAGCGCGGTAAAGATGGCGAGCGCGCGACGCTTGGCGCCATCGCTTAGCTGCGAGCCATCTATGATGGCGGTGACGTCCGCCAAAGAACGGTGGTGATGGTGGTGGGCGTGATGGTGACCCTCGTGGCCATGACCGTGGCCCTCATGGTCATGCTCGTGGCAGTGCTCGTGTTCGTGCTCGCCATGATCATGATGGTGGTGCTCATGCTCATGTGTGTGCTCGGCAGCTGCTTCGTTGCCGTAGAGCCAGGCCATATCGTGATCGTGGTTCTCGAGTTCCTCTGCAAGCTGGACGTCGAAATCGCAGGCGTTGATGCCATGCTTGCTTACGCGTGTGACGGCGATCGTAAAGCCGTCGACCGGCAGCGTGGCGAGCTGCTCGCGCAGGTGCTCCTCGCTGGCGCCTAGGTCGAGCAGGGCCGCGACGGTCATATCGCCGCTGATGCCCGAGGTGCCGTCGATGATAAGCGTGTGCTGATGATTGGACATGGAATGCTCCTTAACGGGCGCAGGGCGTGCCGGCGCTCAGATGATTGATAAGACTTGCCTGGTAGGCGGCACCAAAGCCGTTGTCGATGTTGACGACCGAAACGCCGCTGGCACAGGAGTTGAGCATGGCGAGCAGCGCGGCTACGCCACCAAAGCTCGCGCCGTAACCCACGCTGGTGGGAACGGCGATGACCGGACAGCTCACCAGGCCGCCGATAACGCTCGCCAACGCGCCCTCCATGCCGGCAATGGCGATGACCACCTGTGCCTGGGCAAGTTCCTCGGCATGCGCAAGCAGACGGTGCAGGCCGGCGACACCCACGTCGTAGAGGCGGTCGACCTCGTTGCCATAGAACTCGGCCGTCAACGCGGCTTCTTCGGCGACGGGCAGGTCGCTCGTGCCGGCGCAGGCGACGACGATGCGTCCGTTGCCGGTAGGGGAGGGCTTGCCGCCCACGAGGGCGAGCTGTGCGTCCGGGACATATCCCAGGTCGATGCCGTTGCCAAGAAGTTCAGCGGTGCGCGCGGCTTTTTCGGCATCCAGGCGCGTGACCAGGATACGCTCCTGGCCGGCATCGCGCAGTGCTTCGATAATGGCGGCAATCTGATCGGCGGTTTTACCGGCCCCGTAGACAACCTCGCCGGCCCCCTGGCGCACCCCGCGCGAAAGATCGAGCTGCGCAAAGCCCAAATCGGCGGTCGGAGCCGTCTGGATGCGCGTGAGGGCGTCGGCAGGGGTGACTGCTCCGCCGGCAACGTCGCTCAGCAATTGCTCAAGATCTCGCTTATCCATATATGTTCCCTTCGACGGCGCAAAGTCTAGCACTCAAAGGGTATATTTCCGAACACTAAGACAAAATTGTTCGGAAACTATAGGACAGACTGATCCAATTGTTGGACGGATCGACTAGTCGCGCAGGATGATGTCCATGGCGAGCATCAGGTTGCGCTCGTCGATGGTAAACGGGGCGGCCTCGCGCGTCTTGGGCTTGGCGCAAAACGCGATGCCCGTGCCTGCGGCCTGGATCATGGGGATGTCGTTGGCGCCGTCGCCGATCGCGACGGTATGGGCCATATCGACACCGCACTCAACTGCCCAGTCCAGCAGCTGGATAAGCTTGGATTCCTTGGTCACGATGTCCGCAGCCAACTTACCGGTGAGCTTGCCGTCCACGACCTCCAGGCGGTTAGCGAGGCAAAAGTCGATGCCCGCGGCGGCCACGATCTTATCGGCGACCTCGTGAAAGCCGCCGCTTACCACGCCGACTTTCCAGCCCTTGCTGTGCGCCGAGCGCACAAGCTCCAGCGCGCCGGGGGTAAACGTCACGCGCTCAAACGTGCGCTCGAACACGCTCTCGTCCAAGCCGGCAAGCAGCCCCACGCGCTCCTCGAGCGCCTGCTTAAAGTCAAGCTCGCCGCGCATGGCGCGCTCAGTGATCTTCGCCACTTGCTCGCCTACGCCGGCCTCCTCGCCCAAAAGATCGATAACCTCCTGGTTGATGAGTGTGGAGTCGATATCCATAACGATGAGGCGTGCAGTCATGGCGGGCCTTTCCGAGTGCAGTTGTATTGCGGCACATTGTCGCACGTGGCACGCCTTGGCGACGGCCGCGGTGCACCAATTGTTTCGTCTCCGTCAAGTCTTTGGGCATGAGCTACTTTTTCGCGGCACATCGACACAGGTGCGATAAGATAGAACGCCATGCCTGGCTGCGCGGTTTACGCAGGCTGGGCAAATCTGTACGACGCCGCCCGGAACGACACGGGGCGGCACAGATCCATAAAGGAGGATCACTGGTATGAGCCAGACCCGTCCCATTGACGAGCATTCCATGCACACCCGTACCTGCGGCGAGCTTCGCTTCGAGAACGTGGGCGAAGAAGTCACCCTCACCGGTTGGGTGAGCCGTCGCCGCGACCACGGCGGCCTTATCTTCTGCGACCTTCGCGATCGCGAGGGCATCACGCAGCTCACCTTCGACCCCGAGCATTCCGACGGCGATGCCTTTAAGATCGCCGAGACCATGCGTCCCGAGTGGCCCATCAAGATTCACGGCGTCGTGCGCGCCCGTGGCGAGGAGACCACCAACACCAAGCTCGCGACCGGCGAGATCGAGGTCCTGACCGATCATGCCGAGGTGCTCAACACTTCCGTCACCCCGCCGTTCCAGATCGAGGACGGCATCGAGACCAGCGAGGACACCCGCCTGCGCTATCGCTATCTGGACCTCCGTCGTCCCGAGATGATGGCCAACCTCAAGCTGCGCTCCGACTTTACCTTTGCCATTCGCGAGGCGCTGCACAACCGTGAGTTCATGGAGGTCGAGACGCCCTCCCTGTTCAAGTCCACGCCCGAGGGTGCCCGCGACTTCATCGTCCCCAGCCGCATCCAGCCGGGCAACTTCTATGCCCTGCCGCAGTCCCCGCAGCTCCTGAAGCAGCTGCTTATGGTCGGTGGCGTCGAGCGCTACTATCAGGTTGCCAAGTGCTTCCGCGACGAGGACTTGCGTGCCGACCGTCAGCCCGAGTTCACCCAGGTCGATATCGAGATGTCCTTCGTGGACCAGAACGACGTTATGAGCGCGCTCGAAGAGGTCCTGGCCGACGCCTTCGGCCGCATGGGTGTCGAGATGCCCACGCCGCTGCGTCGCATGGACTATTGGGAGGCCATGGACACCTATGGCTCCGACAAGCCCGATACTCGCTACGGCATGCACCTGGTCGACCTGACCGACATCTTTGCCAACTCCAAGTTCAAGGTCTTCGCGACTGCCGCTAACGAGGAGGGCTCGGTTGTCAAGGCCATCAACGCCAAGGGCGCCGGTGCCTGGGCTCGCGCCAAGATCGATAAGCTTGCCGGCGTGGCTTCCACGTTTGGCGCCAAGGGCCTGGCCTGGATCGCATTCCGCGAGGACGGCTCCATCAACAGCCCCATCGTCAAGTTCTTCTCGGACGAGGAGATGGCTGCCCTGCGCGAGCGCATGGACGTCGAGCCCGGCGACCTTGTGATGTTCGCCGCCGGCCCGCGCCTGCTCTCCGACGAGATCCTGGGCGGCATGCGTTCCCACATGGCTAACGCGCTCGAGATCAAGCGCGAGGGCCACGACTTCCTGTGGGTCGTCAACTTCCCGCTGTTCCACTGGGACGAGGACCGCAAGGCTTACGCTGCCGAGCACCAGCCCTTCACCCTGCCGACCGAGACCGACATCGCCAAGATCGAGGCCAATCCGTTGGCAGCCGGTTCTTGCACCTACGACTTTGTCATGGACGGCTTTGAGGCCGGCGGCGGCGGTATGCGTATCCACAACGCCGAGATGCAGATGTCCATGCTCAAGCTCCTGGGCTTTACCGAGGAGCGCGCCGAGTCGCAGTTCGGCTTCCTCATGGAGGCGCTCAAGTTTGGTGCGCCCCCGATGGGCGGTTTTGCTCTGGGCCTGGACCGCGTGTGCATGCTGCTCACCGGTTCCGACTCCATCCGCGACGTCATGGCGTTCCCCAAGACGGCCAGCGGCTCCGACCTCATGTCGGGCGCCCCGAGTGCCGTTTCCGGCGCCCAGCTCAAGGACGTCAGCCTGCGCTTGATGTAGGCAAGCGGCTACATATTGCCCGTAACGAGGGAAGGACACGTGCCTTCCCTCGTTTTTTGTGGGACGGGGGTGCGCCGGTAACGTACAATAACTACCACGTGGCTGGGTTTTGCCGGCCGAATGTGCGACGTCGTGGGAGGGGACATGGTCGAGTTTACAAAGACGATTAAAGATCCGTTGGGATTGCATGCCCGCCCGGTTGCGCTGCTCTATGACATTATTGCCAAGCATCGTAGCAACGTATCGGTCAGCATCGGCGATCGCCATACCGACGGCCGCGATGTGATGGGACTCATGGCTCTCTACGGCGAATGTGGCGAAGACATCGTGTTCCGCGTTTCGGGCGTGGACGAGGCCTCGTGCGTCACGTCGATCAGAAACCTCTCGCTCTAAAGCGCAACAATGTGACGAAGGGACAGTCCCTTTGTCACATCTTTCTTTGTTGCATATAGGAAACTTTTCCGAAAACTGAATAGGGACCCTTTCCAAAAAGTTAGCCACGTGCTAGTTTACTGTAGCGAACATAGACGTGGTTAACTTTTGCTGCGTCGATGTTGAGGACGAACTGACGTTAGGAGCACACTCATGTCTTGCGGACCGCAGATGCCGGCCATGCCGCTTTCGATGGTGAAAGCGGGCGAAACCGTGCACGTGTCTCGTGTAAAGGGCAATGAGGACATGAAGCACCACCTCAAGGACCTCGGCTTTGTCGAGGGCAGTGAGGTTCACGTGGTGAGTTCGAGTGGCGCCAATATCATCGTCACCGTGCTGGGCGCACGCTTTGGTATCGATACCAAGGTCGCCATGCACATCATGACCGTCGGTTAGTTCGCAGCATTTCATAAAAGCTGAAAGGGGGAAAAGAATATGAAGACGTTGGGTGACGTTAAGGTGGGCGAGAGCTCTACCATCGTCAAGCTTCACGGCGAGGGCGCGCTTCGCCGTCACCTTATGGACCTGGGCCTCATCAAGGGCACTTCGTTCAAGGTCGTTAAGGTTGCACCGCTCGGAGATCCGGTCGAGATCAACGTGCGCGGCTACGAGCTTTCCATCCGCAAGGAGGAGGCTGCCGTCGTCGAGGTCCAGTAAGGGCTCGCGACGTATATTTCTGCAGATAAAGTTAGGTTTTTCTAACTTAATGCTGCAACTTTGAAGCACATTATCCAGCCTGCGTGGAGAAAGCAGCGCGGGCACACAAGGAAGAAGGATTGAATGGCGGATTCTCAGATCCATGTCGCGCTGGCGGGTAACCCCAACTGCGGCAAGACCACGCTTTTCAACCTGATCACCGGCGCCAACGGCTACGTTGGCAACTGGCCCGGCGTCACGGTTGAGAAAAAGGAAGCCAAGCTCCTGAGTGACAAGAACGTCACGATTACGGACCTCCCCGGCATCTACTCGCTTTCCCCCTACAGCCCCGAGGAGCAGTGCTCGCGCGATTACCTCATGAGCGGCGAGCCCGATGTGGTCGTCCAGGTTGTCGACGCGACCAACCTTGAGCGCAATCTGTACCTGGCACTTCAGGTCATCGAGACCGGCCTGCCCGTGGTCGTGGCCCTCAACATGGCCGACCTCGTGGAGAAAAACGGCGACAAGATCGACACGGACAAGCTTTCCAAGAAGCTCGGCTGCCCGGTCATGATGATCTCGGCCCTTAAGAACAAGGGTATCAACGAGCTGTTCGAGCAGGTCAAGAAGTCCGCTGCTTCCAAGGGCCAGATGCCGGAGCACAAGTTCGATTCTTCTATCGAGGACGTTCTGACCCACATCGAGAATAACCTGCCGGCGAGCGTTCCCGCCAACAAGCGTCGCTACTACGCTGTCAAGCTGTTTGAGCGCGATGCGGACGCCTGCAAGCTCATCAACCTTACCAAGGAGAAGGCCGCTCGCGTGGAGCAGCTGGTCGCCCAGTGCGAACAGGACTGCGACGACGACGCCGAGTCCATCATCACCGGCGAGCGCTATGGCGTAATCGCCCACATCATCGATGAGTGCCTCACCAAGGCTCCTGCCAAGATGAGCACTTCCGAGAAGATCGACCGCGTGGTTACCAACCGTATCCTGGGCCTGCCGATCTTCGTGGTCATCATGTTCTGCGTGTACTACATCGCCGTTTCCACCCTGGGCGGCACGGTGACCGACTTCACCAACGACCAGCTCTTCGGCACCGACGGCTGGTACGTGCTCGGTCAGGGTCGCGACGCCTATGACGCAGCTGTTGAGGCTGCGGGCGACAACGCCGACTCGGTCGACCCAGCACAGTACGGCCCCTATGTCCCGGGTATCACCACCGCGGTGCATGACGCTCTCGTGGCGGGCGGTACCGAGGACGGTGGCCTCGTCGATTCGCTGGTCTGCGACGGCATCGTGGCTGGCATCGGCGCCATCATGGGCTTCGTCCCGCAGATGTTCCTGCTCTTTGTGATGCTGTCTTTCTTGGAGGACTGCGGTTACATGGCCCGCGTCGCCTTCATCATGGACCGCGTGTTCCGCCGCTTTGGCCTGTCCGGTAAGTCCTTTATCCCCATGCTCGTGTCCTCGGGCTGCGGAGTCCCCGGCGTCATGGCTACCAAGACCATCGAGAACGAGAAGGACCGCCGCATGACGGTCATGACCACCACGTTCATCCCTTGCGGCGCCAAGCTGCCGATCATCGCCCTGCTTATGGGTTCCATCATTGGCGACTCTTCTACCACCGCTGCGTGGATCAGCCCGCTCTTCTACTTCCTGGGCGTCTTTGCCGTCATTGCCTCGGGCCTCATGCTCAAGAAGACCAAGCTCTTCGCCGGCCGCCCGACGCCGTTTGTTATGGAGCTTCCTGCCTACCACTTCCCGGCGATCCGCTCTTGGGCGCTGCACGTGTGGGAGCGCTGCTGGGCCTTTATCAAGAAGGCCGGCACGGTCATCTTCGCGTCCACCGTCGTTGTTTGGTTCCTCTCCAACTTTGGTAGCTATAACGGCTCCTTTGGCTTCCTGCCTGCGATGGACGGCATCCCCGAGGAGTTTATGGACTACTCCGTGCTCGCCATGCTGGGCAACCTGGTCGCCTGGATTTTCGCCCCGCTCGGCTTTAGCACCTGGCAGGCAACTGCGCTGACTGTCTCTGGCCTTGTCGCCAAGGAGAACGTCGTCGCCACCGCCGGCTCGCTGCTGTCCGTCGCCGACGCGGGCGAGACCGATCCGAGCCTGTGGACCGCGTTTGCCGGCATGTTCCCCACCATGGGCGCCTGCGTTGCCTTTGGCGCTTTCAACCTGCTGTGCGCCCCGTGCTTTGCCGCCATTGGCACCATCCGCAACCAGATGGACTCCGGCAAGTGGACCGCGATTGCCATCGGCTACGAGTGCGCCTTTGCCTGGGTCATCGGCCTGTTCATCAACCAGTTCTACAACCTGCTGGTCCTTGGGCAGTTTGGTATCTGGACGGTTGTGGCCATCGTGCTGCTGGTTGCAATGCTCTTCCAGATCTTCCGTCCCATGCCCAAGCACGCTTGGACCGACGAGGACGAGACCAACACCGCTTCCGCCGCAGTTTCCGCTTAAGTCCAAATAAGGATTAGCCCCTTTCCACGAGCCCGGGTGTCCCAGCGACACTCGGGCTTTTTGGTGAGGGAGATGTGGCGTTTCCGCAGATAAAACCGACCAAAATAAACCTGTCCCTTTTTGGCAGGTGGAGAATGGGGTAAAGTAAGTGGTGGTTAACTAGAGGAGGCTTGCTATGGCACCTATCGATATTGTTGTACTGGCTGTTATCGGCATTGCGTTTGTCGCCGTGTGCGTGCGCATTTATCGCAAGGGCACCTGCGCCGACTGCGCTCAAGGTGGCGTTTGCACAGGACATTGCTCCAATAAAAAGACCTGCGCCGCACTTAAGGGCGTAGACAAAATCGCCGAAGACTTGGGCCGCGGTATCAAATAAGGTGAACGGGGACGTCTCTGTTTCTCCTTTTGACGAGTGCCGTGCAATCTGCGATCTGTCGGGTGCTGCGCAGTTACTGCTACGATAGGTACGTCAGTAACTGCCGCCGAGCGGCTCAATCGAAAGGAAACCTGCATGGAGTCCTCCGCCTACCCGATGCTCTTTAGCCCGATCAAGGTCGGTACGACCGAGGTCAAGAACCGCGTCTTTATGCCGCCGGTATCTACCAACCTGGCCGATCATGGCTATGTGACCGACGACTTGGTCGATCATTACCGTGCCCGCGCCAAGGGCGGCGTGGGCCTCATCATTACCGAGGTCGTGACGGTCGAGCCCACCTATACCTATCTGCCGGGTGACATGTGCTGCTACGACGACACGTTTATCCCCGGCTGGGAAAAGCTCGCCGCGGCCGTCCACGAGTATGGCTGCAAGATCATGCCGCAGCTCTTCCACCCCGCCTACATGGCCTTTAACGTTCCGGGCACGCCTCGCCTGATCGCTCCGTCCTTTGTGGGCCCGTCTTACGCCCGCGAGGCACCGCGCCCCATCACGGTTGACGAGATCCACGAGCTCACGCACCAGTTTGGCGACGCCGCCGTGCGTATGCAAAAGGCTGGCGTCGATGGCGTCGAGGTCCACGCGGCGCACGCCCACGGCATGCTCGGCGGCTTTTTGACCCCGCTCTACAACAAGCGTACCGACGAGTACGGCGGCTCGCTCGACGCTCGCATGCGCTTTTTGCTCGAGGTCATCGCCGAGATTCGCGAGCGCTGCAGCAAGGACTTTATCATCGACGTCCGCATCTCGGGTGACGAGTACACCGATGGTGGCCTGACCCTCAACGACATGATCTACGTCTCGCGTCGCCTGGAGAAGGCCGGCGTCGACATGATTCACGTGTCGGGCGGCACCACCATCAAGCGCGGCTCTGCGATTCCCGCCGCCGGCACGCAGCAGGCCTCGCACGCCGCCTGCTCGCGCGAGATCAAAAAGCACGTCAACATTCCCGTCGCCACCGTCGGACGTATCAACGAGGCTTGGATCGCCGAGGAGCTGATCGAGGACGGTGCTGCCGATATCTGCATGATGGGTCGCGCCAATCTGTGTGATGCCGAGTTCTGCAACAAAGCCGCTGCCGGCAACGCCGACGACATCCGCCCCTGCATTGGCTGTCTGCGCTGCCTGAACGGCATTATGTTTGGCAAGCGCATCTCCTGCACCGTCAACCCGGACGTGGAGCGCGATGAGGCCGGCTACGAGCCTGCCGCCGAGGCCAAGAACGTACTGGTTGTGGGCGCTGGTCCTGCGGGCATGGAGGCAGCCT
The DNA here is from genome assembly GCA_900546105.1 of uncultured Collinsella sp. Taxonomy (GTDB): domain Bacteria; phylum Actinomycetota; class Coriobacteriia; order Coriobacteriales; family Coriobacteriaceae; genus Collinsella. The sequence continues at coordinate 10,424 of URBP01000033.1, forward strand.
ACATTGCCGCCAAGCGCGGTCACAATGTGGTGCTCGTGGATAAACAGGACGAACCGGGCGGCGAGATGCGCATCGCGGCCGTTCCGCCGGCAAAGCAGGAACTCACCCGCGTGATCAAGTACCAGTATCGCCGTCTTGCTAAGGCGGGCGTGAAGTGCGTCTTTGGTACCGAGCTTTCGGCCGAGGACATTCAGCGTGACTACGCGGGCTACGAGGTTGTCCTGGCTTATGGCGCCGAGCCCATCGCCCCGGCCTTCATGCAGGGATTTAAGCAGGTCATGACGGCCGACGACCTGCTGGGTGGCAAGGCCTTCCCGGGCAAGAAGATTATCATCGTGGGCGGCGGCACCGTCGGTTGCGAGACGGCCGACTACCTGGCCCCACTGGTCAACGATCTGTCGCCGGCCAATCGCGACGTCACCGTTATCGAGATGACCAAGACGCTCGCCGCCAACGAGGGTGGTGCCGGTCGCGCGGTGCTCATCACGCGCATGCTCTCCAAGGGCGTCCACGTGCTGACCGAGGCCAAGGTGACCGAGATCACCGAGGATGCCATCAGCTACGAGAAGGATGGCGAGGCCCACACCATCGCCGATGCCGATACGCTGGTGCTCGCCATGGGCTATCGTCCCAATACCAAGCTGGCCGACGACCTTGCCGCTGCCGGTGTTGCCACCCACGTGCTGGGCGATGCCAACAAGTGCGGCAACATCCGCGATGCCATCGGCGATGGCTACAAGGTTGCCTGCGAGCTCTAGTCAACCCCTTGTTGCGTGGGGGCAGGTTACTTTGCACCAACTTGGTGCATGTAAATCTGGCCCCATTGCACCATTGCGGCTTCATGGAGTAGCGCCCGTACGCATCGAATTTCTCCTCTCATAGATGTGCGGCACAAAGAGCCCCGAGTTCATACGAGCTCGGGGCTCTTTTCGTTTGGATTGCAGGCGTATTGACAGACGAAAACAGTCTGTGTCCGGTATTGAGCCATACGAAAGCGAAATTATGCGTCTTAATTCCGTACGCAAATAAAGACGAAAACCGTTTGCGTCTTTGATAAATCAGTACGCAAACGGTTTTCGTCTTATAATACGGTTATGAATGGTACGAAACGAGAGGGTTGTGCATATGGTTGTTAGAGAGAACCCTACAGTCGAATACAAGGAAAGCGTTACGCCGACGTTTCTTAAAACGGTGAGCGCCTATGCAAACTACGGGACGGGCAAGATTGAGTTTGGCGTTGATGACGAGGGCGTGGCTGTCGGCCTTGCAGATCCGGTCGCAGAGTGTCTCCGCATCGAGAACATGATTAATGACAGCTTGGATCCCGCTCCCCGTTACACGCTCGAGCGCGATGAGAAACACGGGACCGTAATCCTTACGGTTTATGAGGGCCAGGACAAACCCTATCGAAGCAAGGGAAAGGCCTACAGGCGAAACGATTCGGCAACGGTGGAGGTCGACCGGTTTGAGTATGGCAGGCTGACGCTCGAAGGCAGCAACGTAACGTTCGACGCGCTCACGTCGGCTCGCCAGGACTTGAGTTTTCACACGCTCGAGCATAAGTGTGTTGAACATCTCGGCATTTCCGAGCTAACGCCGGATATTATGCGCACGCTTCGCTTGCTCGGCAAAGATGGCTATACCAACGCTGCGGCGATTTTGGCGGATAAGAATGATTCTCCGGGCATCGACTGCGTCCGTTTTGGCGATACCGAGGATGTGATCTTGGACCGTGAGACGACGACAAATGTATCCGCAATTGAGCAGGTGGACAGGGCGGTGGCTATGTTTGCACGCTACTACCGTTTTGAGCGTATCGAAGGGATGGAGCGCGTCCAAACCGATCGAATTTCTCTTGAGGCATTCCGCGAAGCCGTTGCAAACGCTTTGGTGCATCGGACGTGGGACGTTCGAGCGAATGTTCAAATTGCCTTGTACGACGATCGTGTTGTTGTGACTTCGCCCGGATCACTGCCCGCCGGTTTGACGACGGAACAATACCTGTATGGGCAGATATCCGTGCTCAGAAACCCAATTGTCGCCGAGGTCTTTTTAAAGCTGGATTACATCGAGAAATTTGGCACGGGAATCGCGCGCATTAGACCTGCCTATCGCGATTCGATCAATCAACCAATTTTTGATGTTCGCGGCGGCATGGTGGCCGTCACATTGCCCGCTACCGATGCCTTTGAAGGGTCCGAGGAAGAGATCCAGGTTCTCAATGCCTTGTCGGGCGGGCGAATTATGTCGCGAAGCGAGATTGAAAAACAGACGGGGCTGAGCCGCATGCGGACGTTGGCGGCACTCGAATCTCTGCTTGAACGGAATGCAATCGTAAGGCAGGGAACCGGGCGGGCCACGAAATACGAGCGCTCATAGTCCAAAAGAGCCATGGTACAAGACGGACCCCAAGCCAGCGTTGGCTTGGGGTCCGTTATATCCCGGATGGTAACGGGCCGATTATTGTCAAGTTATAGCAAAGTATAGCGACGTACAGCAAAGTATAGTGAAATATAGCAAGCCGTATAGCGCGCCTTGACTATCAACCCTTGATTATCACCGTCCGTATTTCACAGCAACTTATAACAGGCTCGGGGTGCCAATTTGGGGTGCGGTAGTACTGCGTCACGAAAAGGGCCTATCTACTACGTTTAAGCCGCAGGGGTCAACCATAGTCGGCTTTTTCGAAAATCGACAAGCTGTCTACCTGCGGTTTTGTTTTCACGGTTTTCGGTATGGCCGAGGCTATCCGTGTTAACGTAGTAGATGGGCCACTTTTGTGGCAAGGGGGCCGATCTGCGGGCCAGGGTAGCTAAAAGAGCCCCGTCCCAAAAAGACTACCTCGGTGGTGTTCGCTCATTCTGTAAGCATCGGATTTCGCAAGCGCCGCAGGGACAAACCGTGAGAAACTATTTAGCGTTTATGGAGCGTATACGATGGGAGCGATGCCTTGGATAAGAACGAGCTGCAAAAGCGTATGGAGCAGGCCATTCGCCTGACGGCACCTGGCCAGCCGATCCGCACCGCCCTCGACATGATCATTGCCGGTCACCTGGGTGCCCTTATCTGCGTCGGCGACACCGAAAACGTGCTCGCTGCCGGTAACGACGGCTTCCCGCTCAACATTTCGTTTACCTCGAACCGCCTGTTCGAGCTTTCCAAGATGGACGGCGCCATCGTCATCGATGGCGACCTCACCCAGATCCTGCGCGCCAACTTTCACCTCAATCCCGATCCCTCGCTCGCCACGAGTGAGACGGGCATGCGTCACCGTACTGCCGCTCGCATGTCGGTGCTCACCGATGCCATCGTGATCTCGGTTTCGGCTCGTCGTGCCGTCGTCAACGTGTACGTTCACGGCAAGAGCTACGAGATCCAGCCCGTCACCACCATCATGAGCTCGGTCAACCAGCTCGTCGCCACGCTCCAGACTACCCGTCAGTCGCTCGACCGCTCCTTGCTGCGCCTGACGGCCCTTGAGCTCGACGACTACGTCACGCTCGCCGACATCACCGGCATCTTCTCGAGTTTCGAGATCATGCAACAGGCAAAGACCGAGCTTAAGGATTGCATCGTCAAGCTGGGCAACCAGGGCAAGCTCGTGCAGATGCAGCTCGAGCAGCTCGCGGGCTCCAGCATGGATACCGAATACGACTTGATGATCCGCGACTACGCGAGCGATTCTTCCGAGGCAAACGCCGAGAAGATCCGCGCCAACCTGAGCCGTATGACGCCCAAGGACCTATCCGACCCGCAGCATGTGGCGGCGGTTCTGGGTTACGACGACCTGGACGAGGACTCTGTCATGACGCCTCTGGGCCTGCGTACGCTTTCGCGCGTGTCTGTCGTGCGCGACGGCGTGGCCGAGAAGATCGTCGACGAGTATGGCTCGCTGCAGGAGCTCATGGACGACATCAGCGAGGATCCGGAGCGCCTGGGCGACTTTGGCGTCAACAACCCTGCCATTCTTGCGGACTCCTTGTACCGCATGAAGGGCACCAAACAGGGGAACGCATAATGGCGCCCGTATGCGCCGTGGTCGTTGCCGGTGGCAGCGGCCAGCGCTTTGGTAACCCCGGTGGCAAGCAGCTCGTCAATGTAGCGGGCCGTCCGCTTATGAGCTGGTCCATCCGCGCGTTCGATCGTAGCGACAAGGTCGGCCACATCGTCGTGGTTTGCCCTGCCGAGCGCCGTGCCGAGATGCGCCGCCTGGCCATCGACCCGTTTGACTATGACACGCCCATCAGCTTTGCCGATGCCGGCGATACTCGTCAGGATTCCACCCGCGCCGGCGTGCACGCGGTGCCGGCGGGCTTTGAGTACGTCGCCATTCACGACGGCGCTCGTCCGCTCATCACGACCGAGGCCATCGATCATGCTATCGATGTGCTCGTGAGCGACCGCGCCCTCGACGGTGTCGTGTGCGGTCAGCCCGCAATCGACACGCTCAAGATCGTCGACGGCGATAATATCGTCGAGACGCCGCCGCGTGAGCTCTATTGGGCCGCGCAGACGCCGCAGATCTTTAGCGTCGACGCCATGAAGCGCGCTCACGCCGCAGCCATTGCCGAGGGCTTTATCGGTACCGACGATTCTTCGCTGGTCGAGCGCATGGGCGGGCGTGTCCGCTGCGTCCAGAGCCCGCGCGACAACCTTAAGGTGACGGTGCCCGAGGACCTGCGTCCCGTAACCGCGATTCTGCTCGGTCGCATGGCCGAGGGAGAGGACCTTCCCCATGTTCAGTAACCTGCGCATTGGCCATGGCTACGACGTTCACCGTCTGGTGGAGGGGCGTCGATGTATCATCGGCGGTGTCGACATTCCCTACGAGCGCGGCCTGCTGGGCCACTCGGATGCCGATGTGCTCGCGCACGCCTTGGCCGACGCCATTCTGGGCGCCTGCCGCGGGGGAGACATCGGCAAGCTATTCCCCGACACCGATCCCGCCTATGAGGGCGCCGACTCGATGGTGCTGCTCGCTCGCGTGATGGACTATGCGCGCGAGCTGGGCTTCGAGTTTGTCGATGCCGATTGCACCATTGCCTGTCAGCAACCTAAGATCACCCCGCACCGCGATGCCATGCGCGCCAACCTTGCCCATGCCCTGGGCGTTGACGTCGAAAACGTGGGCGTCGCCGCCACTACGACCGAAAAGCTCGGTTGGGAAGGCCAGGGCGAGGGAATCGGCGCCTGGGCCGTCTGCCTGCTACAGAAAACCGTTAAGGAGTAACGAATGCGTATCTACAACAGCGCTACCCATAAAAAGGAAGAGTTCCAGCCCATCGAGTCCGGCAAGGTCCGCATGTACGTGTGCGGTCCCACGGTCTACGACAACATCCACATCGGCAATGCCCGCACGTTCATCAGCTTTGACGTGATTCGTCGCTGGCTCATCGCGAGCGGCTACGAGGTCACGTTCGCCCAGAACCTCACCGATGTCGATGACAAGATCATCAAGCGCGCCAACGAGCAGGGCCGCACGGCCGCCGAGGTCGCGACGGAGTTCTCCGACAAGTTCATTGGCGTCATGCGCGCTGCCAACGTGCTCGATCCCGATGTGCGTCCCCGCGCCACCAAGGAGATCGGCCCCATGATCGCCATGATCAAGACGCTTATCGAGCAGGGCCACGCTTACGCAGCCGATAACGGCGATGTGTACTTTGCCGTGCGCAGCGATCCCAACTATGGTCAGGTCTCGGGCCGCAACATCGACGACCTTATGGTTGGCGCGCGCATCGAGGAGAACGAGGACAAGAACGACCCGCTCGACTTTGCCCTGTGGAAGGCCGCCAAGCCCGGCGAGCCCAGCTGGCCGAGCCCCTGGGGCGAGGGCCGTCCCGGTTGGCACACCGAGTGCGCCGCCATGGTGCATCGCTACCTGGGCACCCCGATCGATATCCACGGCGGCGGCTCCGACCTTGCCTTCCCGCATCACGAGAACGAGTGCGCCCAGGCCACCTGCGCCTGGCACCAGGGCTTCTCCAACACCTGGATGCACACGGGCATGCTGCTGGTCGACGGCGAGAAGATGTCAAAGTCGCTCGGTAACTTCTTTACGCTGGCCGAGGTCCTCGAGCAGCACTCCGCTGCCGCCCTGCGCCTGCTGATGCTGCAGACGAGCTATCGCTCGCCGCTCGACTTTTCGTGGGAGCGCCTGGAGGGTGCCGAGAACTCGCTCACGCGTATCGCCGGTACGGTCGAGAACCTGCGTTGGGCTGCGAACCACGCGACGGCCGATGCCGATGCGGCTGCCATCGAGGCGTTTGCCGCCAAGGCCGCCGAGACCCGCGCCACCTTTAAGGAGTGCATGGACGACGACTTTAACACCGCCGGTGCCATGGGCGCCGTCTTTGGCTTTGTCACCGAGTGCAACCAGTATCTGGAGCAGGCGGGCGATGCTGCCGACAAGGCCGCAGCCCTGGCTGCCGCCGATACGCTGGCCGAGCTGCTCGATACGTTTGGTGTTGAGCTTCCCGAGCCCAAGGTCGAGCTGCCGCTGGGTCTGCTGGGCGTTGCCGCCGGTCTGGTTGCCTATACGGGCGACGACGTGGATGAGGCTGCTGCCAAGATTCTCGAGGCCCGCGCCGAGGCCCGTGCCGCCAAGAACTGGGATTTGGCAGATGCCATCCGCGACCAGCTCAAGGACCTGGGTCTGACAATCGAGGATACGGCCGCCGGCACCCGTATCAAATCTCTCTAATCCCCGCGGGTTTCCCAAGCACCCGACCTTGCCGTTCAAACCGTCGCTCGCGTACTCAAGTACGCGTCGCTCCTCTTTCACGGCAATCTCGGGCACTTGGAAAACCCGTACCGACCGCCCGAGCCACGGCACCTTGCCTTTCAATCGTCGGGCATGACCTCAAGGTCTATGCCCTTCTCTTTCAAGGCAATCTGCCGCACCTCGGGCGGTCGTTCCGTTTGTTCTGTTGATAATTGCTTTATAGGAGGTTGTCCCATGGCCGACAATCGCAAGCGTGCGCCTCGTGGCGGCAAGCAGGCCGCTTCTGGCTCGCGTCCGATTCGCCGCAATGACCGCGCTGCCGCTCCCAAGGGCCAGCGCGATCGTACCCAGGCCGCACGTCCGCAGCGCGATCGCAACCGCGACGCTGTCCAGGTTCCCAAGGGCGAATTTATCGAAGGTCGTCGTGCTGCCGCCGAGGCGCTGCGTACCGGTTTTCCCGTCAAGTGCGCGCTCATCGCCGAGGGCGGGGAGCGCGATGCCGCCCTGTCGCGTCTGGTCGATGACCTCAATGCCGCGGGCGTCCGCATTAAGTATGTGCCGCGCGCGCAGCTCGATGCGCTGTCGAGCCATGGCGCTCACCAGGGCATTGCGCTCGAGGTGGGCAACTTCCCCTATGCCGATGTCACCGATATTCTCGACCGCGCAGGCGAGGGCCCAGCACTTGTCGTGGTGCTCGACCATGTGACTGACGACGGCAACTTTGGTGCCATCGTGCGCTCCGCTGAGGTTGTGGGCGCGGCCGGCGTCATCATTGCCAACAAGCGCGCCGCCGGCGTGACCGTGGGCAGCTACAAGACTTCAGCCGGCGCCGTCATGCATCTGCCTATCGCGCAGGTGCCCAACATCGCCCGTGCGCTCGACGATCTTAAGGCCGCTGGCTTTTGGGTGGGCGGTGCCTCCGAGCACGCCGAAGGCAGTTGCTGGGATGCTCCCTTCGAGGGCCGCGTGGCGCTCGTCATGGGCTCCGAGGGCGACGGCATCTCGCGCCTGGTGCTCGAGAAATGCGACTTTTTGACCAAGCTTCCCCAGCGCGGCATGACCGAGAGCCTCAATGTTGCCCAGGCGACCACGGCGCTGTGCTTTGAGTGGCTGCGCCGCAACGCCGGCGAGCTCATGGGGGAGGAGTAGCGCATGTCCAAAAAGAACCGTGCCAAGTCCAAGGCCAAGCGCTTTGGCGAGGGCTCGGCCAAGCCGATTGTTTCGGCCGCGACCTATGGCGTGGGCGGCAATGCGTTTGCGCAGGCCATCGCCGACCCGGTCTCGACGGTGCACTCCAACAAGCCCGAGCTGCTGGTGGTCGACGGTTACAACGTGATCCACTGCACGCCGCGCTACGAAAAGCTCGTGTACGACCATTCCGACGATCCGTATTCCAGCGACGTTCACGATATGGCGCGCACCGCCCTCATCAACGACGTCGCCGCCTTTGCCCAGGGCCGCTACGAGGCCGTGATCGTGTTCGACGGCGCGGGCAATATCTCCAGCGAGCGCCCCAACCTGCCGGCCCGCGGCGTGCGCATCGAGTTTTCGCCGACGGGCGTCTCTGCCGATACCGTGGTGCAGAAGCTCTGCATCGAGGCACGTGAGGAGGGCCGCGCGTGCTCCGTGGTATCGAGTGACGGCACAATTCAAGCCGTCGTCATGGGCAAGGGTGTTACGCGCATCTCGAGCCGTATGCTGGTGGACGAGATCAAGCAGATCGATAACGACGTTCACGAGGCAGAGGAAGCTCCGCAGGTCAAGATGACTCTGGGCAGTCGCCTGAGCCCCGATGCCCTGGCCAAGCTCAAGGCTCTTCGCGGGAGGTAGGGGAGTTGGCGGGGCAATGCTGCCTCGCTAACTCCATTCAGCGATGTCGATCATTCTTTCGAGGCGCCACGTTAGCGCCTCTTTTAGATAAGGCAGTCTCGCTGCTAGGGCATCGTTTTTAGACAGAATCTCGATCGCCTCGTCGACAAAGCCCTCGAGTTTGTCGCCGTCAAACCAGCCCATGTCCTCGACGAGCAACATTTGTTTGGCAGGACTTGAATGAAATTGTGCGCTGGTAAAACTGTGCTCTCCCGCCCTAAGCTCCTCTAGTGATATGTTGCACCAGAGTGATGAGCCCGAATCGAAGATGGGGGCTGGTCTGCAGACCAGTGAGTTGACGTTTCGCACGAGGCCGAAGTTGCGCCAATGACGGTCGTAGTTGGCAATGATGTCATCGCATACGATCATGCGGTCAAGGGCGTCTTTTATATCTGTCGCTCCAAGCTCCTCGCAGTTTGCTACATACCGTTCGTAATCGGTTAGTCGCTCGTCTGCATTTGCATGCTGGTTTACATAGAACGCAGGGACATATTCTTCTTCGTCAGTTAAGAAGACATCGCATATGCTCAGGGCGGAAGTGCCCGAGCCCTCGAGCGAGTAAGGCACATAATCGCAGGCGTTTAGGATGCGACGGTGGAGCGCGGTCGCCACCAGCTCGTTATAAGGTTCCTGGTTTAGATGTGCACCTGCTTTGTGGAGGATTCGACGGTCACCCTCGCATGTCCAGTACTTTTGAAGATTGCCGTCCGAGGTGTTGTCGGGCTTTGCGGCAGCTGCCTTACCCTCCGGGGCGAAGGGCGCAATGGTCAACGAGACATCGTCAAAAGCATTATTGAAGAAGTTAATATCCTCCCAGGCGAGACCGGAACCTTGGGGTCTAATCCAATACTGGTCGGATAAGGAGAGGCCAAGATTTCGCTGTACGAGTTCATCGGGAACATCGACTGCGGCTTCTGCAAGCAGGGAGGCTAGCCCAATGCGTGCGAGCGGGATACCGCGGCCGCGCCACCAGATGCGGAAGGAGTCGAGTGATACAGGTTTGCTGGGAGTAAAAACTCCAATAGGGGCGTGGGCACGATCGACGTCGGCGCCGATGTGGGTGAAGTCTTTCCGTGATCTGCTGTAGACCAGCTGGGCCACCTCGTGCGTGCGGTTCATGAGGGTAAATGCGATTTCGCTTTTCCCATGCCCGCGACGAGGCCGTCCCCCACTTTTGGTTGCGGAGCGGAGTCGCGTGTCTACGCTGTCTTTGTCGATAAGCCACACGCCAGAAGCCTTGCGGGCGGTCAGCGCGCCGTTCTTAATGAGCTCCTGCACCCTGCGCGGGGTGATGCCGAGCAGTTCGGCTGCTTCCTTTGTAGTCAACATCGCGAAACCCTTCGCCAGAACGAATAGTTTTATATAGCCAATTGTAATTAAAACTATTCGTTCTGGCGAATGGTTTTAAGATTGAGAGCGCACTGACAGAAATGAACGGGCCTGGTACGCGCTGTTGCTGGATTTTGCATATTTGTATAACGCCGTGCGGCCTGTTGCGCCTTGTCAGCAATTCCTTTATTCTTAATTGGCTTCGCGCGAAAGCGCCAAGTGTGCCAGTGTGGCGCAACGGTAGCGCAACTGATTTGTAATCAGTGGGTTGCAGGTTCGATTCCTGTCACTGGCTCCATGAAAGTTTCGG
>URBP01000034.1 GCA_900546105.1 uncultured Collinsella sp.
TATTTGCAGGACCTGTTTTTGGGCTTACTTTTCATGGATCTGCTTGCCGCAAAGATGCTCAATCGAAATCTCGTAGAGTTGGACGCCCTTGATGTCTTTGGCGATTTCCTCTTCAACTTCTTCGGCAGAGGGGTAGTACTTAAGCGCGAGCTGGCGGACTTTGTCCTCGATAAACGCAGGTGTCTCATCTACCAGACGGCAACGACCAAAGACCACGGTGCTCATAACATAGGGAGCCCAGTCATCGTCCTTGTACCACTCGTTGCCGTAAACGGTAAAGCAGACTTTATCATCACGCCTGAGTGAATCGACCTTGTGGCCAGCCTTGGCACCATGGAAATAAATCTTGTCGTGCTCGGCGTCAAAGAAGTAGTTGACGGGAATGGCATACGGGTAGCCACCATCGCCGTTGACGGCAAAGACACCGCGCTTGCAGATAGCGAGCAACTCGCGCGCTTCCTCGTCAGTGATGGCGCGTTTCTTTCGACGTAAGGGCCTAAACATCGTTGGCTTCCTTTCTAACTGTGCATGGTGGGTGGGCACAAACTATAGCGAAACAGTTCCGTTTTTCTTGATGCGGGCGAGGATGTTTTTGAGCTTGTTAAAGTCGAGCGGTTTGGGCAGATGGGCGTTCATGCCGGCATCGTGTGCCGCCTTGGCGTCCTCGGCAAAGGCATTGGCGGTGAGCGCGATGATGGGGATGTCGGCTGCATCGGCCTTCTCGCTCAGACGAATCGCGCGAGTTGCCTCGTAGCCATCCATACCCGGCATCATGATGTCCATCAGGATCGCATCGAAGCTGCCGGCGGGACGACTAGTGTATAGTTCGACCGCTTCTTTGCCGTCGGCGGCGCGAGTTACGACGATGCCTTCGCTTTCGAGCAGGGCCTGGGCAATTTCGGCATTGAGCTCGTTGTCTTCGGCCAAAAGAACGTTCATGCCGGCAAGCGAGCAGCTGATCGCCTGCTCGTCCGCACCTTCTCTTGCCTGAGGGTTCTTGTCGATATCGAGCGGAATCTGGACGTTGAACGTACTTCCCATGCCGACCTCGCTCGAAATCTCAATCGTGCCGCCCATCATGTCTATGAGCGATTTGACGATCGGCATGCCCATGCCAGTTCCCTGAAATTTACTGCGGGCATCGTTGCCCTCTTGGGCAAACGGTTCGTAGATGTGCTTTAGAAACTCGGGCGACATGCCGATGCCGGTGTCCGAGACGCTAAAGCAAAACACGGCGTGCTCGTCGTCGACCGGCTTGATGGTCGATGAGAACGTGACGGTGCCTCCGTGCTTGTTGTACTTGATGCTGTTGTCGAGCAGGTTGACAAGGATCTGCCGAATATGGGTGGGGCTGCCGATCATATATTGGTCGACAGCGTAGGGCTCGCTGGTGTCGAGCATGGTTATGCCGCGGTCCGATGCGCGGAGCTTGCACAGTACGAGCGCATTGTCGCACAGCTCTTTAAGGTTGAATGATTCGTGCTCGAGCGTCACTTTGCGCTCCTCGATCCTGCCCATCTCGAGGATGTCGTTAATCAGTGACAGCAGGTGATTGGCGGCAACGCGCGCCTTGGCGCGGCTTTCGCGGGCGACCTGCATGTCGCCTTCTCTCAATTCCTCAATTTCGATAAGGCCCAGGATGCCGTTGAGCGGCGTGCGGATGTCGTGGCTCATGCGCGTGAGGAAAGCGGTTTTGGCGGCGTTGGCGGCATCGGCTTTCTGCCGTTCCTCCTGTGCGCGGTAAAGCGACCAGACAAGGATGACGATGCCGGTGAGCAAAATGCAGATGACGACTGCCGCAATGACGATGCGGTTGCGGTAGAGAAGTCGGAACGCATCCGATTCTTGCGCCGAGTACGATGTGGGGAAATAGCTGTTTGCAGAGAGCGATTCACCTGCATTGACGATGCCCTTATTGATGATTCCCAGCAGCTCGGGCTTGCCGCGCGAAATTAAACACGATAGTTGTGCCGTGTTGGTGAGTTCCTGTGTTTCGAAATCCTCGATGTCGTAGATGTCGCGGAGAGTTTCCAGGCGCGTGCTGGGGACAATGATGCAACGTGCCTTCCCCTCATCGAGGGCTTTGAGCACCTCGCCGTCATTCGAATACTCGGTTACCGTTGCGTTCGGAAAGAGACTTTCGAGCTCAAAACGGTTAACGATTGTGCTCTTTGTACAAGCGATGTTCTTAAGGTCGCTGTTCAGGTTTTTGCCACTGTGAATGGCGGTCAGCGAAACCGTTCCCATCGAGTTTGACTGGATGACCCCTGTCTGCTCGGCGAGCCAGTAGTCGCGAAACAACGGCAGGGCGACATCGATGGTCCCGTTGGAAAGGGCTTTGATCATTTGTTTGTTGCTCGAGAGTGCGATTGTTTTGACCGTAATGCCAAACTTGTCGTGCAACGTCGTTGCAAGCGAGGCGAGCGACCCTTCCATCTCGCCGTCGTCATTTTGCGTACAGTAGGGAAGTTGGTTTTTAAGATAGCCGATCGTGATGGTATTGCCGTTTTCTTTGAGCCAGGTGGTCTCGGGGCCGGTGAGCGATGACGAGCCACTGTTTTGGGTCGAGTAACTCGATTTGACTTCCTCGTTATAGCGCGGGTTATCGCGGGCGATGGTCGTCATGGCGGCGTTGATGTCGTTCATCAGATCAGGGCGGCTTTTGGGAACGGCAAAATAGTAGTCGCTCGAGCCTACGTAGAACATGGGTGACGCATCGGGCGACGAAATGGTGTCGTTCATGATGACGGCGTCGACCTCGCCGTCTGCAAGCGCCTCAAAGAGGGCACTGCCGGTGTCGATTTCTTTATAGGTGCAGGTAACGCCTTCGTCGGCGAGCCACTGCTGGCCGACGATAGTTTGCATAACGCCAGAGTTGCAGCCGATGGTGAGGCCTTGGAGCGCCTGGGGGTCACCCTTGGCCAGGTCGTCGCGGTCGGGCCTGGCGTAGATGTAGTAGCGCTCGGTGCCCTCGGGGTTCGAGGAAAAGAGCAGCTTCTGCTCGCGTTCTGCCGAATACGAGATGTTGGGCATGAGGTCGATTTCGCCTGCTTCGAGCATGTCCATAAGCTCGGAGAAGGTGCCGCTAACGTATTCGTATTGCCAGCCCTTTGTGTAATACGAGAGGGTCTGGAGGTACTCGTAGCCCCACCCCGAGAGTCGCTCGCCCGGCATGCCTTCCTGGAAGCCTTTGTTGTTGACGAGCCAGCCAACGCGGACCGTCTTGACCTGCTGGTCGGAGTCGGCGGCAAAGGCGGGGGCGGGCATGACGGCGCTCAGTATGGCGAGCGCGGCAAGCGCGACGGCCAGGGTGCGATATAGAGCCAAGCGAAGGACGGCGGAAGGTTTCACATGAAATCCTATCGAGTTGAGACAGTTTCGCATAAGGATACCAGCTCAGCCTGCCCATTCAGCCGCCGCACCGCTAAACGGTTAGGTAGTCATTGGGGACGTTCTTAAATGACTAGTCGTTTAAGAACGTCCCCAATGACTAGTTCCGTTTGCGGGGGAGGCGTGGGACAATACCGAGCGAATGTGATTGGGCGTCTGGGAAAAGGGGTCGCGATGAACAAGTTGAGGACGCTTGCCGACGTGTTGCGCCAGGCTGGCTTTGCGCGCATCACGGGCCTGTTTCTCGTCTTCTATCTGCTGTGCTCGACGGCCGTCTGGCTGTCCGAGCCCACGACCCTTACGTTTGGCGACGGCCTCTGGTTTAGCTTTGAGACCGTATCGACGATCGGCTTCGGTGATATCCCGGCCGAGACGCCGGTTGCCCGCGCTATCACCGTCGTTTTGAGCGTCATCAGCATCTTCTACATCGCCATGCTCACGGGCGTGGCGGTGAACTACTGCAACACGCTCATCAAGATGCGCCAAAAGGACACCATGGCGCGCTTTATGGATGATCTGGAGCATTTGGAAGAGCTCGATCGTGACGAGCTTGCCGACCTATCGCGCCGTGTGCGCGAATATCGCCGACGCCAACGCTAGAACGGGCGCCGCGCGTCACGACGAGGGGGACTGAATATGAATATCACGGTATACCTGGGTGCCAGCGTCGGCAATGACCCGGCGTTTCTGCCCGCGGTGCAGGAGCTGGGCGACTGGATTGGCGCTAACGGACACGCGTTGGTATACGGCGGGTCCAAGTCGGGTCTGATGGGTGCGCTCGCCGATAGCGTACTCGAGGCAGGTGGACACGTGACGGGTGTTGAACCGAGCTTTTTTATCGAGGCCGAGTTTCAACATGACGGTATCGACGACCTCATCGTGACGAGTGACATGGCCGAACGCAAGGCCAAGATGATTGAGCTCGGTGACGCGTTCATCGCCTTTCCCGGTGGGACGGGTACGCTCGAGGAGATTGCCGAGGTCATGTCCGCCGTGTCGTTGGGGCATCTCGATGCGCCGTGCATTCTGTACAACCTTGGGGGCTACTACAACGATCTTAAGGCGTTGCTCGAGCACATGATTGATAAAGGGCTTTCGAGCCCGAGGCGCCAGCACGGCATCTACTTTGCCGACGATTTGCGCGAGATTGCCTCGATTATCAACGGATAAGTCTTGAGCCTGCCCCACTATGACTCCCAATGGTGCCGTTTGCGGCGCAGACGGTTGGCTCGTTCGGGTAACGCTCGCTCTACAATAAAACGTATCTTTGCCGAATTTGACCACGGGAGGTCCCGATGGATAGTCTTGCAAAACCCAAAAACCGTGCGCTGTTTTTAGTTAGCGTTGCCGTGACCGGTGCGTTCGCAGGCGCCGCGGTCTGGCTGTTCTTTTTTGCGATGGAGCACGGTGTCGACTATCTATGGACCGAGATTCCGCACGCGCTGGGCGTCGCTTCGCCTGAGCTCGCGAGCGGCCCGTTCGGTTTTCTGCCGTACCCGTTTTTTGTCTGCTTGCTGGGCGGCCTGCTGATCGGTCTGTACGAAAAGATTACGGGCACCAAGACCGATGACCTCAACCAGGTGATGGCCAAGGTTAAACAAGACGGTCGCTACCCGTACGACAACCTCGGCAAGCTTTCGCTTGCGGCATTGCTGCCGCTGCTGTTTGGCGGAAGTATTGGACCGGAGGCCGGCCTGACCGGAGTTATCGCGGGTCTGTGCAGCTGGGTCGGCGACCGCATGCGTCGCTTTGGCGCCGAGTTTAGGGAGCTCACGCTGCTGGGCACCCAGGCTGCCCTGACGGCGCTCTTTACCGCGCCCGTGTTTGGCTTTGTGGCGCCGCTCGCCGGTAGCGCCGACGGCCAGGGCGCTGGCGAGGACTCCGCGTCCGATGAGATCACCATCAAGCTGCCCAAGGCGCAAAAGACCGTGGTCTACGGCATCGCGATTGCCGGCGGTCTGGGCACCTATCTGCTGCTCGGCCAGCTTATGGGCGGCGGCATGGGCATGCCCAGGTTCGAGGCCGCCCAGGTGGGTAACCTGGAACTTGTCTGGCTCATTCCGCTGGCGTTGGTCGGCACCGTATGCGGTTGGCTGTACTTTGTCTCTGAGCATGCAAGCGAGGCACTGTCCCATGCAATAGGGGAGCGCCCGGTCGTCAAGGCCATGCTGGCCGGCCTGGCGCTCGCCATCTGTGGCACGGTCCTGCCCTACACCATGTTTGCCGGCGAGACCCAGGCCGATGTGCTCATGGAAACCTATCTGACCATTCCCGCTGGCGTGCTTATCGCGACCGGTCTTGTTAAGGCCATGCTGACGCCCGCCCTCATCAACCTTGGTTGGCGCGGCGGCCACTTCTTCCCGGTTATCTTCTCGGGTGTGAGCCTGGGCTATGGCCTTGCCATCCTCACCGGCGCAGATCCGGTCTTTTGCGTCGCCGTCTGCACCGCCTCGACGATGGGCGCCGTCATGCGTCAGCCCGTCATGGTCGTGGGCCTGCTGCTCATGTGCTTCCCGCTCAAGGGCATCGTCTGCATGATCATCGCCGCTGTTATCGCCGCCGGCATTCCGCTTCCCAAGCCGCTGCGCAAGTAGTACGGTGGCGCACGCCGGGGACATGCCGTTTGCCATGGATTTGCGGATGGGCGATTGCGACCGATTGCGGCCCGCGTGGGTCGAGATTTGCTTGCCTACAGGTCGCGTGCCCGATAGACCTTGGTGCTGACGGTGCAGCTGATTGCACATAGCGTGAGGGCCAGTACGGCAATTCCTGCGCACAGGCAGCCGAGGACGGCGGGATCGGGATTCGCCCCAGCAATCGACATGAGCCAGTTGCTGATGGGGTTGGAGGAGCTCAGCGTGGCCATGGCAAGGCATCCGAGCAGGGCAAACAGGCCGACGGAAAGGCGCAGCGCCTCCATGTGTCCAAATCGAAAGAACAGCGGCTGTGCCAGAAACACCATCATGAGGGAGATGAGCATCGATGCGGCGGAGGCTATTGTGGTCTCAAAGACGATCTGTCCCGTCGAGGGCATGCCCGTGTGATCGAAGAACGGAAGAGTGATGGTGCTCAAAAGCACGGTCGCGCACGCCATGATGGCCGAGAAAGCAACGATACACAGGTAGCGTGCGCAGATGATGTCTTTGCGCGAGAAGGGCAGCGTTGCCCGATAACGCTCCCAACCGTTTTGATTGTCGAAGCCGGCCAGCGAGCTCATGACCATGATGGGTGACATGGCACTGACCGCGCAGGCGCCGGCGCTCATGCCGGAATCGCCATCCGACGCGTTGGCGAGCGTCAGCACGACGAAGATGAACAAGCCGACGCCCGCAATGCTCGGGACAAGCGTGCGAACGATGGCGAGCTCGGACATAAAGGCGCGTTTCATTTCGAAGCCCCTTTCAGCGTGAGGCGCAGGTAGTCATCAATGGTTGCCCGATCGCAGGGAATCTCGGGGAAGGCTTCGAGCGCTTCGCGACGGTTGGGCACGAGCACGTCCACGCTATAGGCGTGGTGGGCGGCACGGGCGCCTTCGACGCAAGCCATAAGCTCGGCGGCCTGTGCTTGGGTGCAGTGGGCGATGCCGGCGCGGTCGGTAATGTCCTCGCGCGGCAGGTCAAACATAATCGAGCCGTTATCGATGCAGATGACACGGTCGGCGGCGCGATCGAGGTCGGACGTAATGTGGCTCGAGAGCAGCACGCTGCGCTGACCGTCGGAAACAAAGGCGAGCAGCTCATCGAGTAGTTCCTCGCGCGCCATGGGATCGAGGCCCGCGGTGGCTTCGTCCAAAACCAGCAGCCTGGCATTGTGGCTGAGCGCACAGGCGAGCTGCAGCTTCATACCCATGCCGCGGGAGAGGTCCTTGACCTTGGCTTTGGGATCAAGGCCAAATCGGTCGATAAATCTGGCGAATGTTTCGCAGCTCCACGTGGGGTACGCCGGGCCTACGAGCCTCTCGATCTGGCCCACCTTGAGCGTGGAGGGGAAGGGACACGTGTCCAGGACGAGGCCGATGCGGGAGCGCAGGTGGCGCTGCGTCTCGTCGGGCGCGTTGGCGTCGCAGCGCTGTCCAAGCAGATGCACCTCGCCGGCATCGGGCTTTATAAGCCCAAGCGCGGCGCGAATGGTCGTCGTCTTGCCGGCGCCATTTGCGCCCACAAAGCCAACGATCTGGCCGGGCTCCACGGCGAGTGTGACGTCTCGCAACGAAAAACGGTCGCTCACGCGGCGTGAGATGCCTTTGAGTTCTAAAAGGTTTTGCATGGTATAGCCTTTCTTGCAGATGGCTACTGCATGGTTTCGGGGGCTACGAGGTCGAGCATCTCGTGCAGCTTGTCGCGCGTGACGCCCAAGGCTTCGGCTTGGCTCGCCGCTTTCGCAAGCAGCTCTTCGATATGGCAGAGCTGGTTTTCGCGCAAGAGTTCCTGGTTGCCCTCGGCGACAAAGCAGCCCTTGCCCTGCACGGTGCAGATAAAGCCGAGCTGCTCCAGGTCGGCATAGGCGCGCTTGGTGGTGATGACACTCACGCCAAGATCGCTCGCGAGTGCACGGATGCTGGGGAGTTTGGCTCCCGCAGCGAGCGCGCCCGAAAGGATCTGAGCTTTGACTTGCGAGGCTATTTGCTCGTAGATGGGCTTGTCGCTCGAATTGGATAGGATAATGTCCACAGCGGCTCCTTAGCTGTTGGGCTACACGTGTATATAACCGGTAAGCACAGTATATATACACTATGCACAGTTATGCAAGAGGAAATGTGGAATAGCCTGCCAGTGTTGCGCTTACTTCAAAACAATCTCAATCTGTAACACCTAGGTCCGTTTTGGGTCGCTTGCTGTTACAGATTGAGATGTTATTTGCCCGCCTGTCTATTTGTCTCAATCTGTAACAGTAAGAGTCGATTTGGGCGGCTAGATGTTACAGATTGAGATTGTGCCGGCGGGCCTGCCAGTTTGTCTCGATCTGTAACAGGTAGGGGCTCAAAACCCGTCTTGCAGTTACAGATCGAGACAATCCTTGAGGCGGCTGCCCGGTGCACAGCGAGCTCGGCTAATGAATTTGTCCTGATAGGTGCCCTATGGCGGGGTTTCGCGGCTACAATGGTGCGGTTACAACGACGTAATGCACTCAATACAAGAAAGGATCCGCATGGCAAGCCTGTCGGATGAAATCTCGTCGCGCCGCACATTCGCGATCATCAGCCACCCGGACGCCGGTAAGACCACGCTTACCGAGAAGCTGCTGCTCTATACCGGCAGCATCCAGACCGCCGGTTCGGTCAAGGGTAAGAGCTCGGCCAAGCATGCCGTCTCGGACTGGATGGACATCGAGAAGGAGCGCGGCATTTCCGTTACCTCCTCGGTGCTGCAGTTCACCTACAACGGCGCCTGCGTCAACATCCTCGATACCCCCGGCCACCAGGACTTCTCGGAGGATACCTACCGTACCCTTATGGCCGCCGACGCCGCAGTCATGGTCATCGACGGCGCTAAGGGCGTCGAGGCCCAGACCAAAAAGCTCTTTAAGGTCTGTACGCTGCGCCATATTCCCATCTTTACCTTTGTGAACAAGCTCGACCACGAGGCTCGCGATCCGTTTGAGCTCATGGAAGAGATCGAGAATGTTCTGGGGATCAATACGTATCCCATGAACTGGCCGATCGGCAGCGGCCGCAACTTCCGCGGCGTGTTCGATCGCCAGACCCGTCGCGTTATCGCCTTTGAGGGCGACGGTCACGCCAACGCCACCAAGAAGGTCGCCGAGGTCGAGGCCGAGCTGGGCGATCCCGCCATGGACGAGCTCATTGGCGAGGAGAACCACAAGAACCTGATGGACGACATCGAGCTGCTCGATGGCGCCGGCGACGAGCTCGACCTGGATGCCGTGGCCTGCGGCAAGCTGAGTCCGGCGTTCTTTGGCTCGGCACTCACCAACTTTGGTGTGGAGCCCTTCCTTAAAGAGTTCCTGCGTCTGGCCCCGACGCCGCGTGCCTATACCGATACGCTCACCAGCGAGCCGGTCGCGCCCGCCGAGAACGACTTTAGCGGCTTTGTGTTTAAGATCCAGGCCAATATGGACAAGAACCACCGAGACCGTATCGCCTTTGTGCGCATTTGCTCGGGCAAGTTCGAGCGTGGCATGGACGCCTTCCACGTGCAGGGCAACCGTAAACTCAAGCTTGCAACGGGCACGTCGATGATGGCCGATGACCGCGCCATCGTGGACGAGGCGTACGCGGGCGATATCGTGGGCCTGTTCGACCCGGGTATCTTTAGCATCGGCGACACCGTGTGCTCCGGCAAGCGCCACGTGCAGTATCCGCAGATCCCGACGTTTGCCCCCGAGATGTTTGCCCGCATTACGCAGGTCGACACGCTCAAGCGCAAGCAGTTCGTCAAGGGTATGGAGGAGCTTGCCCAGGAGGGTGCCATCCAGATCTTCCGCGAGCTGGGTGCCGGCATGGAGAGCGTTATCGTGGGCGTGGTCGGTGTGCTGCAGTTTGAGGTACTCGAGCGCCGCCTCAAGGCCGAGTATCGTGTTGAGGTCCGTCGCCAGCCGCTGCCCTATACGGACATCCGCTGGATTCAGAACGACCCCGATACCATTGATATCCCGGGCCTTTCGCTCACGCGTGACACGCTGCGCGTCGAGGACATGCGCGGCGGTAAGCTGCTGCTGTTCACGAGCCCGTGGAACGTGGATTGGGCAACCGATCACAACCCCGATCTTATCCTGTCGGAGTTTGGCAACGTAACGTTTTAGCGCACCGGCGCGGTGGCCCTGTGGGGCTGCCGCGCCGTTTGCTTGCCTGATGCCGTGTGAGCGGCTATCATACCCACCGTCGCCTCAAGACCGAGACGTCCGAGCAGTTCGGGTCCGATATCCTGCTCGTTAAACCTAAAACCAAAGGAGTACATAATGATCAAGAAGGTCATGGAGGACTACAAGGTCCTGTTGCGGAGCATTCCCGCGGCAACGGTTTCGCTGTTTTTCGTGAGCGTCATCATGATGAACCTGCTGGCCAACAAAGAACTCATCAGCCTGCCGTATCTGGCACTCGATTGCGGCTTTGTGGTGAGCTGGGTCTCGTTTTTGTGCCAGGACATGATCTGCAAGCGCTTTGGCGCCAAGGCATCCATCAAAATCTCTATCCTCGCGCTGCTGGTCAACTTGGCCGTGAGCCTGTGCTTTTGGGCATGCTCGCTCACGCCCGGCATGTGGGGCGCTTACTACGACACGGGCATGATCGAGGTCAACAACGCCCTTAACGCCACCATCGGCGGCACCTGGTACGTGGTGCTGGGCTCTTCGCTGGCAATGCTCGTCTCTGCCGTGGTTAACTCCACGCTCAACCAGTCGCTCGGCCGTATGCTCAAAAAGAATAACTTTGCGAGCTTTGCCTTCCGTTCCTATGTGTCCACGGGTGTTGGCCAGTTTATCGACAACTTGGTCTTTGCCATTGTGGTGAGCCACACGTTCTTTGGTTGGACCTGGGTGCAGGTTCTTATGTGCTCGCTGACCGGCGCTGTCGCCGAGCTGCTGTGCGAGGTCTTCCTGAGCCCCGTGGGCTACAAGGTCGTGCGTGGCTGGGAGCGCGAGAATGTGGGCGCCGAGTACCTCGAGCGCCACGCAACCGCCTAAGGAGCAAGTATGCGGGTTTTGATCACGGGCGCTTCGGGCGGTATCGGAGCCGCGTGCGTGCAGCGCTTTTTGGACGAGGGCCACGAGGTCGTGGGCTTTGATCTGCTGCCGGCGGCGATCGAACACGAGCGCTACCGCCATCTGATTGTTGATGTCCGCGAGCCGGACTCGTTTCCAGTTGACCTTGAACCCCAGGTAATCGTGAACGTTGCCGGTGTACAGGATTCGGCCGACGACATCGCCGCCAACCTGTGTGGCACCATCAACGTGACCGAGCGCTACGCCTTTGTGGGGGAGGGGCTTGCTGCCAAGCCGGCGCCGGCTATCAAATCCGTGGTCAATGTGGGGTCGGCGAGCGGGCATACGGGGTCGGAGTTTCCTGCCTATGCTGCCAGCAAGGGCGGCGTTATCGCCTATACCAAAAACCTTGCAAACCGCCTGGCGCCGCAGGCCATCGCCAACAGTGTGGACCCGGGCGGCGTTATCACACCGCTCAACCGTTGCGTGATGGAAGACGAACACCTGTGGAACCAGATTATGGAGCTCACGCCGCTTAAACGCTGGGCCACCGCCCAAGAGATCGCCGAGTGGATCTACTTTGTGGGCGTGACCAACCGGTTTATGACCGGGCAGAGCCTGCTGATCGATGGCGGCGAGGCCGGCCGCACGCAATTTATTTGGCCCGAATAGGAAACGCGCCCGATGGAAAGCTGTCGGGCGCGTTTTTGATGTATCGATTTTTAGCCGAGGCAAGTCCAGTTGACGGGGGTCGAGCCGTGCTGTTCGAGTAACCGATTGGCAGCAGAGAAGGGGCGCGACCCCATAAAAGCGGGGAGTTCTGCCGTGGCACGGTTTGCCGAAAGCGGCGAGGGGTGCGTAGAGGCGAGGCAGAACTTGCCGCTTTCCTTGCCTGCGCCGGTCGCGGCGAGCTTGCCCTCGACCATCTGCTGGGCAAAACGGCCCCATGCCAAAAAGACGACCGGCTGGGGCAGCTGGCAGCAGCGTTCGATAACGTAGTCGGTGAGCGTGCCCCAGCCCAGTTTGGCGTGCGAGTTCGCGGCATGCTCGCGCACGGTGAGCGTAGTGTTGAGGAGCAGGACGCCCTGTTGTGCCCATGGGGTTAGGTCTCCCGTGGCGGGAATGGGGCAACCCAGATCGGCTTTGAGTTCCTTATAGATGTTGCGCAGGCTCGGCGGCAACTTGGTTTGCGTTGCGGGGACCGAGAACGACAGCCCCATGGCCTGGTTGGGCCCGTGATAGGGGTCTTGGCCCAAGATGACAGCCTTGACCTGGTCGGCCGGCGTGTAGGCGAGGGCATTGAGGATGTCGTCTTGTGCCGGGTAGATGGTCTGCTCGGCACGCAGAAGGGCGATGCGCTCGAGCAGCTGGTTCGTAGTGTCACGTACCGGCTGCGGCGCATCGCCCAACCAAGTTGCTATGTTGCGGTCGCGGGTTGCGGTGTCCATGGGGCTCCTTTATGGCAGATGCTCTGTTGGCATCTATTGTAAAGGCGCACCGGTTGCCTTTATGCCGCGGCTGCATGAAGAGCGGGGCCTACGAGACGTGCTCGGGTGCTCCTGCCATGCGAGTGTGCCCATGTGCGCGAAGGCGCGGAAGCTCGACGGTTGCCACCATGACGCCGCTGAGGATGAGTGCGGCGCCAAAGAAGGCGATGGGGCTCAGGACCTCGCCGACCAGGAAGAACGAGAAGACGGCGGAACAGACCGGCTCGAGCGAGAAGGCGAAGCCGGTGGTCTCTGCAGGTACGTGGGGCTGCACGAGCGTCTGGGTGATAAAGCCGTAGGCAGAGCAGATGAGTGCGAGCGCGACGACAACGACGATTTCGCTGGGCGTGCTGGGAAGCGTGAAGCCGCCAAAGGTGAATGCCGCGACGCCCGAGAACAAACCGCCGAAGCCCAGCTGCCAAACGCCCAGAGCCAGCGGATCGACTTCTTCGACAAACCGCTTGGCGACAATGATGTGTCCGGCGTAGACAAAGGCGGAGAGCAGCATGATGAGCGCGCCCGGGTTCAGGCTAGTGAAGTCGGCGCCCGAGAGCAGCAGCATGCCGCAGGTGACGATGGCGGTGCCGACGAGCACTTTGCGCTCGGGGGCACGGCGCAGCAGGGCGGCGTTGGCAAACGGCACGATCACGACCGTCAGGCTCTGCAAAAAGCCGGCAGTGGAGGCAGAGGTGAGGCTGGAGCCCAGGCACATGCAGGTGAGTTCGGTTGCCATAATGGCGCCGATGATGGCGGCGCGGACCATTAGGTCGCGGTTGATGCGGAACGCGCGCTTGTGGAAGAGCAGCAGGCAGGCCACAAAGGCGATGATGCAGCGCAACGCAACGATGCTCGTGGCGTTCATGCTGTCCATGCCGATCTTCATGAGGGGATACGAAAAGCCCCATGCGACGGGAACGGAAAATGAGAGCGCGATTGCTTTTTTGCGATCCATGGGACTCCTTTTGTTACAGAACGGTTTCGTAAAAAGGATTCTGCTCCCAGATGTTGATGTAGTAAAGCGAATGTATCTTCAGTATGATTAAGAAATACTAATGTAGGTAGAAAAAGCCCTGGCAAAACGATTTACGGCTATATCGATGTGGAGGCACGATGGCATCGCGGTATCAGATTGTGTGTATGGTGGTCGATTGCGGCAGCCTGAAACGCGCGGCTGACGAGCTGGGCTACACACAAAGCGCTGTGAGCCAGGCCGTCAAGGCGCTTGAGCGCGAGCTGGGTACCACGCTTATCGAGCGCGGCAAGCAAGGTGTCTCGCTTACGCGCGACGGCAAACAATATCTGCCGTATCTACGCCAGATCGTAACGGCCGAGGCCGAGCTCGAGGGCAAGCGTCAGGAGTTGTTGGGGCTTTCATCGACCGACATTCGCATTGCGACGTTTACCAACGTGAGTCGTACCGTGCTGCCGCGCGTGATCCGTGACTTTGGTGCGCTGCACCCGGGCGTACGCTTTACTCTCAAGCAGGGCGATTACACGCGCAACGCTCAATGGGTACACGATGGCGTGGTTGATTTTTGTTTTACGGCGCGCGGATTTACCGCTGGGCTCGAGAAGCGCGTGGTCTATCACGACGAGTTGGTGGCATTGCTGCCGGCCACGCATCCGCTGACGGCAAAGGAAAAGGTAACGCTCGCCGACCTGGCGTCCGAGCCGTTTGTGCTGCTGGATGAGGGCGAACAGAGCCTAGTACTCGATGCATTTGCAGCGCATGGGCTGTCGCCGCACGTGACGAGCGAGGTGACCGACGACTACACCATCATGGCGATGGTGGAGGAGGGCCTAGGCGTGAGCATGCTGTATCGCCGTACCGTCGAGGGCATGCAGACCGATATTCGCGTGCGTCCCATCGTGCATGCCCCCTCGCGCGACGTGGTGGCAGCCTGGCGCAGCTGGGACACCATGCCCATCGCCACGAGGCGCTTTATCGACTATATGAGCTCGCATATTGTCAATTAATGACTGGCGTGGCGTTGAGCGCGGTGTTTAGCGGGCTGTCGCTTTGGCTTGGGTGGCGCGATAGGTGCGGGCCGGGTGGCAGAGTAGTACCGCCACGACCATAAAGAACGCCGTGGTGCCCAGGCTGATGGGGTAGACCATCATGATGTTCGCAAAGGTGCGGAAGTGCGGGAACACGCAGAATACCCAATAGAAGCGGATGCCGCAGACACAGATCATGGTGATGAGGGCGGGCATGAGCGAGATGCCAAAGCCGCGCAGGTAGCCGGACATGTTTTCGTAGAACATGCTAAAGGCGTACGCCGGGAAGATCGAGCACACGCGGATATAGCCGATTGAGACGATGTTGGGATCGCTGTTAAAGAGCGACAAGATTTCGCGCCCCAGGCCGACAATAACGATAATCGTGGTGAGTGCAACGATACCGCCTTCGACAAGGCAGACCTTGAGCGTTTTGGTGCAGCGGTCGATCTGGCGGGCACCGTGGTTTTGTCCCACAAAGGTGGTGCAAGCCTGGCTAAAGCTGTTGAGCAGGTTGTAGCACACGTACTCCAGGCTCATGGCGGCGCTCGATGCCGCCATGACTTCGGTGCCCAGGCTGTTGATGGCGGACTGGATGATGATGTTGGCGACGGCAAAGACGGCGCTTTGGATGCCGGCGGGCAGGCCGATCTTGACGATGCGCTTGAGGGCGACGGGGTCGATGGCCAGGTCGCGCGGGGTGACGCGGACGACGGAATCGGTCTTGAGCAGACGGACAAAGAGCGTCGCGGCGCTGACGGTGTAGGCGATGGCGGTGGCGATGGCGACGCCCGCGACGCCCCAGTGGAGTACGGGGACAAAGACGAGGTCCAGGCATATGTTGAGGACGGTGGACACGGCAAGCGCCTGCAGCGGCATGCGGGTGATGCCGACGGAGCGGAAGATCGCGGCCTCAAAGTTGTAAAGCAAAATCGAGGGCATGCTCAGCAAAAAGACGCGTAGGTAGAGTGAGGCGAGTGGCATGGTCTCGGCGGGAACGTTGAGCGCGGCGAGCATGGGCTCGGCAAAGATCTCGCCCAGGGCGATGACGACAAAGCCCACGAGCGCCATTAAAATCGAGGTATGGACGGCGCGTTTGACCATGTTCTGATCGTTGCGGCCGATAGCGTTGGCAATGACCACGTTGGAGCCAAGCGACATGCCGATAAACAGGTTGAGCATAAGACTGGTAAGCGGAACATTGGAGCCGACCGCCGCCATGGCGAGGGTTCCCTGGTCGCCTGAGAAGTTACCGATGATGACCGTGGCGATGAGGTTCGATAGCTGCTCCAAGATGCTCGTGGCGGCCACGGGGAAGGCGAACAGGGGAATATTGCGCCACAGTGAGCCGGTGGTCATGTCAATGTGCTTGGACGCGGTATCAGTCATACGCTCTCAATCTCTAATATGCTTTTCCGTGCTTATTTGCGCAGACGATGATACTCCTAATGCAACCAGTCGGCACTTAGGGACGTTCCTTTTCTGCCGGCAGTTGGGGACACTCCTTGTCTCCTCTATGACTAGGTGGGGAAGGCGTGCGACAATGGTGGGCGTTGTGTTGTTCGCGCTAAGGAGTTGCCATGTTGTTGTGTCCCGTTTGCCATAAGCCATTGGTGGACGACGAGCGCGGTGCTGCATGCGCGGGCGGACACCGGTTTGACCGTGCGCGCGAGGGCTATCTATATTTGCTGCGCTCGTCCAAGAGCGGCGACTCCATGGGCGATCCCAAGTCGCAGGCACGCAGCCGTCGTGACTTTCTGAACCGTGGATACTACGCGCCGTTGCGCGATGCGATGGTCGAGCTGGTGCGCAAACAGGTGTCTGGACGTGCAACGTCTGCAGGCGTCCCCATGACCTTGCTCGATATTTGCTGCGGCGAGGGCTACTACACTAGCGCCATGGGTGCGGTGCCGGACGTGGATGCTTACGGTTTCGACCTGGGCAAGGAGATGGTGCGCCTGGCCGCCAAGCGCGGCGATGCGACCTACTTTGTGGCCAATATGAAGGACATCCCCGTGGCCGATGGCGCCTTCGATATGGTGACCG
The DNA here is from genome assembly GCA_900546105.1 of uncultured Collinsella sp. Lineage (GTDB taxonomy): Bacteria > Actinomycetota > Coriobacteriia > Coriobacteriales > Coriobacteriaceae > Collinsella. Next base: position 16,581 of record URBP01000034.1, read on the forward strand.
AGCTCTTCGCTCCCTTTAACGAGCGCGAGTTTGCCCGCGTGCTGGCGCCCGAGGGCTCGCTCTATACCGTGGTGCCGGGTGCCCGTCATCTGTTTGGGCTCAAGGAGGTGCTCTACGACACGCCATATCTCAATGACGAGAAGCAGCCGAAGACTACTGAGCTCGAGTTGGTCGGAACGCAGCGGGTGTCTGCGAACATTACGCTTCAGACCCAGGCTGACATCGAGGCGGTGTTCCAGATGACGCCGTACTACTACCGCACGCGCCCCGCCGACAAAGAGCGCCTGGCAAACCTGGACACCCTTCAAACCGACATCGACTTCATCATCGCCGAGTACCGCCACTAACCTACCAAAAAGGGACAGGTTTATTTTGGCAGGTTTTACCTGGTCAAACGTAAAGGGCCGACCGCGTTGCTGCGCGATCGGCCCTTTTTAGTTGCTTGGCTGCAGGGAATTGTGGGGGGGGGACAGGTGACTACAGGCGGTCCTTGTTCTCGGCCTTAACGGCGTGCGCCTGCTGAACAAAGAACAGGTCGTAGACCACGATGACAAAGGCGCCATAGTTGATGGCGTCGCCGCCAAACGCGGGAAGCGTGAGCACGGCCTGCGCAATCGTGGCGAGTGCGGCAACGATGCCGAGCTTAAACGCGCCATCCACCTGCGAGGGCTTGTTGGCGCCCTTGATGCCCGCAACACCTGCGGCGAGATCGATGAGGCCCTTGGCGACAAGCACGACCGTGGCGAGCATGGCGTTCGGCCCGTAGGTGGACTCGAACTTGCCGGTCGCGATGCCGGCGATTCCAATGACGAGACTGGCGATGCCCAGAACAAAATAAATCAGGGCAAGGATTTTGAGTGTCTTGCGAGCGGCGCTCATAACTGGTCCTTTCGATGCGGGCGCGGTGAATCTGTCGCGCCCAGGTTGCGGCATATATGGTGAAGCACATTGTAGTTCAACGCGGCGATGCATGCGCCTGAAAGCGACTCTTGCCTGTGCGGTCCAACCTTTCAAAAAGGAAAGCTGGACGTAAGCCAAATCGATGGCAGCGTATGCGCGGCGCTGCGATGATGAGGCCATGGTAAGAGCTGGACCGAAGGAGGAGCCGTGATGTACGGAGCCAAGCAAGTGCGTGAGCCGCGTTCGTTAGGAAGGCGTATGGGCGATTCCGTGATCGCTGCCGTGTGCACGGGATTGATGGCGGTGCTTTGCATTGGGATGCTGTGGACCATGTCGCGTGTGGGACAATAGCGGACGGTTGGGTGCCAACTGAGGTGGCGCTCACGTATTCGTTTTGTTTGCTAAGGAGTGTCCATGGGCGTCGTCGATCCCTTTTCTGTTGCTCGGGCTGCTGGGCTCGAGCTCGTGCGGACGTCCGAGGGCCTCACGCTCACCGATGGCACGATGGAGCTGCGTGCCGATTTTGGCCGCATGCTTCCGCGGCTCAAGCAGGGTCGTCTGCAGCAAGAGCTGCTGGTAAAGGTTGCGCGCACAAAGGGCGTCGAGCGCCCATGGGCGATTGACGCCACGGCAGGCTTTGGCGAGGATTCGCTGCTGCTGGCTGCCGCGGGTTTTGCGGTCGATTTGTATGAGCAGGATTGCGTGATCGCGGCGCTCCTCAAGGATGCTTTGGATCGCGCGGCAGATGATCCGGCGCTTGCGACAGCCGTGGCGCGCATGCGCTTACATGCGGGCGAGGACAGCATTGCCGGCCTTCGCCATACAGCTGAGCTGATCGGGCAGGGCGAGCTCACCGCTCCCGACGTGGTGTATCTGGACCCCATGTTTCCCGGGCGCACCAAGAGCGCGGCGGTGAAAAAGAAGTTCCAACTCTTGCACCATCTGGAACAGCCGTGCGCCGATGAGGAGTCGCTGGTCGAAGCTGCGCTTGCGGTGCGCCCGCGCAAGGTCGTTATCAAGCGGCCGGTGAAGGGGCCGCTGCTTGCCGGCGTTAAGCCGAGCTATCAACTTGCGGGCAAGGCCGTTCGCTACGATGTTTTGGTGCCGCCGCGCCCGTAGCTTGCGTGCGATGGTTGGCGCTCCGTCAACACCGTGCCGATGCGGGGTCTATTTCCAAGGGTGCGACGTCAGATGCCACCCGCCACAGTATTCGCATTTGTAGCAGGCTAAACCACGCCGCCCGCGGTTTTCGCAGTCGGCCATAACGGCCTCGGCCTCGGCGCGTGTGTCGTACCGGTTTTTGCGCTCGCACGACTTATAGCGCCAAGCCTCATCGCGCTCGGCGTCCAGGGCGTCGCGGCGCTCGTCCTCGCGCGCAAACAGGTCGCTCATATCGCCGCCGGTGGCAGCGCCCAAAAACTCGCTTTTGGCCTTTGACCAGGCGGCTCGCTTTTTGCTTCCCATCCGCTCCTTGCCCTTTCCAAACGCTGGTATGATTGCTCAATCAAAGTGATACCAATAAACGTGAGGTCGCCGCGTGATGATCAGAAAAACCCTCGATACCGACATTCCCGCCGTCATGGCTATCTATGACGCGGCCCGCGCCTTTATGCGCGCGCATGGCAACGCCACGCAGTGGCCCGAGGGCACGCCTTCGGCCGAGCAGCTGGCTGCCGATATTGCCGCTGGTGGCAGTTACGTGTGCGAAGTCGACGGCCGCGTGGTGGCGACGTTTGCCTTTTTACCGGGTCCGGACGAGTGCTATGACGTGATTGAGGACGGTCAATGGCGCAGCGACACTCCGTATGCCGTGCTGCATCGCGTGGCATCCGACGGCACCGTGCACGGTATCGCGGCGGCGATGTTTGCCTTTGCCAAGGAATGCGCCGACCATCTGCGTATTGACACGCACGAGGACAACTTGCCCATGCAGGGCGCCATCACCAAGGCCGGGTTTAAGCGCGCCGGTATCGTATATGTGTCGGACGGTACGCCGCGCGTTGCGTTCGACTGGCTGCGCGAGGCATAAGGGCCGAGTCACATACCAGCGTTTCATCGAAATGAAAATGGCCCCGCGTGGGGCCATTTTTGGTAAAACGCGTCGTTGTGGGGCTCGCGTTGTTACCGCCCAGATGAGTCCGGGCGGACAAAAAGGGGAGGTGCCGGCTTTCGCAAGGCGCGAACCTACGAAAATCGCCGCGCGGCAACGCAGGGCGATGAGCTCGGTCGGGGGATAGGGCCCGCTTCGCCCGCCGGCCCGTAAATTGTATCATCCAGTGTGGAACGAGGATGCCCGTTGCCGCGTGCGATGGGCTTGCAATAAGAGGAGAGCCATGTCGAAGCAAGCGGTCGTTGGAATCTTGGCGCATGTCGATGCCGGCAAGACCACGCTGGCCGAGGCCATGCTGTTCAACGCGGGTCGCATTCGCAAGCGCGGCCGCGTTGACGATGGCGATTCACACCTGGACACCAACGCGATCGAGCGCGAGCGTGGCATTACGATCTTCTCGTCGCAGGCCGTGCTCGACCATGGCGATACCCACGTCATGCTCGTGGATGCGCCGGGGCATGTCGATTTTTCTGCCGAGGCGGAGCGCACGCTGCGCGCACTCGACTACGCGATTTTGGTTGTGGGCGCCAATGACGGCGTGCAAGGGCACACCGAAACCCTGTGGCGCCTGCTTGCGCGCTATGACATCCCGACGTTCATCTTTATCAACAAAATCGACTTGGAGCATCCCGGCCGCGATGTTTTGCTGGCACAACTTAGGCAGCGTCTTTCCGAGGGCTGCCTGGATGCCGGCGAACTGCTGGCGGGCGGCGCCGTTCAGGAGGACGCTGCTGCGTTGGACGAAGCGGCGCTCGAGGAGTTTCTTGAAG
>URBP01000035.1 GCA_900546105.1 uncultured Collinsella sp.
TGTTCGAAAACACAATATGTTGTGTTTGCAGCAAAGGCGGGATGCCACCTGTAGAACCACGCCCGCGAACCTCAACCTTCAAGTTGACCTTGAGGCGATTTTTACGTCCCTTTACACGCCGTTCACATCGCCCCCAAACTCCCCCACCCACGGTACACACGGCCCACCGCCGCGTCGGTGTCTAGCGAAAAATGGGACGAGCCCCAGATTGCCCATGCGCGCAAAAGTGCGTCTCGGCAATCTGGGGCCCGTCCCCTTTAGTATTTATAAATATGCAGGTCAGCGAGGTGCTAGCGATGTGCTAGCGGATGCGCCGCCAGATAGACCTCGGTCAGTTGCGTTCGGTCGACATGCGTGTAGACCTGCGTGGTCGAAATATCGGCATGGCCCAAAATCTCCTGCAGCACACGCAGGTCGGCACCGCCCGCGAGCATGTGGGTGGCAAAGGAGTGGCGCAAGGTATGGGGATGGAGCCCCACCAGCCCCACCTGACGCCCATACCGCTCGCATATCGCATGCACGGCCTGGCGCGACAGGCGACGTCCGTTCTTATTTAAAAAGACCGCCGAGGTCTCGGTTCCGCGGGCATGGGCCGCCAAGCGAGAACGTCCCTCAGTTACATAGAGCGTCAGAGCTCGCGCCGCGCTTCCCACCAGCGGGGACAGGCGTTCCTTTGAGCCCTTACCGCGAACGAGCACAAAGCCATCGTCGATATGGATATCGCCCGCATCGAGCCCCACCAACTCGCTCACACGCAAACCGCATCCGTAGAGCACTTCCAAGATGGCATGGTCGCGCAAGCCCATCTCGCCCTCGGGGAAATCTTGATCGAGCAGCGCCGAGACATCCTCCACCGATAGATACTCCGGCAAACGCTCAGCCTTTTTAGGAAGGCGCAACGCCGCCGTTGGATTTTGGGCCACAGCCCCATCGCGCACCAAAAAGGCATGCAGGCCCTTCACGGCCGCAAGCGCACGCTCCACCGAAGCATCGGAATAGCCCCCATCGCGACGGTCGGCGACAAAGCCCTCCACGACCTGACGAGTCACCTCTTCAAAAGACACAATACCCGCCCGCTCCAGATAGGCGCAGTACGTCGTCAGGTCACGACGATAGGCCACAATCGTGTTGCGCGCCAAGCCCCGCTCGACCGCGAGATAATCGAGATACTCCCCCGCCGCCACGGCGAGCGACGAGGGAGTAGCTTCGGTATGTTCCTTATTCGCCGGCACCCTTAGTCCGTAGCGAGGTTCATGGGCGTCACCTGCAGACGGTCGACGCCCTCGTGCTGGCCGATCGAAGCGCGCACGAACTCGCGGAACAGCGGCTGCGGGTTGGTCGGGCGGCTCTTGAACTCGGGATGAGCCTGAGTTGCCACATACCACGGATGCACGTCGCGCGGCAGCTCGACCATCTCGACCAAGCGCTCGTCAGGCGACAGACCCGAGATAACCAAACCGGCGTCCTCGAGCTGGTCGCGGAAGGCGTTGTTGAACTCAAAGCGGTGACGGTGACGCTCGTAGACGAGTTCCTCGCCATATGCCTCGCGAGCAAGAGTATCGGCGGCGAGCTTGCACGGATAGGCGCCCAGGCGCATGGTGCCGCCCTTCTCGGTCACGTCCTCCTGCGAGCTCATCAGATCGATGACACTATACGGGCCATCCGGATCGAACTCAGAGGAGCTGGCGCCGGCAAGGCCAACGACATTGCGGGCGAACTCGCACACGGCGACCTGCATACCCAGGCAAATGCCCAGATACGGAATCTTGTGCTCACGGGCAAACTCGGCCGCGAGGATCTTGCCCTCCAGGGCGCGCTTGCCAAAGCCGCCGGGGACCAGGATGCCCGAGGCGTCGCCCAGAACCTCGGAGACATTCTGCTCGTCGAGGCTCTCGCCGTCGACCAGCTGGACGTCCACATGGCGATCGTAGAAGACGCCCGCATGGTGCAGGGCCTCGATAACCGACAGGTACGCATCGGGCAGCTGCGTGTACTTACCCACGACGGCGATCTTCACCTTGTCGGCGTGATGGTTGGCGTGATTCTGTTTGCGCAGGAACTCGTTCCACTCGCTCATGTCGCGCTCACGCGGATCCAGACCCAGGCGCTCGCAAATGCGCAGGTCAAAGTCCTGCTCGGCAAGCAGCTGCGGAACATCGTAAATGCTCGCGCAGTCCTCGTTGGTAAAGACGCAATCGGTGTCGACGTCGCAGAAGCTTGCGATCTTTCCGCGGATAGCGTCATCGATATGGTGGTCGGAGCGCAGCACGATGATATCGGGCTGGATGCCAAAGCTGCGGAGCTCCTTGACGGAATGCTGCGTGGGCTTGGTCTTGACCTCGTGGGCGGCGGCGATATAGGGAACGAGCGACACGTGGATGTAGCAGACGTTCTCGGGGCCGGCCTCCTTGCGGTACTGACGGATGGCCTCGACAAACGGTTGGGACTCGATGTCGCCGATCGTGCCGCCCAGCTCGGTAATGACTACATCGGAGCCGGTCTGCTCCTCGATGCGGCGGAACTTGTCCTTAATGGCGTTGGTGACGTGGGGAATCACCTGCACGGTACCGCCCAAAAAGTCGCCGCGACGCTCACGGGCGATTAGGCTTTTGTAGATGGCACCGGTCGTAAAGTTGGAATCGCGGGTCAGGTTTTCATCAATAAAGCGCTCGTAATGACCCAGATCCAGGTCGGACTCGTAACCATCCTCGGTAACGAAGACCTCACCATGCTGGAACGGGCTCATGGTACCGGGGTCGACGTTCAGATACGGGTCGGCCTTCTGCATCGTTACTTTGTAGCCACGCGACTTGAGCAGACGGCCCAGCGAGGCCGCGGTGATACCCTTGCCCAGGGACGAAACCACGCCACCGGTTACGAACACATGCTTGGTCATATTGAGTTACCTGCGCTTCCCGTAGAAGTTGTTTATCCACATCTTACGGGTCTTCATTGTAATACTCGCGCCGCGAACCGTTCGCAATTTTTCTCGCGTGCGATTGCATTTCTCAATCTTGAAACAAACCGCCGCCCGGTTTCCCAGGCGGCGTCGCTATGGCAAAGATTACATGCTGTTATCGATCAGCAACCTCGTCTTCGAGCATTTCTTGAACGAGCATGCCGGTACGGACGCCCTCAAGATACCACTTGCCACGTTCGGTGAGGCAAATGCCATTTGCAAGCTGACCGCCGTCGTCGCTATAACGCGAGACGACATCAATCATGCCTTCGGAATCCAAGCGATCGATTGCGGCGCGGGCACGATACGGCGAAACCCCCACGCGCTCGGCAAGCGTTTTGCGCGAGAAACCATACGGCCCGCCATTGTCTTCGGTTTGCTGGTCGATCTCCATCAACACCAGCACCTCGACACGCTTCATATCGTTGACACTCGCACGACCCTTGCCCGCCATAGCAGCCTCCTCAAACCGAGCACGAGCATCTAACGCGCCGTGCGCGACCGACACACCTCACGATGGCAGGTAATATCCATCATGCGGCATCCCGCTAAGGATGAAACAGTTACGGTTATTGTATACCGCTCAAATTGTTTCTAGGCAGGTAAACGGCTATTTTTCGCCGAAATAGGCGCTTTATTGATCAAAAAGCCGTACCGGGCGCTAACCCGATACGGCCAAAATGCAATGCAATTACCGCGGTGCTTCAAACTTAGCGATGGAAGAAACCGCGGCGCTCAAACTTGGGCTCGCAGCACACGTTGATACCCAGTTTGCGCAGTACCGTCTCGTCCGTCGGCGAGATGATAACGCTAAAGAAGGCATCACAACCGCGCAACTGCTCCAGGCCCGAAAGGACGCGAGCGGCCGTCTCACTCGTGGCCGAGGTGATCGACAGCGCCATAAGCGTCTCGTCGGTGTGGAGGCGCGGGTTTTTGCTGCCCAGGAAATGCGTCTTGAGCTTGCTGATGGGCTCGATCGCCTCATCGCTAATGACCTCGAGCTCAAGGTCGACGCCCGAAACATGCTTGAGGGCGTTCATAATGAGCGAACTTGCGGCGCCCAGGCGCGTGGAGGTCTTACCGGTCACCACGGAGCCATCGGGCATGACCATGGCACCCACGGGACCACCCGTCAGCTGCTCCCTGGTGAGGGCCGCCGAGCGCGCCGGTGAGTAGTTCTTATCGATGCCGGCTTTCTTCATAATAATCTTGAGACGGTCGACTTGCTCATCGCCCACGCCGGTACGGCGCACATTTTCGACCGCGGTAAAGTAGCGGCGGACGATCTCCATCTTGGAAGCGTCGCGGCAGGCATCGTCATCGGTGATGGCAAAGCCAACCATATTGACGCCCATGTCCGTAGGGCTCTGGTAGGGGCTCTTGCCCAGGATCTTTTCCATCAGGGCACGGACTACCGGGAAGGCCTCGACGTCGCGGTTGTAGTTGACCGTGGTCTTGTTGTAGGCCTCAAGGTGGAACGAATCGATGATATTGGCGTCGTCGAGGTCAGCCGTGGCGGCCTCGTAGGCAATATTGACCGGATGCGTCAGAGGAAGATTCCAGACCGGGAAGGTCTCAAACTTGGCATAGCCGGCGGCGGTACCGTGCTTATGCTCGTGATACAGCTGCGAGAGGCAAGTGGCGAGCTTGCCCGAGCCGGGGCCGGGTGCCGTCACGACAACGAGCGGACGCGTGGTCTCGACAAACTCGTTCTTGCCGTAGCCATCGTCGGACACGATCAGATCGACATCGTGCGGATACCCCTCGATGGGATAGTGCAGCTTGGCGGGAATACCGAGCGCGTTCAGGCGGTTGCGGAACACATCGGCAGCAGGCTGGCCGGCGTACTGGGTGATAACCACAGCCGCGACGGCAAAGCCGTTGCCGCGGAACAGGTCAACCAGGCGCAAAACGTCCTCGTCATAGGTAATGCCCAGGTCACCGCGAGCCTTGTTCTTCTCGATGTGGTTCGCGTTAATGGCGATGATGACCTCGACGTCGTCGGCGATGCTCTTGAGCATGCGGAACTTGCTGTCCGGTTCAAAACCCGGTAGCACGCGGCTCGCATGATAGTCATCGAACAGCTTACCGCCAAACTCCAAATAGAGCTTGCCACCAAACTGCGAGATGCGCTCCTTAATGTGAGCAGCCTGCAGCTCGATATACTTCGCGTTGTCGAAACCCTGGCGCATGTATGGCTCCCGTCCCGTTTCCATTTAATGTTCTAGGCGATTATAACGGAGCAGACCCTCCCCGATGCCCAGGTCATCAACAGGCACCAACCAAACACGCCATCGATAAGTTGCGGTGAAATAGCTCCTGTTTAACCCCTCAAGACGGCCAAACGGGAACTATTCCACCGCAACTTCCCCTTTTTGGTTCAAACAAACCTGGCCTTTATATCAATAATGGAAACGTCGCAGGTGGAGCATAAGTCAGCGAAAGCCCGCCAGAGCGAGCAAGGTGACGTGAAAGAGGAGGGCATAGGCCTTTTGGCCATGCCCGACGATTGAACGTCAGATTGCCGCTCTGGCGGGCTTGCAGCGTCGAGTGGTTCCGGCGTTTGGTAAAACGCCGGAACACAAGAGCGCCTCCCCCCGCGCACGGAACGGGAGGAGGCTAAAGGTAGGAGTCTACCGGTGGGGTTACCCCACCGGACAGACGATGACCAGGTGATCCTTTACAGGATCGTCATGGTTTCCGTGGGGTACCCAAGTGGTACTTAGAGCATCACGCAAGCGATGGTCAGGATGACGGCGCAGACGACGGAGAGAGCGACGATGAGCTTGAGAGCAAACTTGAGCCAGGTCGTCCACTCGATCTTGGCCAGGGCAAGACCGCCCATGATGGCGCCGGAGGTCGGGGTGAACAGGTTCACGACGCCGATAGCGGCGGAGAAGATCATGACCATGACCTCGGGCGAGAAGCCGAGCTTAACAGCCAGCGGTCCCATGATGGGCATGGAGACAGTAGCCATACCGGAGGTCGAGGGGATCAGGAAGGACAGGCCGAAGTAGACCAGGAAGCTCATGGGAGCGAAGATCACGCCGGACAGGCCAGCCAGAGCATTGGCGGCAGCGTCGAGGACGTAGACGTCGAGGCCGGTGCTAGCCATGAGGACGGAGATACCACGGGCAAGAGCGATGACGAGGACAACGGACATCATGTCGGCAGCGCCGGTGATGAAGGTGTTGACGATCTGCTTCTCGGACAGGCCACCGATGATACCGATCAGGATAGCCATGAGGAAGAACCAGGTGGAAGCCTCGTCGAAGTACCACTGGCCAATGGGCAGGCCGGTGATCAGGGCAGACCAGCCCTGAACGATGGCGTTACCGTCGGCGTCATAGACAGCGCCAGCATCGAAGAAGTTGGCGACGCCCTCGTTGAGGTCGGCCAGCGGGATGAAGCCGACGATCATGACGACGAAGGTGAAGGCAAAGGCGATCAGAACACCCTTCTGGCGACCGGTGAGCTTGACCTCCTTGTTAACCTCGGAAGCAGCCTTGCCGTGAGCCTCTTCGGCGTCCTTGAGCTCCTGCATCGAAAGGATGGTGGAACCCTTGTCAGCCTTGACCTTCTTGGCATAGCTCATGACGAAGAAGATGGACATGGCAGTGGTAACAATCCACAGGACGGCACCGAGGCCGATGATGATGGACTGGTTGACCTCAATGCCAACACCGGTCAGAGCGTCGACGGCAGCGCCGACGGCGAACGGGTTAACCGTGGAGCCGAGGCAGCCGCAGCCAGCGCCGAGCAGGACGGTAGCGGCGCCGACCATGGGGTCGAAGCCAGCAGCCATCATGGTAGCGGCGAGCAGGGCGTAGAAGGGAACGGTCTCCTCGCACATACCATAGGTGGTACCACCGAGGGAGAAGATGAGCATCAGCACGGGAATGAGCATGATCTCATTGCCCTTAAGCTTCTGCACCAGAACGGCAATGCCGTTGTCCAGGGCGCCGGTCTCGGTCATCATGCCGAGGAAGCCGCCGAGGATCATAACGAAGAGGCAGACGGGCAGAGCGTCAGCGAAGCCCTTGACCGGGGCGGTGCAGAAATCGCTCAGGCGGGCAGCGGTAACCTCGCCACCGGACGTACCGGAGACGATAACGGTAACAACCGCGACGATTGCCAGCAGAGCAAGAAGAATGGTGAACGATGAAGGCATACCGCGCTTTTTCTTAGCGGTCTCAGTCATAGTTCTCATCCCCCCTTCATAAATCATTTACTGATCTCACCCGAAGCGGCTCTTCCGTGCCGTGCATGTCGCTCGGTGCGAGATTTTTACCAGACAAAAGCGCTCGGGGTGCGCAGCAATGCACCCCGAGCGAGATGCTAGATGCTCTTACTTGAGCGTAGCGTACATGACAGCCTTGATGGTGTGCATGCGGTTCTCGGCCTCGTCGAAGACCTTGGAAGCGGGGCTCTCGAAGACCTCGTCGGTGACCTCCTGCTCGGTGATGCCGAACTGCTCGCACTTCTCTGCGCCAATCGTGGTGTTGGTGTCGTGGAAGCTGGGCAGGCAGTGCAGGAAGATGGCACCCGGGTTGGCCATAGCCATGACCTCAGAGGTAACACGATACGGGGTGAGCTGAGCGATGCGCTCGGCCCAGACCTCGTCGGGCTCGCCCATAGAGACCCACACGTCGGTGTAGATGACGTCGGCACCGGTGACGCCGTCCTTGACGTCGGTGGTCAGCTTGATGGTGCAGCCGTTGGCCTCGGCGATGGGCTTGCAGGCCTCGATGACGTCGTCAGCGGGCATGCACTCCTCGGGGCCGCAGGCCACGAAGTTCATGCCGAGCTTGGAGCAGACGACCATGAGGGAGCGAGCAACGTTGTTCTTGCAGTCGCCCATGAAGACGAGAGTCTTGCCCTTGATGTCGTAGTTGAAGTTCTCCTGGACGGTCAGGATGTCGGCGAGCATCTGGGTGGGATGCCACTCAGTGGTCAGGCCGTTCCACACGGGCACGCCGGACTTAGCAGCGAGCTCCTCGACGTCGTCCTGGGCAAAGCCGCGGAACTCGATGCCGTCATACATGCGGCCGAGAACGCGGGCGGTGTCCTCGATGGACTCCTTCTTGCCCATCTGCGACGAACCCGGATCGAGGTAGGTGACGCCCATGCCCAGATCCATGCCGCCGACCTCGAAGGCGCAGCGGGTACGAGTGGAGGTCTTCTGGAAGAGCAGAACGATGTTCTTGCCCTCGAGATAGCGGTGCGGAACACCAGCGCGCTTCATGTCCTTGAAGTTCTTGGAGAGCTTGAGCAGGTACTCGATCTCCTCGGTGGTGAGGTCGAGAAGCTTGAGGAAGCTACGGCCGGAGAGGTTAACACCCATGGTTCGATTCCTTTCGAAGAAATGAATTACGTAAGTATTAGTGTTGCCCGTTTAACGGGCGAAGCCGGTGCGGTTGTAGGGGGACCGCACCGGAAACGGAAAGACTTAGAGGTCCTCGCGCCAGAAGGGCATGCTCATGCAGCGCGGGCCGCCACGGCCGCGGGAGAGCTCGGCGGAGGGCACGACGAGAAGGTCCAGGCCCTCCTTGTACAGCACGTCGTTGGTGACGGTGTTGCGGGCGTAGACGCAGATCTTGCCGGGCTCGACGCACAGGGTGTTGGAGCCGTCGTTCCACTGCTCGCGGGAGGCCGCGATCGGGTCGCCGCCGCCGCAGGGGATCAGCTTGACCTGGTCGACGCCGGTGGCGTCCTCCAGGACGTGCTCGAGGGTGTCCTCGATCAGGCGGATGTTCACGTCGCCCGGGTTCTTGCCGGCGGTCAGCTCGTAGACGCGCAGGGTGCCCATGATGGCGGGGTGGATCGTGAACTTATCGACGTCGATCTGGGTGAAGACCGTGTCGAGGTGCATGAAGGCGCGCGAGACCGGGATGTCGAAGGCCAGGATGCGCTCGACCTTGGAGTCGGAGTTCCAGAAGATGTTCTGGGCCATGACGTCGATGGCGGCTGCCTGGGTGCGCTGGGAGATGCCGACGGCGAGGGTCTTCTCGTTGATGTTCAGCACGTCGCCGCCCTCGGTGTGGAACTGGCAGTCGCGGCGGAAGTACAGGGAGACGTCCTTGTAGTCGGGGTGGTACTTGAAGACGTACTTGCCGTACAGGGTCTCGCGGTTGCGGGTGACCGAGTACATGCGGTTGAGGTTGACGCCCTCGCCGACGACCGCGAACGGGTCGCGGGTGAAGTAGAGGTTGGGCATCGGGTCGATGATCAGGTCGGACTCGGACTCGGAGTTGACCAGGGAGTCGAGGGTCGTGGACGCCGTGAGGGGCATGTCGATCTCGGCCTTGGTCATGCCGGCCATGGTCTTCTTGACGAACTCGAGGTTGTCCTCGATGGAGTCCAGCTTCTCGCGGACGATCTGCGGCATGTGCTGGCCGCGGATGCCCGCCTCGGCGATGTACTGGTCGGTGAACTCGGCGCGGGCGCCGGGGACCTGGTCGAACACCTCTGCGACGAGGTTCTCGAGGTAGAGCACCTCCACGCCCTGGTCCCTCAGGATCTGGGCGAAGGTGTCGTGCTCCTGCTGCGCGACCTCAAGGAACGGGACGTCGTCGAACAGGAGTCGCTCGAGCTCGTCGGGCGGCAGGTTGAGGAGCTCGTCGCCGGGACGGTGCAGGCAGACCTTCCTGAGCTTGCCGATCTCGGAAGGCACGTGCAGACCTTTCGTCATGGCCTCCTACCTTTCTTTCGGGCCTTTCGGCCGAATCTATCAGCGCCCTTCCGTAACGGGCGCTGCTTGCTGACAGCTCTAGTTATATCCAAATTCCACCCGCAATTCCACCTCGCCCCCGAACGGTTTTATATGAGGGGTGAACGGCATACACATATACTTCACGCATGGCACACTTTGATTTAATAAAGTGTATTTACGTGCTTAAACGCGTTTTCAATCCAGAAATCAAATGGAACTAAACTTTGTTAAACCACCCTCAAATTGTATATTTCCAATAAAGCTATGAATAGAATTAGCGATTCGAACCACGTCTCAACCATTTTCATTTTTATTCAGAAAAAAGTTTGTCCTATTCATTTCTGGTAAACAAATTACCGTTTACCAGACGCTTGATACCGTTCACCGGAAGCTCAGTATAAGGCCCAGCGGATACCGACTCGCTTTACGGCCCCATTTGTAACAACTTGACTTCTCGGTATGGAAAAACGGACCCGCTTCCCCTAGGGAAACGGGTCCGTTTTCGATTATCTTCGGCCAATTTAGATAAGGCCCTCGAAGATCATCGGAATCCTAGCGATCAAACTCCGCCAGTGCCTCGCCCAAAAGCCTCAGGCCCTCGCGAAGAACGTCCTCGCTCGCGCAGTAGCCCAGGCGTGCGCCGCAGGGGAGCTCAAAGCGGCTGCCGGGAACCAGCAGCACTCCCCTCTCAGCCAACAGGCGCTTGCAGAACTCCTCGTCGTCCTCGGGAATATCCAGCTGGATAAACGAGGTGGACACGCCCTGCGGGGCCGTCCAGGACACGCGATGCTGCGTATCGATCCAAGCCTGCGTGATATCGCGGTTGCTAAACACGATCTTGCGGTTGCGCTCGAGAATCTTGTCCTTGTGCTCGAGCACGTAGGTCGCCAGGGCGTCGTTGAACACGCCGCCGCAGATCATGGTGTAGTCACGATACGTGCGGATGCGGTTGGAGACCTCTTCGTCGGCCACGACCCAGCCCACGCGGGCCGCAGGCGTCGAATAGGTCTTGGACACCGAGTTGGTGACAATGGCCTTCTCGTACACGTCGGCCATCGATATAAAGGACTCGGTGTTCTCGAGCGGCAGATACACCTCGTCGCACAGCACGTAGGCGCCCACCGAACGGGCGATCTCGGCAATCTGGCCGAGCGTATCGGCATCGAGCACCGTACCGATGGGGTTCGATGCGTTATTGATGCAGATGAGCTTGGTGTTGGGGCGCACCGAGCGCTTGAGCTGTTCGATATCGGGCTTCCAGCCGAGCTCCTCGCGAAGCTCCCAATACTCGACCTCGGCACCGAGCGTACGCGGAATCTCATAGAGCGGCGCATAGGTAGGCCACTCGGCAATCACGTGATCGCCGGGCTCGACAACAGCCATGATGGCATTGAGGTTAGCACCCGTACAGCCATTGGTCTGCAAAATGTGATCGGGATTGACCTCGCGACGATACAGCTTGGCGACTTCGGCCTTAAACTCCGGCGAACCCTCGATCCAGCCGTAATTCATCTTCTCGCGATCCAGGCGCTCGTAGAACGTAGCACCGTCCTGCTCGTCAAGTGCGCGAAGCTCACCCATGGTCAGCGACGAGATCGTCGACTGAGCGATATCCCAGGTAGCACTCTTCTCCCAAACGTTGAGCCATTCCTCAACGCCAATTGTCTTGATATCCATGGCCACCTTATCTGATCTTAATTTAGCGTCAATAAACATGAATGGGACGGTGCGAAAGAACCGCACCGTCCCATTGGGAGACATCTAATGGCAGCTAGATGTTTGTATTAAGACCTGTACGGGTCTTTGAAAACCTTAGAGGTCCTCGCGCCAGAAGGGCATGCTCATGCAGCGCGGGCCGCCACGGCCGCGGGAGAGCTCGGCGGAGGGCACGACGAGAAGGTCCAGGCCCTCCTTGTACAGCACGTCGTTGGTGACGGTGTTGCGGGCGTAGACGCAGATCTTGCCGGGCTCGACGCACAGGGTGTTGGAGCCGTCGTTCCACTGCTCGCGGGAGGCCGCGATCGGGTCGCCGCCGCCGCAGGGGATCAGCTTGACCTGGTCGACGCCGGTGGCGTCCTCCAGGACGTGCTCGAGGGTGTCCTCGATCAGGCGGATGTTCACGTCGCCCGGGTTCTTGCCGGCGGTCAGCTCGTAGACGCGCAGGGTGCCCATGATGGCGGGGTGGATCGTGAACTTATCGACGTCGATCTGGGTGAAGACCGTGTCGAGGTGCATGAAGGCGCGCGAGACCGGGATGTCGAAGGCCAGGATGCGCTCGACCTTGGAGTCGGAGTTCCAGAAGATGTTCTGGGCCATGACGTCGATGGCGGCTGCCTGGGTGCGCTGGGAGATGCCGACGGCGAGGGTCTTCTCGTTGATGTTCAGCACGTCGCCGCCCTCGGTGTGGAACTGGCAGTCGCGGCGGAAGTACAGGGAGACGTCCTTGTAGTCGGGGTGGTACTTGAAGACGTACTTGCCGTACAGGGTCTCGCGGTTGCGGGTGACCGAGTACATGCGGTTGAGGTTGACGCCCTCGCCGACGACCGCGAACGGGTCGCGGGTGAAGTAGAGGTTGGGCATCGGGTCGATGATCAGGTCGGACTCGGACTCGGAGTTGACCAGGGAGTCGAGGGTCGTGGACGCCGTGAGGGGCATGTCGATCTCGGCCTTGGTCATGCCGGCCATGGTCTTCTTGACGAACTCGAGGTTGTCCTCGATGGAGTCCAGCTTCTCGCGGACGATCTGCGGCATGTGCTGGCCGCGGATGCCCGCCTCGGCGATGTACTGGTCGGTGAACTCGGCGCGGGCGCCGGGGACCTGGTCGAACACCTCTGCGACGAGGTTCTCGAGGTAGAGCACCTCCACGCCCTGGTCCCTCAGGATCTGGGCGAAGGTGTCGTGCTCCTGCTGCGCGACCTCAAGGAACGGGACGTCGTCGAACAGGAGTCGCTCGAGCTCGTCGGGCGGCAGGTTGAGGAGCTCGTCGCCGGGACGGTGCAGGCAGACCTTCCTGAGCTTGCCGATCTCGGAAGGCACGTGCAGACCTTTCGTCATGGCCTCCTACCTTTCTTTCGGGCCTTTCGGCCGAATCTATCAGCGCCCTTCCGTAACGGGCGCTGCTTGCTGACAGCTCTAGTTATATCCAAATTCCACCCGCAATTCCACCTCGCCCCCGAACGGTCAACAAAGTGCGATGAACGGTATATCGCATGTGATTCCCCCATGATGCACTTCGGCGCTCTAAAGTACCTTTTCAAAGGTAAACGCTCTTTTTCCTATAAATTATCCCACATCGCATCTATAAATCCATGATTCAGAATTGCATAGGTAAAACGGTTTTATGTATATAAATGAAGCTAGCCCACGTTTTGGACCGAATTCGATGATATTCAGCTTGCCATCATTCTTATTCACGCATCCTTATCAGTTGAGTGAGAATATTGAACGCTAGCAATAGTGTCGCGAGCGTTAGTTCTATGGCCGGGCATCGTAAGAAGTAGGTAAAGATACCGTTCGCGCGATACGTCCGTGCCAGCGGGCGACTAAATTGAGACAATAGTAAATAGAGTTGGGCTATCGTCCCCTGCGGGGACTGAACGGACAGATGCATATGCCGAGCAAAATCGAAAAGAAGCAAAAGGCTGCCAAGTTGCGCAAGCCGCCGCGTGATTTTTCGTATACGCAAAACCGAGAGCTTAGCTGGCTGCGCTTTGATAACCGCGTGCTTGACGAGGCATTCGACGAGACCGTTCCTTTGTTCGAGCGTCTAAAGTTCGTGTCGATCTTCGAGTCCAACCTCGACGAGTTTCTCATGGTGCGCGTGGGCGGCCTGTCCGACCTGGCAGAACTCAAAAAACAGCCCGTGGACAACAAGAGTAATATGACCGCCTCTGAACAGGTCGATGCCGTCATGGCAGAGCTGCCCGGGCTCCTTACCCGCTGGGAGACCATCTTCAAGAGCATCGAAGGCAAGCTCGACGCCCTGGGCGTTCACCGCGCTCGCATCGACTCGCTTACGCCCGAGGAACGCACCTTTGTCACCCGCTACTTCCAGGCCTACGTGTCGCCGGTCATCTCGCCGTTGGTCATTGACCCGCGCCACCCCTTCCCCAACCTGCGCAACGGCGCACTCTATCTAGCTTGCGGACTGGACGGTGTCACGGACGAGGAGAGCCTGCTGGGCCTTATCGAGATTCCCGCCTCGATGAACCGCGTGGTCGAGATCCCCTCGCCCGCCGGCACCTACTCCTACATCTTGCTCGAGGACGTCATTCTCGCCTGCCTGGACAGCTGCTTTGGCTCCTATAAGCCGCTCGACCGCGCTCTGATCCGCGTCACCCGCAATGCCGATATCGACCCGGACGGCGAGGGCGTCGAGGAGGAAGAGGATTACCGCCAGCACATGAAGCGCATCCTCAAGAAGCGTCTGCGCCTGCAACCGGTGGTGCTTGCCGTCTCCGGTTCGCTCGAGAAGGCGACGCTCAAGACCATCCGCAAAGCGCTCGAGCTTTCGCGCCGCTCGGTTTTTACCTGCGATATCCCGCTCGACCTGGGCTACGTCTTTGGCATCGAGGGCAAAATTCCCGAGCACCTGCGCAACGAGCTCCTCTTTACGCCGTTTAAGCCGCAGCCCAACCCCACCATCGACATGTCCCGCTCCATTCGCGAGCAGGTGCTGCAGGGCGACAAGTTGCTTTTTTACCCCTACGAGGCCATGAATCCGTTCCTGGACCTGGTACACGAGGCCGCATACGACCCCGAGTGCATCTCGCTGCGCATCACGCTCTACCGCGTGGCCAAGCAGAGCCGCCTGTGCGAGTCGTTGATCGATGCCGCCGAGAACGGCAAAGAGGTCACGGTGCTCATGGAGCTCCGCGCGCGCTTTGACGAGCAAAATAACATCGAGTGGGCAGAGCGTCTGGAAGAAGCGGGCTGCACCGTCATCTATGGCTCCGAGGGTTTTAAATGCCACTCAAAGATCTGCCAGCTTACCTATCGCGAGGGTATGGCGCTCACCCGACTCACGCTTTTGGGTACCGGCAACTTTAACGAGAAGACGGCCAAGCTCTACAGCGACTTTATGCTCATGACCGCCCATCCCGGCATCGGCGAAGACGCCAACCTGTTCTTCCGCAACCTGTCGCTGGGCAACCTGCGCGGCGACTACCGCTTTTTGGGCGTGGCGCCCGTCGGCCTTAAGCCGCTCATCATGCGCGGTCTGGACCGCGAGATACAACGTGCGCTCGCCGGCGAGCCCGCCCGCGTGTTCTTTAAGCTCAACTCGCTGACCGACCGCGAGGTCATCGACAAGATCTCCGAGGCATCGTGTGCCGGCGTGCGCGTGGACATGATCATCCGCGGCATCTCGTGCCTGAAGCCCAACATTGCGGGCAAGACCGAAAACGTGCACGTACGTTCTATCGTCGGACGTTTCTTGGAGCACGCGCGCGTCTATGCCTTCGGCGTGGACTCGGACATGATCTACCTGAGTTCTGCCGACATGATGACGCGCAACACCGAGCATCGCGTGGAGATCGCCTTCCCCGTGCTCGACCCCACCTGCCGCGCGCTAGTGCACGAGTACATGGGTGTGCAGCTGCGCGACAACGTGAAGGCACGTAGCCTGACGAGCGACGGCACCTGGGTTCCCGTAGAGCGAAAAGAGGGTGAGAAGCCCTTTAACTCGCAGGAGTTCCTGTTGGAGCGCGCTTATCGCAACGCCGAGTCCGCAGCCGTGGCTTCGGAGCCCGTCGCCAAAGCAAAACCGGAATCCGCACCTGTTCTGGGTCCCAAGCCCGAGCCACAGCCGGCAGCCCCTAAGGTACAGAAGGTCCAGGCGACCGTCATCGAGCCCGACCTGGAGCCCGAGCCCGAGCCCGAGCATGCGCCCCAGCCTCAGCCGCAGACCGCCAAGCCCGCGCCCCAGGCAAGCGCCCGCCGCGAGAAACCCGCCGGCAAGACCAAAGCCATCGAGCGCCATCGCCCCGGTCGCGTGCGCATGGGCTTGGGCCTAATCGGCCTAGGACTCAAGACGCTCATTACCGGCAAGACGAAATAGACGTTTGTAGAAGCGCCCCGTATTTGAGGAAAGCCTCGGATGCGGGGCGCTTTTCCCTGCTACCATGGTGCGAACAACAACGCGAATGACAGGCAGGAATATGAAGCTCACTATAGAATCGATGACCTACGGCGCCGATGGGCTGGCGCACGCCGACAACGGCAAGGCCGTCTTTGTGCAGGGTGCCGTGGCAGGCGACACCGTCGAGGCCGAGGTCGTACAGGACGGCAAGTCGTTCATGCGCGCCCGCACCACCGAGATTCTGGAGCCAAGCCCCGATCGCATTCAGCCTCCCTGCCCCTTCGTGGGCATCTGCGGCGGCTGCTCGTGGGGCAATCTCTCGCGCACGGCACAGCTCGCCGCCAAAGAGCAAAACCTGCGCTCCACACTCGAGCGCATCGGCAAGTTCGCTCCTGAGCAGGTCGATGAGTTACTACGGCCCATCCGCCACGCCAAGGACGACTGGGGCTACCGCAATAAAATCGAGCTCGAACCGACTGTCGTCAACGGTCGCGTGCGCCTTGGCATACACGGTGTCGACCCCAGCAAAATCGTGACCGTCGATGCGTGCCCGCTGTTCGACAAGCGCTTCCCGAAGGCGCTCAAATCGGTCGTCGGCGCACTCAACTATCTAAGCGGTAGCCATGACTTGGGACTCGAACGCGTGGGCATTCGCGCATCGCGCCGCACCAAGGCACTCGAGGTCGCACTCTGGACGCCCACAGGCTCTTTTCCGCGCTCGCAGGTCTCCCGCGTGCTGGCGGACGCCGCTCATCCCACGAGCATCGTGCGTGTGATGAGCAAGGGCGAGAAGAAGGCGCGCCGCGTCTCCAAAGTCGAGATGCTCGCCGGAGAGGGCTCGTGGACCGAGAATATCGCCGAGGGCCAGATGCGCTTATCTGCCCCGTCGTTTTTCCAGGTCAACACCAAGGGTGCCGAGATTTTGATCGAGCTTGTCATGGACGCCCTCGACCCGCAGGAAGACGAACTTGCCGTGGACCTGTACTGCGGCGCCGGCACCTTTACCCTTCCGCTCGCCCGCCGCTGCGATTTTGTCGCCGCCGTCGAGGCCTACGGCCCGGCCGTGCGCGATCTACGCCGCAACCTGGAGATCAACAAGCTCGATAACGTCGACGTCATCGGCGGCGACGCGGTGCGCGAGTTCCCCGATCAGGACGCCGATGTCCTGGTAGTCGATCCACCGCGCGCAGGCTTGGCACCCGAGGCCATCGACCTCATCGCGAGCACGAGTGCCCGTGATGTCGCCTACGTGAGTTGCGACCCGGCGACTCTGGCCCGCGACCTCAAGCGCTTTGTCGAAAAAGGCACCTTCTCCCCCGTCAAGATCACGCCAGTCGACCTGTTCCCACAGACCTTCCACTGCGAAACCGTCGTCCACCTCAGGCGCAACTAGCCACTTAATCATTGCTCAGAGAAATCATTGGGAGATCGAGCGTGGCAAGCGGGGGTCTTCGGGGTATAAGACGGCTAATTGTATGCCGCCCTATGAAAGGAACTCTCATGCCCAGCGTTGCCGTTCTCGCCGCCGATGGTTTTGAAACTATTGAATGCCTGACCATGGTCGACGTCATGCGTCGCGGCGGCGTGCGCGCCACGCTCGTCTCGATCATGCCCACACGCGAGGTCGTGAGCTCGCTGCAGATTCCCGTGACCTGCGATGCGCTCTTTGACGAAATCAACTTTGAGGAGTACGACTGCATCGTGCTGCCTGGCGGCCTGCCCGGAGCCACCAACTTGCGCGCCGACCAGCGTGTCTGCGATGTAGTCTGCGAGTTCGCCGCAACCAAGCACGTTGCCGCCATCTGCGCCGCCCCGTTTATCCTGGGCGAGCTTGGTCTGCTCGAGGGACGCCGCGCCACGTGCTTCCCCGGCTTTGAGAAGAGCTTCCCCGAGGGTGCTTATACCGGCGAGAAGGTCACGCAAGACGGCAACATCATCACTGCCAGCGGCATGGCACAGTCACTTCCCTTTGCCTTGGAGCTGCTGCGCACACTCGCCGGCGACAAGGCCGTCGAGAAGGTTGCCGAGGGCATCCAGCTATGATTTTGGCTTCGCAATCGCCGCGCCGCATAGAGCTGATGCGCGAGGCGGGCTATGACGTTCGCGTAATTCCCGCAGATATCGACGAAACGCCTTTTGATGGCGAAGCTCCGCTTACGCTTGTCGAACGCTTGGCACGCGCCAAAGCCGCTGCCGTTGCCTCCGAGCACGCCGAACCCAACGAGCTGACTGTCGCAGCCGATACCATTGTCACCTTTGACGGGCAAATTTTGGGCAAGCCGGCAGACGAGGACGAGGCACGCACCATGCTCCGCGAGCTTTCGGGCCGCACGCACCAGGTGGCAACCGGCGTCTGCATCGTTAAAGCCGGCGACGCTGCAGCTCCGCATGCCGCCGAAAGTCTGTCGTTTGTCGATGTGACCGACGTGACGTTCTATGAGCTTACCGAGGAGCAGATTGGGCACTATGTTGCCTCCGGCGAACCCATGGACAAGGCCGGAGCCTACGGTATCCAGGGCACAGGCGGCCGCATGCTCGTGCATGACATTTCGGGCGACTTCTACAACGTGGTGGGCTTACCCATCGCTCGCGTCGCACGCGCGATTCAAAAACTCTCGTAATTGCATCTGGCGCTGGGTATCCCCCGGCGCCTACAATTTTGCCGTACCGTACGGATCCCGACCGAGCATAAGGCCCGGCGGAAAACCGATAGGAGAAAACATGGACACACTGGTCGAAGCCATTGACGTTTGCGATGTCGATGGCTTTTGCTTTGGCAACTATACAGACGAGGAGGCCGGCACCGGCTGCACCGTAATCGTGGCGCCCGAGGGTGCCACCGGCGGCGTTGACGTACGTGGTGGCGCTCCCGCTTCGCGCGAGACCGATCTGCTGCGTCCCGAGAACACCGTCGATAAGGTCCACGCCGTCTGCCTTTCGGGCGGTTCGGCCTTTGGTCTCGAAGCGGCAAGCGGCGTGGCCCGCGAACTCGAGAGCCGCGGCATCGGCCTGCCCGTCGGCCCCACGCAGGTGCCCATCGTGTGTTCCAGCTGTATCTTCGACCTCGCCTTTGGCGATCCCACCGTGCGTCCCGACATTGAGGCCGGTATCGCCGCCGTGCGCGAGGCGCTCGACCATACCCCCACCACACTCGATCAGGGCAATGTAGGTGCCGGCACCGGCGCCACCGTAGGCAAGCTCATGGGGCCCGCCACCTGCATGAAGGCTGGCCTTGGAGCTGCTGCCGTGGCACTCGGCACCGTCAAGGTGGGCGCCGTGGTCTCGGTCAACGCCTGTGGCAACGTGGTCGACCCGACCACCGGCGAGTGGGTGGCCGGCATGCGCGCCGCAGCCGATAGCGACCAGATCGTCGACATGGAGCACGCCGCCCTTGCCGCCGCCGGCTCTATGAAAATGCCACTCGACCGCACCAACACCACCATCAGCTGCATCGTCACCAATGTGGAGCTCACTAAGGCACAAGCCACCAAGGTCTCTCAGATGGCCGCAGACGCCTACGCACACGCCATCCGTCCCACGCACACCACCAACGATGGCGACACCATCTACACCCTCGCCAGCGGCAAACTGGGTGCCCAGGCAAGCGCCGCCGTTCCCCTAGACCTGCTGGGCATGCTCGCCGTAAGGGCTTTGCAAACCGCCATCGTAAACGGAGCCAAAACCGCCAAAACCTCCCACGGCATCCCAGGTGCTGCGAAGTAATCTCACTCGACCGTCGGCCGGAGGCGGGCGGGCATTACGTTTGCTGCTCTACAGTCCTATGCAAGACGAAGGCCACATTAAGTGGCCTTCTTTGCATGCGGAGC
>URBP01000036.1 GCA_900546105.1 uncultured Collinsella sp.
CCGTTGCAATGAAAATGAGAATCAAGGATAGAGATGTAAGTCTATAGAAACGTTTGACGTTACTAACGTAAGGCGATACTATGATTGCATCGTATAAAGATGAGGATACCGAACGCTTTGCCATGGGTGTGCGGGTCAGGAGGTTCGTGCCCTTTGAGCGTGTTGCGTTGAGGAAGATTCGCCAACTGCAGGTTTGTGCTTCGCTTGATGATCTTCGCGTTCCACCGGGCAACCGCCTGGAAGCTTTGAAGGGCGATCGTGCCGGTCAATATAGCATCCGTGTTAACGAGCGCTATCGGGTCTGCTTTGAGTGGAGACAGGAGATGGCTTGGAATGTCGAAATCGTCGATTATCACAAGTGATGAGACTTCGGCCGATTTGTTGTCGCCGGTGACTCCTGGTGAGCTTCTCAAAGAGGAGTTTCTTGTTCCCATGGGCATTTCTCAATATCGCCTTGCGAAAGAGACCGGGATTCCGGCTCAGCGTATCGGGCAGATTGTCTTGGGAAAACGTCGCGTGACGGCCGACACCGACCTCCGTCTTTGCCGTTATTTTGGCCTGACGGATGGTTATTGGCTGCGCGCTCAGGTGGCGTTTGACCTTGAGGCCGAGAAAAGGCGGATTGAACCGGAACTCGATAAGATCGTTCCTGTTCAGCAGGCCATCGCACTGTAGTGCTCAAAGATGATGGGGGGGGTGGCGATGAGGCGACGCCGACAGTCTGCTGTATATAGTCCGGGCGGTTGCGGGTGCGGCTTGCTGCTGCTCCCGGTTATTGCTGTGAGTATAGGCGTGATGTTTGCACTTGCTGGGCTGGCTGCGGCGGCACTCGTACTGTTTATCACTGCCATCGGCGTGACGATTTGGCTTTATCGCAGTCGTGAACAGCGCCGCGCCGACGGTAAGACCAATGTAGGATGGATTGTCTTTTTGGTCATCGCCTACCTGCTGAGCATCAGCTATTTGGCCTTCTTTATCCTGTTGCTTGTGAGCACCTTTACTGGGGAATCCGTCACGGTGGGTTGATGCGCTGCCAGCAGACGGTCGCGCAAAGTGCGTTTGCTCGGCGTTTGGATAACTGCATTGGCCGTTTACCGCAGCCTTAGCTCTCAGCTAATGAATTCAAGTTCAATCCTTTCTACGATGTGCTGTGTGCCGGCGCGGTAGCCGGATCGTAGGAAGGATGAATAATGGCAAAAGAGGGAAAGAAGCCGATCGGCAAGATTGTCCTAGGCGTCATCGTGGTGCTGGTTATCGTCGGTGCCGTGGGCTCTATGGGTGGCAATTCAACCGATTCGTCTGCGAGCGATTCGGCAAAACCTGTCGAGGCGACACAGCAGGCTGAGGAGCAAAAAGAACCGCAAGAAACGTATACCATTGCTGATGAGGCTGAAGACACCTCCAATCAGTTTGCCTATAAGATCACGGGCACGCTGACCAATAACACGGACAAGGAAAAGAGCTACATTCAGATTGAGTATGTTCTGTATGATGCCGATGGCAACCAGGTTGGAACGGCTCTTGCAAACACCAATCATCTGAAGGCGGGCGGCTCCTGGAAGTTCGAGGCGCTGGGTACGGTGTCTCCCGACCAGGTTGCTAGCTGGGAGCGTTCGGACGTAAGCGGTTTCTAGCATGTTGCATGCACTGGGGGAGGTGAAGTCGTATGCCCGATAAAAAGCTGACCGAGGAGTTGCTCAATGAGCTTCTCGATGCGCCGAACATCGATGGCTATATCAGGGAGCACGACTTTGCCGCCCCGTCGCTTTCGGACTACCTGAAGCAGCTGCTGCAGGAAAAGGGCTTGGAGCGCTCGCGCGTGGTTCGTATGGCCGATCTCAATGAGACCTTTGGCTATCAGATCTTTACCGGTGCGCGTCACCCGAGTCGCAATAAGGTGCTGCAGATTGCCTTTGCGATGGCGCTAACGCTCAGGGAGACCAACCGTGCGCTGACGGCTGCCGGGGTAAGCGTCCTTAACTGCAAGGATCGCCGTGATGCGATTATCATCTTTTGCATCGATCGCGGGTGTAGCCTCCAAAAGGTTAACGAGGAGCTGTATCGCTTTGGTGAGGAGACGGTGAGTTAGCGGCTGATATCTGAGCCGGTGGGGCTGCCGAACAACGATGCAAGCGAACGGGGCGCGGATGCCATGGGGTGTCTGCGCTCTGCGCTATGATGGAGGCTATGGATACTCAGACCACAGCATATTCCGATGACGAGCTGACCGCAGCGCTTGCCGAGCACCTGGCGTCGCTCGGTCGCGACGACAGCTATCGCGTGGAGCGTGTACTTAAGCGCTCGTCCGTTGAAACAACCGAGCTCGTGTACTTTGAAGGAACCGGCGGTGGTTCGCTCGGCCCCTTTGTCCGTAAACGCATCGATGCTTCGGCTCAAATCGGCGGGGCATACGAGCGTCTGTTTGCCGCCCAGCGGGCAGGCAGGCGTTTTGAGCACCTGCCCAGAATCGTCGATTGTCGTCGTGTGGGCGACGAGCTCAACGTGGTTATGGAATACATCGAAGGGGAGACGCTCGGGGCGCTGGTGGACCGTCTGGGGGCTACCCCCGATTATGCGCGCGAAATGTATCCTGCCCTATGCGATGCCGTGGGCGAGCTCCACGCCGGTTTTGCAATGGCGGGGGAGACGTCGGCGCCGGTGATCCATCGCGACCTCAAGCCGTCGAATATCATCGTGACAGGTGCCAACTATACGCTTGATGACGGCCTGACGTTTTCATCGCTGGTGATTATCGACTTGGGGATCGCGCGCGTATGGCGCGACGGCGCCGATGCCGATACCGTCAAGTTTGGCACGCGACCCTATGCGCCGCCCGAGCAGTATGGGTTTGGGCAGACGAGCGTGCGAAGCGACGTCTACGCACTTGGCGCCCTGTTGTTCTTCTGCTTGACGGGAGTCGACCCTAAACCAGGGCTCGACATGCGCGAGCAATGCGAGGCGCGTGGCATTCCCACTCCACTTGCCGATGCCGTCTGCATGTCGATGGCGCTCGACCCGGCCAAGCGTTTTGCGAGTGCGGAGGCATTGGGACGGGCGACGCGCGCGGCATACGACCTGAGTCGCCCCGTGCGGCCCCCTGCGCCTGCGCCTGTCCGTAATCCGGCATCGGAGACGGAGCTGACGCCCCAAGGGCTCCAGAACCCCGCAGGGCTTCCTAGGCCTGCCGCCTCCGCTGCATGCGGTCTGCTCTCTCGCGTTCCGGAGTCTCTGGGGCGCATTTGGAATACGCTCGTCTGCTTCTCGCTGCTTGTGTTCTTTGCCGGAAGTCACTTTGCCGTCTTTCACCCCACGGGAGCAAACCAAAGCTACCCGACGTGGTTTCTCATAATCGAGTATTTTTTCTTTGTCGATGGCCTTATGGTGCTTATGCATTTTGCGCTGCTCGATAAGCGCCGTCTTCGTTGGCGATTCGCACTGCTCGACAGCTATCGCGGCAAGAAACTCGCGAAACTCTGGCTCAAGGCATTGGGTGTGCTGCTCCTATGCATGATCGTCATAGTCGCGGTTGCCAATGCGACCGGCGTCGTCGATACCTCCGCTACCTAAAAGAAAAGGGCCCCATTGCTTAGATGCGGTTCATCTGAGCGGCGACTTTGTTGTACCAGTCCTGCCACGTGGGCGGGCAGTACTTTTTGGCCGCTGCCGGGGTAAGGGTGGAGCCGTAGTTGGCGCCCAGATAGGCAACGTGAGCGGAGATGCCCTCGCTCCAGCTGCCAAAGCTGCGCCAACCGCCGCCACGGGCACTCCAGCCCCAGGCGTTGTAAGAATTGGCGCAATAAGCACCCTTGGTGCTCTCGATGCAGGCGATGGCGGGGGACCAACGGGGGTCGACACCGGTATTCCAAGCGGCGACGGCAAAGTTATAGCCCTGGCCTGCCATGGGGGAGCCGGCGAGATAATTGTCGATGCGGCTCGTCCACTCATTAATGAACGAATCGTAATCGGAGCTACCGGTATTGGCGTTGTTCACCGTGGTGTCGATGGTGGTGTTGGTGTTGGTGGCCTGGCTGCTGGAATTGCTGCCGCTTACGCCCTCGCCCGAGAGCTTCTCGGCGGCAGCGGCCTTATCGGCCTCAAGCTTGGCAAGCTCGGCGGCATTTTCCTGCTCGGCTTTTGCCTGTGCCTCGCTGCGGAGCTGCTGGGCCTGAGCCAACGCATCCTCGGCGTTTTTCTGCTCTGCCTCAAGCTGAGACTTGGCCTGCTGGAGCTCAACCTTGTTCTGCTCGAGTTCGGTTTGCATGTTATTGAGCTGTTCGATCTCGTCGACGCTCGAGCTCGTGATCTGGTTGGTGTATTTGCAGGTCGTGATGAACTCACCCAGGCTCTGCGCGTTGACCAGGAAGCTCACGATGGGGTTGGTGCCCTTCTGATACTTGTACAGATCGCGCATGGCGGAGCTTGCCTTGGCCTGCTGCTCGGGAAGCTTAGCCTCGATTTCCTCGATGCTTGCCTCATTGGAGTCAATCTGCTTTTGCAGGTCATCGAGTTTGGTACGGGCGTCGTTGTAGGCGCTCGTGGCGGCTTCGATCTTCTGCTGGGCTGCGGAAAGCTGGTCCTGCGTTGCCTGCGAGGCGGCATACGCCGCAACGGGGGAGAGCATCGGCGTGGCCGTCAGCGCAACGGCGAGCGCGGCGCTCGTGATGATACGAGCCGGCTTCGACGCAATGAGCGCTGCGGCGCGATGATTCGAATGCTGCATCCAGTCCCTCTGCAATCAATCGTAGGTTATGGTTCGAACGGTATTCTACTACTGCTTTCGACCTCAACTTGAACCTTAAAGGTTCCAAAGGGTCAAGTTGAACTTGAGGCTTTGGCTTTGACCTGCAGTTATGATGAATTGTTGAGAAACCATAGAGTTCAACTTTAACGTTACAGAGCCCTGTTTGAGAGGTGTTTTGGGCTGTAAAAGCTATCTCAACGTGGGGTTTTACAACTACAGCGTGCCCTCCTGACGAGCCCGCTCAATCTCTTCGAGGGCCTCGGCAGGGGTGAACGAGCAAGTGCCGTCGCCGAACTTGACCACCTGGATGTCGTCGCCGATATGGACCTCTCCGCCCTTTAGTACCACGCCAAAAACGCCCTCGTGGGGAAAGATGCAGTCGCCGGCGAGATAGTAGATGGCACAGCGTGTGTGGCAGACCTTGCCGATTTGGCTGATTTCGACAAGCACCTCGCTGCCAAGCTTGAGCTGCGTGCCCAAGGGGAGCGAGAGCAGATTGATGCCTTGCGTGGTGAAATTCTCCCCAAAGTCACCCTCGTGCACATCGAGCCCGCGCTCCTGCGCCGTCTGGATGGACTCTGCAGCTAAAAAGGAAACCTGGCGGTGCCAATGCCCGGCGTGTGCGTCGGAGGTGAGGCCAAATTGCTCTATAACGGTGTCGTGTCCATCGGCGACGGGCGACTTGCGCGTGCCCTTGTGCGCCGACGTGTTGATCGAGACGATGCGGGCGGGCCTGTCGTAGGCATCGTTTGCCGTGCGTAGGGGAACGGCCGTTTGTGCGCGTTCCGCCAGCTCGCGTTTCGCGGCATTGAGGATGGGGTTATCGGTCGGATGGTCTTGGGGCACGTGCGCGCCTTTCGTTTGAGGATGTCAATACGTTGAATCCTACAACAATGGTAGGTTCATTGCCCATTGTCATACAACGGTGAGCGCCATCTGCGTGCTGGCCTTCGTGCCGGACGATTGCGTCGATTGCCATAGATACGGTGGAACTTTGGGCGCCGGCGGTTTGGCACGCTAGAATAAATCAGTTGCGCAAAGACCGCCCGTTGTGTGGGCAGTTCGTGATAGGAAGTTTCCATGGCATTGCAGTTTACAGAGCGCGAGTTCATTCCCGTGCTGCTCGGTGGCGACATCAACGCCTATTCGGTGGCGCGCGCCTTCTACGAGGAGTACCAGGTCAAGAGCCTGGTCTTTGGCAAGTACCAGACGGGTCCCGCGTACCGCAGCCAGATTATCGACTACACGCCCAACGTGGATATCGATACCATGCCCGTGATGCTCAGGACCGTCAACGGCATTGCCCAAGCGCATGCCGATAAGACGATTGTCCTTGTGGGCTGTGGCGATAACTATGTTGCCCTCGTGGCTCAGGCCAAGGATGCCCATGAGTTGGCGGATAACATCGTCGCGCCTTACGCTCCCTATAGCATGCTTGAGCAGTGTCAGAAGAAGGAGATCTTCTACGAGCTGTGCGAGAAGCACGGCGTGCCCTATCCGCATACCTTTACCTTCACCATGGCGATGCTGAACGACCAAGGCGAGGCACCTGCCGAAGTGCTCGACCAAATCGATTTTCCCTACCCGATGATTCTGAAGCCTTCTGACGGCATCATGTGGTGGCAGCACGAGTTCGAGGGCCAGAAAAAGGCCTATGAGATTGCCGACCGTGCCGAGCTGGAACAGGTCATTCGCGACTCGTATGCCAGCGGCTACACCGACGACCTGATCTTGCAGGATCGCGTGCCCGGCAACGACGAGTACATGCGCGTGCTCACCAGTTATTCCGACCGCAACGGCAAGGTGCGCATGATGTGCCTGGGTCACGTGCTGCTCGAGGAGCATCAGCCTCACGGTGTCGGCAACCACGCCTGTATCATCACCGAGCCCAATGATGAGCTCATGGGCGGTGTGCGCAAGTTGCTCGAGGACCTCCACTTTGTGGGCTATTCCAACTTTGACGTTAAGTACGACGAGCGCGACGGCTCGTTTAAGTTCTTCGATTTCAACACGCGCCAGGGCCGCAGCAACTACTACGTCACTAACAGCGGCTTTAACGTTGCCAAGTATGTGGTGGACGAGTATGTGTTCAACCGCCCGTTTGAGCCGGAGTTTGTGACGGCGCAGGACGAGGCGCTGTGGATGGTCGTCCCCATGGGCGTCGTCGACAAGTACGTCAAGGATCCCGAGCTGCGCGCTAAGGTGCATCGTCTGGACAAGGAAGGCAAGGGCGCCGACCCTTCGTTTATGAAGGGCGACTTTGTCTTTAACCGCTGGCTGCGCATGTGGCACACCAAGCTGCGCCACTTTAAGCTGTTCAAGACGTATTACAAGTAGATGAGTGCGGCGCCCGTCCGGTTTACATCGGGCGGGCGCGGGTATGATACGCGCAATTGCGCAAGCGTCACCAAGGAGGCGGCGATGGAAAAGCTGGGAGTTATCGGCGGCATGGGCGCCGAGGCCACGTCGTATTACTACGACCAGGTAGTGCGTCATACGGCTGCTGCCTGCGATCAGGAACATATCGACATGGTGGTGCTCTCCAAGTCGACCATGCCCGACCGCACGCTTGCCATTAAGACCGGCGAGCATGCCAAGCTGCTGGCGACCATGAAAGAGTGTGCCCAGGCACTCGAGTCGCTGGGCTGTGCGCACATTGCCATTCCCTGCAACACGTCGCACTACTTCTACGACCAGATCCAGTCGTTTACGAAGGTGCCGATTATTCACATGCCGCGTGAGTCGGTGCGCTATGCCCTTGCGGGTGCGGTGATGGGGGAGCGCGAGTTCGACCCCAACCTGAGTATGCCGGCCGAGTCGGTGCACAAGATTGGCATCATGGGCACCGACGGAACCGTGGGCGCGGGCGTCTACGGCCGCGAATGTAAGGCTGCGGGTGTTGAGGTCGTCTATCCCAGCGAGAAACGTCAGAACGATGTGATGTCGCTTATCTACGATGATGTGAAGGCCGGACGTGAGCCCGATATGGATAAGTTCGACCGCGTGATGTGGGAGTTCGCCCGTAGCGGCTGCGACCGCGTCATTCTGGCCTGCACCGAGCTATCGGTGCTGCAGAAGTACCGAGAGATGCCCGAAATCACCCTCGACGCCATGGATGTCCTGGTGCGCGAATCCATCATCCGCAGCGGCGCCCCCTACCGCCTCTAGCTTCCGACCTGCCAAAAAGGGACAGGTTTATTTTGGTAGGTTTTATCTGGTGAAACAGTAAAGGCCTCGGCTCGTTTGGTGCGAGCCGAGGCCTTTTGCGTGGGGCGGTTGCTGTCGGTGGTGAACTAGAACAGGAAGCCGATGGCGATGAGGGCGATGCTGACGATGAGCACGGCGATGTCCAGGCCCTTGATGGGGTAGCGCTTGTACGAGCTGGCGCGCGTGCGCAGATAGAAGCCGCGCTGTTCTGCCGCCAAGGCTGTGGCATCGGTCTTGCTCACGCTCGAGATGAGCAGTGGCACGCACAGTGGCAGCATGAGCTTAAGCTTCTTGATGGGGTTCTTGGTGTCGTACTCGACGCCGCGTGCGGTCTGCGCCTCCATGATGGCGTTCATCTCCTGACCAAACACCGGCACAAAGCGCAGCGCCGTGGTAAAGGTGAAGGCATAGCGATACGGCACGTGCAGCACCTCGACGCAGGCGTTGGCAAGGTCGTTGAGCTTGGTCACCATGAGCATGAGGATGAGTGGTAACGCCACGCCCAGCAGGCGCAGACAGGCCTTTGATCCTGTGATGAGGCCCGTGTCGGTGATAAAGCCCCACACCACGTTGCCATCGCGCATAAAGGCCAGCTGGAGCACCAGCATGATAAGCGCGAGCGGAATCAGCAACTTGAGCAGCGAGAACAGACGGTTGACGACGCCGGCATAGGCACCCAGTACAAGGGTGAGTGCCAAAAAGCCCAGCAGCGCCACGTAGGTGTCGGATAAGAAGATGCCGACGATGATGGCGGCGGCGAGGCCCAGTTTGACGACGGGGTTCAGTCGATGCAGCAGCGTATCGCCCGGCATGTAGTCGATGACGTTAACCACGGTGGACCATCTCCTTGGTAATTCGAACGACATCGGTGACCTCGCTCACCTGCGCAAAAGCGGGCGAGACGGAAGATGCCAGACGGCGCGAGAGTTCAATAACCTGGGGAGGCTCCACGTAGGCACGCTGCATGAGATCGATGTTCGAGAATAGCTCGTGCGTGCGGCCGCGGTCGAGGATGCGACCGTCGGCCATTACCACAATGCGCTCGGCAAAATCCGAGACGACTTCCATATCGTGGCAGACCATGATAACGGCGCAACCGCGCTCGGCCATGGTGCGCACCGTTTCCATGACGGTCATGCACTCGCGGTAATCAAGGCCGCTCGTGGGCTCGTCGAGCACGACGATCTTGGGCTCAACCACTACGACGGAGGCAAGCGCCACCATTTGTCGCTGACCGCGCGAGAGCGAGAAGGGCGCCTCGTCGGCAGGCAAGCCAAAGCGGTCGATGACGAGCTGGGCGCGACGCAGCGCCTCGGCGCGGTCGATGCCGGTAAGCTCCAGGCCAAAGGCGACCTCGTCGAGCACGGTGTCCTTGCAGATCTGGCGGTCGGGGTTTTGGAAGAGGGTCGCGACCTCGCGAGCGATGCGGCTCGTGGGAACGGCTGCGGTATCCAGTCCCGTGACGCGCACGCTGCCCGAGGCGGGCTTAAGCAGGCCTGTGAGCAGTTTGGTGAGCGTGGTCTTGCCGGCGCCGTTTTGGCCGACGATGCCCACGAGCTCGCCAGGATAGAGCGTCAGGCTAAGGTCGTGTACGGCGGCTCCGCCATTGGGATAGGCAAACTCAACATGGTCGAAGGTGAGTACGGGTTCGGCGTCCTTGGCATGAGGGCGCAACGACGGTGCATGCGGGGAACCGGCGGGCGCCTGAGCTTCGATAGCCGCGTGTGCGGGGTCGACGATGCCCGAAATCATGCGCTCGGCCTCATCAACATCCAAACAGGGGGTGCCGCTGGCCAGGCCGTCGGCCTCGAGGCTGTTGAAAATGCGCGTGACACGCGGGCAATCGACGCCGATGGCGCGGAGCTCATCGGCGTGTGCGAAGACCTCGTGCGGCTCGCCCTGTAGCGCGATTTCGCCATGATTGAGCACGAGCACGCGGTTGCAGTACTCCGAAAGCAGGGCGACCTTTTGCTCAACGACGACGATGGTGATGCCGAGTGCACGGTTGGCCTCACGCAGGGTCTCGAAAACCAGCGTGGAGCTGGCGGGGTCGAGTGCCGCGGTGGGCTCGTCGAGAACCAAGACGCGCGGACGCATGGCGAGAATGGCGGCGATGGCCACTTTTTGCTTTTGTCCGCCCGAGAGGGTGGCGATCTCGCGGTCGCGCAGGTCGCTGATGCCGACGGTCTCGAGCGTTTCGCTCACGCGCTGCTCGATCTGGTCGTGGGGAACGCCAAAGTTCTCGAGGCCAAAGAGCATCTCGTCCTCGACGACCGAGGCGACCATCTGCGTGTCGATATCCTGCAGCACGCTGCCGACGATTTGTGACACGTCGGTGAGCGAGGCTTCGCAGGTGTCGTGGCCGTCAACCATGACGGACCCAAAGAACGTGCCGGTGTAGTGGTGGGGCACGGCACCCGACAGGCAAGCGGCAAGCGTGGACTTGCCGGCGCCCGAGGGCCCGATGATGCCGATGAAATCTCCCTTGTTCACGCTGAGCGAGATGTGGCTGAGCGCCTGCTCGGTCTGCGTGCCATGGGAGAACGAGACATCGTCGACGTTGATGATCGTTTCCATGGATACCTTTCATAGTCATTGGGGACGTTCTTAAATGACTAGTCGTTTAAGAACGTCCCCAAGAGCTCCTTAAAGAACGTCTCCAAGAGCTAGTTGTTTGGGACAGTCTTTACCGATGGGGCACTGTGGGTTAGTTGAGCTTCAGGGCCTTCTGGATGGGCAGGTAGAGGGCCCCGACCAGAATGGCGTTAAAGACGGCGGTCATGGCGACGACGGGCAGCATGGCGGCGGCGAGCTCGCCGACCACGCCGAGCATGGCCATCTTGATGACCATGAAGATGACGCCGGAGACAAAGGTAGTCAGGAAGGTTGCGACAATGGCGATCGCGGGCTTGACCTGACCGTTCTTGCCGGCGGCATTGACGATGGCGGCCATGAGCATGGCGGCGATGCCCTCAGCGGCAAAATCAACGAACGGCGAAGTGGTGGTGATCTGGATCACGGCAGCCGAGATGAGGCCAATGACGAGCGCCTGGCCGATGTTGGGGCGAACGACCAGGATGGTGAGGCAGAAGGCCGAGATGATGAACTCGGGGCTGATCATGCCACCCGAGATGCCCGAGATGGCCTTGCCGACGGTGAAGTTGAGGATGAAGCCTGCAGCGAGCAGGATGGCGAGCAGGACGAGAGCGCGGACGTCGAGTTTGCCGCGGTCGGCGGTCTGGACGGTGCGGGGCTGGGTGGCGGTGGTGTTCTGAGACATGGTGAAAATCCTTTCGGAAGGGGAGTGCAAGGGGAAAGCGGAGGCGCGTGATGCGAATGCGATCGGGCTCGAGATAGAAAAAGGCCCCCGGTCGAAACCGG
This sequence comes from uncultured Collinsella sp., assembly GCA_900546105.1. Lineage (GTDB taxonomy): Bacteria > Actinomycetota > Coriobacteriia > Coriobacteriales > Coriobacteriaceae > Collinsella. The sequence continues at coordinate 11,330 of URBP01000036.1, forward strand.
AGGCCTTCTAATCACCTAGAGCGCAAAAACAGGCGTGAGGGACTCACTGTCGACCGATCGTATTCGCATCACGCCACCACCAGTTGTTGAGAGACTTCATCGTGTTCTTCATGTCGGTGGCTCCTTTCGTGATGCCATGGCGCGGTCGCACCTAGTTGCTGTTGCGCTGCACTATAGCACAGCGAAATGCGTGCGGGGAAATCTTTTTTAAAAAGATTTCAGGCGGGTTTCCCGCCGGTCAAAAGAGCAGGCTAAGCGGGCGTGGTAACTCATGTGCCCCGCCCGCTCGGCTAAGACGTTACTCCTTATTGCGACGGTAGAGGAAGTAACCGCCCGCGGAGATGACGGCAACGCCAGCGATGGCGAATGCGGCCACCATGCGGCCATCAAAGCGATCGCCAGTGGTGGGCAGGCCGCCCTTGGTGTTCGTCTTGTTAGTGGTTACCGTGGTCGTGGTGTCGGACTTGCCAGGCTTCTCAGGCTTGGCGGCCGGCTGCTCGGGCTTAGCGGGCTGCTCGGGCTTAGCGGGCTGCTCGGGAGTGCCAGGCTGCTCAGGAGTGCCGGGCTGATCCGGGGTGACCGGATCGGTGGCAAGAGCATCCTTGGCGTAGGTGATGGACACCTTGAGGCCGTTGGTCTCAGTGTTCAGATCGCTCGGGGTGAAGGGCTCATCGAAGTTCTCGGCCTTCAGATAAGCGCGCATCTCCTGGAGCAGGGCCTTGCACTTGACGTAGGTGTTCTCGGTGGCAGCCTTGCCGGCCTTGTTTGCCAGGGCGGTGCGGCCCTCAGGGGTAGTTTCGGCCAGCATGGCGGCGTCGACTTCCTTGTTCTGCTCGATGAGCTCGTTCTGGAGTGCGTCGAGGTAGGCGCGGACGCCGGTGCCGAGAGTGTCAGGGTTCTCAAAGCAGAGCGAGCTGATGTCCATGAGGACGTAGTTGATGGAGTTCTTGGGCTCCTCGTTGTTCACGATGTCCGCCTCGTCGCAGTGATCGTAGGAGACATCCTGATTGCTGAAGTAGGGGCTGACCTCGGTGAGCAGTGCAGAGTACAGAGGAATAGCGACGGAGTAGGCGGCACGAGAGAGCATCTCCCACTGGATGGTTGCGATCTCGGGATCGAGGCCACGACGAATCTGGAAGAGATTGATCTCACTGTTGTTTTCGCTACCGATGGCGTAGACACCGTCGGTGTTGGCGTTGAGGCCGGGGACATTTTCGCCGCGGTTGCCAAATGCACGGATCATCTCAAAGGTGTTCCAGTCGGACTTGCCGGGCTGGAAGAACAGGGGCTGGATCTCGCTGACCATGGCTCCGATTTGGTCGGGGCGATCTTCCTTTTTATTTTTAACCGTGACGATGTCGTAATCCGTACCCTTGGTCAACGGGGCCATGAAGTAATCGCGGCCCTGGACATAGCGAGTCCACTGATGAACGCCGGAATCGGCGAGGCTTTCGCCATAGGTCTTGGCAACGTCGAACTTGCCGTTGGTGTACTCGGCGAAGCCATTTTCCTCGGGCATGGTCTGGATGCCCTCGGAGTGGAGGCAGTTCTCGGCGTTATCAAGGTCGACATCGTAATTGAGTCCGCCGATGTTGGGGTTGAGCGAGGCGACGTCATCGGTCAACTTCATGGCGATCCACTGATGGGCAGAAAGTGTGGCGAACAGCCAGGTCTCGTTGTTGTCGGAGATGATAATCTGGTCGTTGGTGCAGGTGCCCTTCTCGTCAATCAGGCTGCCGAGGAGCTTGACGCCCTCGCGGGCCGTGGCGCTTTCACCCAGGATGACACTGCCGTAGCTATACTCGCCCAGACCTACTTGATTATCGATGGGGTCTGCGGCTTCTGCCTTTTTGTTATAGGAGGTGCTCAACGTGGCGGAGCAGGAGACGCCTTTCTCGTTGATGCCGGCCTCGGAGTAGGCGTCGGTGCGGCCCTCCCAGTTGGAGGGGTGGTCGCGTACATAGCTGTAGCGATAGGTAGGCTTGTTCGAAGTGTATTCAAAAGCAGATTCAATCGAGCTGTACTTAAAGCCAGATTCGTGGGCGGGTTCGATGCCATAGTGCTTGAGGTAGCGCGGGGCAAAGTCCTCGGCGCGACCATAATATGTGTTGCCGTCGGCTGTTAGGTCTTTGCCCATGTACATCTGCGTGCAGGCGAGCGCGGATGTCGGCATGGACATGATGGTTGCAGCTCCAAATGCAAGGCCTATGCCAAGCTTCTTGAGCGCGTTGACGGGATGAGTTTTACTCATGTTCCCTCCCAGCGTGCGAAAGCCCTCTGTCTCCAGAGGGCTTCACCCAATAAATACGTCCCCCAAGCGTAACGAATTCGAAACAATATACATTCATGAAAGATATTTACTCGATAAGCGTAGTGAAATATGCGATTAACGGTTAATTATACTCATTTACTAGGTAATTCAATTTGTATAACGCCAGCGAATGATATAGCTAAATAAAGCGTCAAGAAAAAAGCGGACCCCTCGCCGGCATGTGGTTTCATGCCGGCGAGGGGTCCGGGCTGCACGGGCCGTCTAAGAGTAATGGCTACTTCTTTCGACGGTGAATCACGTTAATGGCGTAGCCGACGAGCATGGCCAAGACGATGACAATAAAGCCGATCACGGGATTGTCGTTCATAGGGTCCTCCTATTTTCCGAGCGGGGAGAATTCGTCGACGATGAGGTCGAGGCATTGCGGAAGCGCGCGGGCTCCAAAGACGCCCGAATTGCTGGAGATAATCTCGCCATCGAACTGCATGCCCAGTGACGGGGTGCAGGTGATCTTGGCTTCCTTGGTCTGGATGATCTTGAACTGTGGGCGCCCGAGTACCTTGCCGGCGGGGTCAAGCGCAGCGGTGATCACGGTAGGCAGCAGCTGCACGGTGCGCACGGGTTCGATGACCGCAATGTCGACCATGCCGTCGTTCATGCGGCAGTTGGGGAACAGGTTGATGTCGTTTTGGATGACCGAGGTGTTGCCGGCCATGCAGCAGATGCCATCGAGCTCCTCGACAATGCCGTCATGCTCGATGGTAAAGTGCGCCACCGTGGGGTTGGGCGTGGCGAGCGCGGAGAGGAAGTAGGCGATCTCGCCGATGTCGTTTTTGGTAGGGGCGGCCTTCATCATGATCTCGGCGTCGAAGCCCGAGCCGGCGATGATGATAAAGCCGTGGCGCTTTTCGTTGCCGTTCTCGTCGAGCCAAAAGAGCTCGCCCATGTCCACTTTGACCGTGCGACCGGCACGGCAGGCCTTGGCAAGTGCCGCTGCCTCGGGGGCATTACCGATGTTGTTAAAGAACAGGCAGGCTGTGCCGGAGGGGAAGACGAGCGTGGGGACGCCGCATCCGCGCATTTGGTCGAGTACGTTGGAGACGGTGCCGTCGCCGCCCGAAATCACCACGCGATCAAACTCGCGCACGTCTGCCACGGCGTCTTCGGGTTCCATGCCATCGCCGATAAAACGCATCACGACCTCGTCGCCGCCCTGCGCGAGGGCGTGCGTGAATGCGTAGATTTCATCTGAGCTGGGGCCCGATGCCGGGTTGTGGATGATAAGGCAGCGCATACTTACGTTCCCGTTCTGTGACTAACCGAGTATAGTTGTAAGGCAATGCCGATATCCTACCCGTGTTTTTCGGGCCTAACCTTATTCGATGGGTTGATATGTACATTTCCACACATCAGGCTCTACTCGACTTTTGTCAGCGCGCCCGTGAGTTTGACGCGATTGCCGTCGATACCGAGTTTTTGCGCGAGCGCACGTTCCATCCGCGCCTGTGCCTGGTCCAGATTGCCACTCCTGCCGAGAGCGTCGCGGTTGATCCGCTGGTGATCGACGACCTGTCTCCCTTGGCCGAACTCATGGCCGACGAGAGCGTGACCAAGGTGTTCCATGCTTGCTCGCAGGACATGGAAGTTATGCTTCATACCGTAGGCGTGTTGCCGCGTCCGATTTTTGACACGCAGGTGGCCGCCGCCTTTTTAGGCGAGCGCCAGCAGATTTCCTACGGCGCGCTCGTGCAGACGTTTTGCGGCGTCTCGCTGCCCAAGACTGAGTCGCTGACCGACTGGTCGCGTCGCCCGCTGACCGATAAGCAGATTGAGTACGCGATCGATGACGTCAAGTACCTGATCGTCGCCTATACCGAGATGATGAGCCGTCTGCGCGAGCTGGGCCGCGTGGACTGGGTACTCGACGAGTTGCGCCCGCTGGCTGACGAGTCGCACTATCGCGCCGATCGCCACGAGGCGTTCCGCAAGGTCAAGCGCATCAATTCGTGCAGCCGTCACCAGCTGGGTATCGCGCGCGAGCTCGCCGCCTGGCGCGAGGACCGCGCCGAGCGCCGTAACATCCCGCGCAAGTGGGTCATGTCCGACGACACGCTGCTTGCGCTCGTTAAGCGCAATCCCGTCCGCGTTGAGGAGTTCCGTAGCATTCGCGGTACCGACCAGCTGGGGGAGCGCGACGTGGACGGTGCGCTCATGGCCATCAAGCGCGGCGCGAGCTGCCCGCACGATCGCCTGCCGCTCATGGTGCGCGGACACCGTCAGATCTCGCCGGAGCTGGAGAGCGTGACGGACCTGATGTATGCGCTCATCCGCCTGGTTGCCGAGCGCTCGGGCGTGGCGACCTCGGTCATTGCCTCGCGCGATGATCTGGCCGACTATATTGAGCACCCCGAGCAGAGCCCCCTGCGCGAAGGCTGGCGTTTTGAGCTTGTGGGCTCGCGCCTGGACGATCTGCTTTCCGGCAATATGGGACTCACCGTGAAGGACGGAAAGATTGAGTTGTTATAGGGAAGCCTAGTCTGCTGAGTGGGTAGAATGCCTCCAACGTGTAACTCGATTTGGAGGAATTCGCATGCCCTATTACTATGGATATGGCTTTGGCATCGACCCGCTGTACCTGCTGGTTGTTCTTGTCTGCACGGTGCTTGGCCTTGCTGCGCAGAGCTATATCAATTCGACGTACAAGACGTGGTCCAAGGTTCGCTCGGACGGCGACACGGGTGCCACGGTCGCTCGCCGCATGCTCGACGCCAACGGTTGCAACGCCGTGGGTATCAAGGGCGTCGCCGGTGAGCTCACCGACCATTACAACCCGCAGGACAATAACCTGTATCTGTCGGATTCCAACCGTTCGGGCGGCTCGGTCGCAAGCGTTGCTGTCGCTTGTCACGAGGCAGGCCATGCCGCGCAGCGTCAAAGCGGCTATGCCATGATGAAGGTACGTACCGCCCTCGTGCCGGTCGTCAACTTTACCCAGAACACCTGGACCGTCGTGCTGCTCATGGGCCTGTTTATGAACATAGCAGGGCTCACGACCCTCGCGCTGATCTTCTTCTCGTTTAGTGTGCTATTCCAGCTGGTTACGCTGCCGGTCGAGATTGATGCCAGCCGACGTGCCGTGGCGTATATTGAGCAGTCGGGCATGAGTTCCAAGCAGGTCAACGGTGCCAAGAAGGTGTTGACGGCTGCCGCGCTCACCTACGTGGCCGCGGCGCTCACCTCGATTATTCAGCTGCTCTACCTTATGGCTCGCTACAACAGAAACTCCAACCGATAACAAATGGGACCGACGGGCGCCGTGGGGGTTTGTGTTCCCGCGGCGCTGTACTATGTGTTGGACTTGAATTAGCGCAGGGCCGGAGCCCATGTGCACGATGACGAAAGGGGGCTGCGTGGCAGGCTGGAATCTAACCGGCAATGCCGTTTCCGCCGAGTTCGACGGATCGGACGAGCAGGAGCGCAAAGAGCTCAGCGTGAGCCAAGCGGTGGAGATCGCCGCCGGCGCGCTCGATGCCATTCCACAGCTGAGCGTTTTGGGTGAGGTCACTGGTTTCCGCGGTCCCAATGCCCGAAGCGGCCACTGCTACTTCCAAATCAAGGACGACTCGGCGGCCGTCGACTGTATCATCTGGAAGGGCGCCTACCTTAAGCGCACCTTCGATCTGCGCGACGGCATGCAGGTGAGCTTTAAGGGCAGCTTTAATCTCTACAAGCCCACAGGCCGCATGAGCTTCGTCGCTCGCTCGTTTTCGCTGGCGGGGGAGGGCCTGCTGCGTCAACAAGTGGCGCAACTGGCCGAAAAGCTGCGTCGCGAGGGCCTGATGGACGAGGCACGCAAACGTCGCATTCCGGTGTTTTGCTCGCGTGTGGCGGTCGTCACCTCGCTTTCGGGCGCCGTAATCGACGACGTCAAGCGTACGCTGCGCCGTCGCAACCCGCTCGTCGAGCTCGTCTGCGTGGGCGCAAAGGTCCAGGGTGAGGGTGCGCCGGCGGAGCTTATTGAAGGCTTGCGCCGCGCCGCCGCCATTATGCCGGCGCCCGATTGCATCTTGCTGGTGCGCGGCGGTGGCTCCTTCGAAGACCTTATGACCTTTAACGACGAAGGGCTTGCCCGTGCGGTGGCGGCCTGTCCCGTGCCCGTGGTGACGGGCATTGGCCATGAGCCCGATACCTCGATCTGCGACATGGTGAGCGACCGCCGGGCCTCCACGCCCACGGCGGCGGCTGAATCGGTGGCGCCGGCTATGACGGAGTTGGCCGATGTACTCGAGGCGCGCCATCAGCGTCTGGGTGCCGCGATGGCTTCGATGATTGGGTCGGCCCAGGTCGACCTGGAGATGCTCGATCAGCGCGGTCGCCGTGCCTGGGATACCTATACGGCTCGCTTGGGCGATGCGCTCGATGCGGCTGCGTGTCGCCCGTGCCTCAACGACCCCACATTTATGGTCGAGCGTCGCGAATCGGAGCTTGCGCTGACGGCCGATCGCCTGTCGGGCGCCATAGTACGCTCAGTCGGGGTCTTCCGCTCCAACTTCGAGCGTCTGCCCGAGCGCTTGATCGCAAGCACCTCAGGGCTCGACGGCAAACGCCATGCGCTCACGCTTGCGAGTTCCCGTCTGGAGCATCAGGGACGTTCGATGCTTAGCAAACCCGCATCCGACCTGGGCCGTGCAGCAGCCTCGCTCGATGCCCTGTCGCCGCTCAAGGTGCTTGCCCGCGGCTATTCCATCGCGTACAGCGACGATGGTGTGGCTACGAGCGCCAAGACCTTTAAGCCCGGCGACGCCATTCGTGTGCGCATGGCAGACGGCAACGTGGCGGCAACGGTCGATATGGTCGAGTAACCCGCGTTTCATAGCGATAAACCTTTAGGAAAGGAAACAGATATGGCAGAGAAGACCCCGGTCGAGCAGCTTACGTACAAGCAGGCTTCGCAGGAGTTGGAGCTCATCATCCGCAGCTTGGAGTCTGGCGATATGGAGCTCGAGGAGTCGCTCGAGAGCTATACCCGCGGCGTCGAGCTCCTCAAGAGCCTGCGCACCCGCCTGTCCGATGCCGAGCAGAAGGTCTCGGTGCTCCTTAAGGACGTCGACGGCAACGACGTGCTCGCCGACGGCGAGGCCGCCAACACCGATGATAACCTTTCGTTCTAAGCATCTCGACCAAATATAATTACCTTGGTCTGTAAGAAAGGAACCAGCTATGTGCGATTGCATCTTCTGTAAAATTGCCAACTACGAGATCCCCTCGACTGTTGTCTACGAGGACGACCAGGTCATCGCGTTCGATGACCTCAATCCCCAGGCACCGGTTCATACGCTCGTGATCCCCAAGAAGCACTACAGCGACATCGCTGATAACGTGCCTGCCGAGACCATGGGCGCCATGGCCCATGCCATCCAGGAGGTTGCTAAGGCCAAGGGCCTGGAGGACGGTTTCCGCGTCATCTCCAACAAGGGCGTTAACGCCGGCCAGACCGTCATGCACTTCCACATGCACGTCCTCGGCGGCAAGAACCTGGGCGAGAACCTCATCTGAGGGCGCGTAGGCCGTCGACTTGGCTGCCTTTGGAGTAACCTATGCAGCTTTCTCAACTCGAATACCTTCAAGCGGTAGCGAACTACGGCGGCGTGCGCAAAGCGGCTCGAGCCGTTCATGTGAGCCCACAGGCCGTTTCGTCGGCAATAAAAAAGTTGGAATCTGAGTATCAGATTGTTTTG
>URBP01000037.1 GCA_900546105.1 uncultured Collinsella sp.
AGCTGCGGAAAAGCGGGACCCGTTCAGGCTGTTGCGTTGAGATTGAAAATCAACCGAAAAGAGTTTTTCAAGCGCGTTTCGAGCAATTCCCACCGGTTTCATAGGAGTAAACTTGCCCCACTGCAAATGCTCGAAAGGACCGGCATGAAAGAACTCTCCAACCGTACGGCAACGTTTACCGATTCGGTCATCCGCCGCATGACACGCATCTCCAATAAGTACGGCGCTGTCAATCTCTCGCAGGGCTTCCCCGACTTCGATCCCCCGGCGCAGCTGCTCGAGAGCCTCAGCACCATCGCCGCCGACCCCAAGCCGCTTTACCACCAGTACTCCATCACCTGGGGCTCCCAGGCCATGCGCGAGGCGCTCGCCGCCAAGCAGGAGCACTTTATGGGCATGCCGGTGAACCCCAACGAGAATATCGTAGTCACTTGCGGCTCCACCGAGGCCATGATGGCCGCCATGATGACGGTCACGAACCCCGGCGACAAGGTCGTCATTTTCTCGCCGTTCTACGAAAACTACGGCGCCGACACGATCCTTTCGGGCGCCGAGCCCATCTACGTGCCGCTCAACCCGCCCACATTCGACTTTGACCGCGAGACGCTCGAGGCAGCCTTCCGCGACAACGATCCCAAGGCGATCGTCCTGTGCAACCCGTCCAACCCCTGCGGCAAGGTCTTTACCCGCGAGGAGCTCACCTTTATCGCCGACCTCTGCAAAAAGTACGACGCCTACTGCATCACCGACGAAGTCTACGAACACATCGTCTACGCGCCCCACGAGCACGTGTACATGGCCACGCTGCCCGGCATGTTTGAGCGCACCATCAGCTGCAGCTCACTGTCTAAGACGTACTCCATCACCGGCTGGCGTCTGGGCTACACCATTGCCCCAGCCCAGATCACCGAGCGCATCAAGAAGGTCCACGACTTCCTCACCGTAGGCGCCGCCGCTCCCCTGCAGGAAGCCGTCGTCACCGCCCTCAACTTCGACGACAGCTATTACCAGGAGGTCCTCGACCTCTACACCGCCAAGCGCGACCTATTCTGTCAGGGACTCGACAGCATCGGCCTTACGCACAACGTGCCGCAAGGCGCCTACTACGTAATGATGGATATCTCGGAGTTTGGCTATGACAGCGACCTCGACTTCTGCGAGGACCTCGCGTCTAAAGTGGGTGTGGGCGCCGTGCCCGGCTCGAGCTTCTTCCGCGAGCCCGTCAACCACCTCATCCGCTTCCACTTTGCCAAGCGTGACGAGACGCTCAACGCGGCGCTGGAGAACCTCAAGTCTCTGCGTGATAAAATCGAGCCGCGCGGGTAAGGACGACCCAGTAACTAAAGGCACTAAAGAAACCTCGCGAACCCGTTGGGTCACGAGGTTTCTTTTTATAGCGACCTCATTTATTTTTTAGAGCGCTATACTTTAGAGAAGGAGCAACTCGTCCCAGAAAGAGGAACACTATGGCGGAGCAGCAGCTTATCGGAGCGCTCGAGGCCGGCGGCACCAAGATGGTCTGCGCCACGGGCTATGCAGACGGTACGGTCCTGAAGCGTGAGCAGATCGCGACCACGACCCCGCAGGAGACCGTCGAGGCCGTCAACGCATGGTTTGCCGACAAGGGCATCGCCGCGCTGGGCATCGGCGCCTTTGGCCCCACCGCAGTCAACCCTGCCTCGCCCCAATACGGCAAGATCCTGGAGACGCCCAAAACGGCATGGCGCTACTTCGACCTGCTGGGCACCATCCAAAACGAGCTCAATATTCCCTGCGGCTACGACACCGACGTCAACGTCGCCTGCCTGGGCGAGGTCACCTTTGGTTGCGCCCAGGGCCTCACTGACGTGGTGTATCTGACCATCGGTACCGGCGTGGGCGCTGGCGTGCTCTCGGGCGGTAAGCTCGTGCACGGCATGATGCATCCCGAGGCTGGCCACATCCTGGTCACGCGCGACCCGCGCGACACCATTGGCGAGCACAGCGCCTGCCCCTTCCATGACAACTGCCTCGAAGGCCTCATCGCCGGCCCCGGCGTTAGAAAGCGCTGGGATGGCAAGAGCGCCGGAGACATGGCTGATGACCCGGAAGCCATGGACCTGCTCGCCGGCTATCTGGCCCAGGCACTCATGACCTACACGCTGTGCTACGCGCCGCAAAAGATCATCATCGGCGGCGGCGTGGCCGACCACACTCCCATCGTGCCGCTCGCACGCAAAAAGTGTGCCGAGATGCTCAACGGCTATATCGTCACGCCCGAGGTCAACGACATCAATAACTACATCGTCAACAACAGCCTCGAGGGCAAGCAGGGCATTATGGGCTGCCTGGCCCTGGGCGCACAGGCGCTTCAGTAGCAGATGCACCCACAGGGCGTGGCGCGCCCGGCAAATCCGACCTACGAAACGACGCCACCACGCCTCATATAAGCCCTCAAATAAAAAAGGCCGCCTAGGACCAAACAATACGTCCTAGGCGGCCTTTTTGGCGCACATCAGCGACCGTAAGAGATATCGGAGCACAACGCCCGTTGCCGCTCCACAGCAGTCGATCATCACATCGGTGATCATGCCGGCGCGTCCCGGCACAAAGAGCTGAATCGTCTCGTCAATCGAAGGAATCAGCAGCAGGAACACCGCCGTGGGCAGCAGCACGTCAAAGGTGCGCCGGCCCTCAAAATCAAAGGCGTGCGTTGCCAGGATGCCGAGCACCATATACTCGGAAAAATGCGCGCACTTGCGAACAACAAAGTTAGTCACCCATTCATATGGAAGTCCCACGCCGTGCAAGAAACAGCGAATAGCTTCCATGACCGTTAGGCTCAGCGAACCCGACCCCGAGCCGGGAACCAGCGAATTGCCCCAGATCAAGAGCGCCATCAGGCAGGTCACGACCGCCCATTTTCGATTGATCTTAACCATGCAGAAGTTATGCCTCCGCACGGAGCGGCGCGAAGCTGGCGGTACCGCCCTCGATAACGCTCAGATAAGCACGGCCCGTACGCTTGGCGGTAGAGGACTGAAGACGCTCGATCTCTTCCTCGAGGATCTGATTGACGCGCTCGTGACGACGATTTTCCATAATGCCGGCGGCAATAGCCTCGGCCCGCTCGATGCTCTCACGCGAGATACGGGCAGTATCCTCGGGGAACACAGCGCTGTGACGGCCGACATAGGCGGGGGCAGCAGGCTGAGGGGCAGCAACGGGAGCGGGGGCTGCAACAGGAGCGGGCTCGTCAATCTCATCCAGAATCGCGGTGGCGGCGGCCCACATGTCCTCGTGGCCCGAGTAATCGGCCATGGGGACATCAACCTCGAGCGAGGCGTCCGGAAGGTCGCCGGTGTCGATGCGATCTTGGGCTTCAATAGATGCGGTGATGGCTGCAGGCTCATCGAGGTCATCGAGATCGATGTCCGCGGCACCGGAGATGATAGGCATGCTGGCGAGGTTTACGTTATACGGCGCAGCCTCAGCCGCCTGCTGCTGGGCAGGAGCGCCCCAAAGCGAGCTTTCGGCGGCACGGCGGGCGGCAACGGCCTCCTCGTCCGCGGTCATGGCTTCATCAACGTACGAATTATCGGCAGAAGCGTTCGCGTCAGCCGAGGTAGCGCTGTAGGCGTTATTGGCTGCCGCGTTGGCGACGAGTGCCACGAAAGCCGCCGTACTGCCCGCAGGGGCGGCCTGGGAGCCAGACACGGCGCGTGCCGCGGCGGCGATGTCGTCGCGATTGAAGGAGCCGGTCTGCCCGCCGTTGGTGAGCTCGTCGATGGCGACTTGATAGACGTCGCGCGAGTGTGCAGGGTCGCAGCTCACCGGCGAATCGTCGTCGAGCATACTGTCGATCATGGACCAAGCCTCGTCCTCGTCCATAGCATCTGCGGCTCGAGCGATGGTAGGGACACCATCATCGGCATGACGGCGCTGGAACGCACCGGTCAGGCCGGAAAGGAATGCCGAGGTAGACTGCTCCGCCTGAGCCTGAGAAGCAGAAGCCGCAGCGTAAGGAGTCGCATCCTGCTGCTGAGTTGGAATCGAGGCGGTCTTGAACTCGCTTTGATGCTGATTGAGATTGGCGGCACCGCCCATGGCATCGGGCTGGAACAGACGCTCTTCACGCTGCGCACGATACTCGGAGATACCCAGCGAGGCGGCATAGATACCCACGCCCGCCACCGCGCCCACGGCGAAGGGAACCGCACCCGCCACGACCGTCTCGTTCACAGACGAAAACGGTAGCGTCGCGGCATACATAACCACGGGAGCGGCAAGGCCGATCCCGCACGAAAGTCCGGCAAGGACTGCTCGTTGTGTTGCATCAGAAGAAGCCATGAGCTCTCCCCATCTTCCAGCACCCAAATCGCATCATTCAGTTGGCTGCGCGAGAGAAGATGAAGCGGGGCTATGCCCCAAAGCAACGGTATATGGTTCGTTTCATCTGCGTTTTCCGTCGCGAAGCTTAAAAGCTATTATGCGAAACCGCCCCGTCGATTGCAAGCGACGATGTCGGATTGAAACGGGAAACCTGCTGCTCGTCGGTCTTATGGTTAAAAATAAGCGCGGAGCGGCGATATGGAAAAGGGCCGAGGCTCAAAGCCCCGACCCTTTATCGCATTGATGACTATCGCTGCGTGTGGATGACAACCTAGAACGTCTGCTCGTAGTCGCTGTGTTTTTTGGCCGAACGCACCAAGAATTCCTGGTTGGTGTTGGTGCCCTTAAGACCCTTGATAAACGATGCGGCTGCGCGCTCGGTGTTGTTCATGCCGGCAAGAATGCGACGCAGACCAAAGACAAACGGACGCATCTGCTCGTCGACCAACAGGTCCTCGTTACGCGTACCGGAGGCAACGGGGTCGATAGCCGGGAAGATGCGGCGGTCGGCCAGGTCGCGGTCGAGCTTAAGCTCCATGTTGCCGGTGCCCTTGAACTCCTCAAAGATGACCTCGTCCATCTTGGAACCGGTGTCGATGAGGGCAGAGGCCAGGATGGTGAGCGAGCCACCGTTCTCGATATTACGGGCTGCGCCCAGGAAGCGCTTGGGAGGATACAGGGCCGCCGAATCGACGCCGCCCGAAAGGATGCGGCCCGAGGCGGGCGCCGCCAAGTTGTAGGCGCGGGCAAGACGCGTAATGGAGTCGAGCACCACCACAACATCGCCGCCCAGCTCCACGATGCGCTTGGCGCGCTCGATGACGAGCTCTGCCACGCGAGTGTGGTTGTCGGCGGGCATATCGAAGGTCGACGCCACAACCTCGCCCTTGATGGAACGCTGCATATCGGTGACCTCTTCGGGGCGCTCGTCGACGAGCAGGCAGATGAGGTGCACCTCGGGGTTGTTAATCGAGATAGACTGGCAAATCTTCTTGAGGATCGTGGTCTTGCCGGCCTTGGGCGGGGACACGATCAAGCCACGCTGACCCTTGCCGATCGGCGACACGATGTCGATGGCGCGACCGGTAATGGAGTCCTTGCCGTGCTCCATGCGCAGCGGCTCGTTGGGATAGACCGGGGTGAGGTCGCCGAACTTGGGACGGTTGCGAATCTGCTCGGGGTCCAGACCGTTGACGGTCGTGATTTTGGCGAGACCGGCGCGCTTGTCGCCGCCGCGCGAGGGGCGAAGCGAACCCTCGATGACGTCGCCGGTGCGCAGGCGCGCGGAGCGGATGAGGTAGGCGGGCACGAAGGCGTCGTCGTTGGACTTCATGTAGCCATGGGCGTGGATGATGCCGGAGCTGTCCGGGCGAATCTGCAGAATGCCCTTGATGTCGCGGAAGCCCTCGGCCTTCGCGGCGGTGACGTAGATCTCCTCGACGAGCTCGGCTTTCTTCTTGCCGGTCGTCTCGATCTCGAACTCCTTGGCCTTCTCGCGCAGTTCGGCGACCTTCATGGCAGCGAGCTCCTCACGCGAAAGCGTGGGCTCGGTGGGGGCGGCGTTACGCTCCTTGTTGCGCTGTTTGCGATCGCGTTGGCGGTTGCGACGGTCGTTGTTGCGCTCGTCCTTGCGCTCGTTGCGCTCCTCGTTGCGCTTGTGCTGGCGACGGTTGGGGCGAGCGTTGTCATCGGCCTCAGCGGGCGCGGCGCCATCGGTTGCGGCGGCGTCGGCATTGGCCGCAGCGGCGTCATTGGCCTCGGCGCCGGAATCGACCTGCGCTTCGACATCAGCCTGCTGCTCGGACGCCTTGGCCTTAGCGGACTTCTTACGACCGCGCTTGGGCTTCTCGGACGCAGGCTGTTCGACGTCCTGGGGCTCGGCGGCATCAATCGATGCATCGGCGGTCGTCTCGGCGGAATCCTCGGACGCACCCTTATTGGCAGCCTTAGCCTTGGACGTGCGCTTAGCAGCGGTGCGACGGCTGCGACCGGGACGGACGTCGGCGGGCTCGGCATCGGCGGGAGCGGCCTCGGAAGTCGTAGCATCCTGAACGGGTGCATCGGCAGCGGTTGCAGACTCGGCGGTCGCCGCAGCATCCCGAGCGGCGGCGGCTGCGGCTGCGGCCTTCTCTGCCTCGACGAAGGCCTTGGGCTTGCGACCGCGACGGTGCGGGCGCAAAGCCGGATCGACAACGGGAACTTCGCTGGCCTCGACAGGCGCAGCGGGCTCAGCAGGCGATGTGCCCTCCCCTGCCGCGGAACGGACCGAAGCCTCAGTGAGCTCGGGGGTTACCTGTTCGGCAACCTGCTCGGCTTTAGCAGCCGTGAGACGGCGTGTGCGCGGTGCCGGCTTCTCGGTCGGCTGGTCGGCGGCAGGGGTCTCGGTGGCGGCAGACGTCTCGGGCACAGACGGAGCTGCAAGCTCGGTCAGAGCCGCGGCCTCGCGCTCGGCAGCACGACGGCGGGCGCGCACCACCTGGGCCTCGCTAATCTGCGCCAACGCACGTGCTTGCGCGACCTCATCGGAAATCGGCGCCGAGGAGTCAGCTGCAACGGTGCGCTTGGCGCGCGTCGTGCGCGTGGTACGGCGCTTGGGCTTGGTGACCTCCTCGCCGTCAGCGGCAGGCTTGGTCGTGCGGCGCGTACGCTTGGGCTTTGCCGGAGCAGCCTCCTCACCGGTTGCAGGCACGGCCTTCTCAGCCGCTGCAGGCGTAGGCGTCGAAGCAGCCTTGGGCGCCTCAGGAGCCGAGGCTTGCGCGGGCGCCGCGACCTGGTCCGACGCAACCGGTGCAGTGGGAGCGGCCTGCGTCGTCGTTATTTCGTTTTCTTGCTGTTGATCAGACACAGTGTTTGCTCAACTTTCTTTTCAAGCCCTGTGATCACATGCTCCCTGCATAAACCTTCAGGGCGGCTAAACAGTCTAGTTCCGTTCAAAACGACGGACATCATTGATCTGTATCGAGATGATTGCGTCAATTACGCAGCGTTAGTGTAACACAACCGCCGCCACCTGCAACTTAGTCATTGGGAACGCTCTTAAACGACTAGTCAAAAGGGGCACTCTTTGGTTTACCACCCACAAATCAGGCTGCCTCCGCCAAAACTATGGCGGTTTACTACGATGAATCGCTCAACCGCGGCCACTCCGAAACCTGTTGAACTAAAACCGCAGGTAGACGCCTTGCTCTTTTTAGCGAAAAGCCGGCGTGGTTGGACTTTCTCAATTCATCGTAGTAAACCGGTATAGTTGCGTTTTTGTAGCATTTTCTAACACGCCAAAAAGCCCCGCCAAACGCAAAAAGCCCGACCTCCATATGGGAGATCGGGCTTTCAAGGCTCAGTTAAACCAAGTCTGTACGGTCAAATGACCCGCAGGTTACATCTGCTCGGGCGCGGAAACGCCAACGAGGGTGAGCACCAAAGCGAGCGTCACGCGGACGGCATCGCAAGCGGCCAGACGGGCACGCGAAAGCTCGGGGTCGACGGGACGGCCCTCGCTCGGCAGCACCTGGCAGGCAGCGTAGAAGCTGTGGAAGTCACCGGCGAGTTCCTCGGCAAAGTGCGTCAGACGGAACGGGGCGCGATCGCGAGCGCAGCTGGCAATCAGATCGGTGAGCTCGTTGAGCTTACGCGAAAGGGCGAGCTCGGTCGGGTCAGTCAACAGCGAGTAATCGACGTTCTCACCGATGGCCTTGGCGGCGACGGCCTTCATGCCCATCTCGTCAGCCTGCTCGGGCGTGACATCGGCGGCACGGCGCAGGATGGAGCACACGCGGGCGTGAGCGTACTGCACGTAGTACACCGGGTTGGAGTTGTCGCGTTTCTTAACGGCCTCAATATCGAAGTCGACCATCTGGTTGGAGCTCTTGGAGATGAGCGTGTAGCGAGCGGCATCGGAGCCGACCTCGTCGACGAGCTCCTGCAGGGTCACCATAGTGCCCTTACGCTTGGACATACGGACAGGCTTGCCGTTGCGCAGCAGGTTGACGAGCTGGCCCAGCAGAACCTCGAACTTGCCGGGGTAACCCAAGGCATCGCAGACGCAGCGGACGCGCTCGATGTAGCCGTGGTGGTCGGCACCCCAGATGTCGATGACATGGTCGACGCGCTGGAACTTGTCCCAGTGATAGGCAACGTCGGAGGCGAAGTAGGTGTACTCGCCATCGGACTTGATCAGCACACGGTCCTTGTCGTCGCCCAGATCGGTGGAGCGGAACCACAGGGCACCGTCCTTGGTGTAGAGGTAGCCCATCTTGTCGAGCTTCTCGAAAGCGCGGTCGACGGCGGAAGTGCCGGCGGTCTCGCCCTCGGTGTCCTTCACGTACAGCGAGCGCTCGGAGTACCAGCGGTCGAAGTCGCAGTTGACGGCGTGGCAGAGGTCGCGCATGTTGTCGACCATCTTTACGTAGCCGCGCTCGCGGAAGCTCTCCATGCGCTCCTGAGGATCGGCCTCGACCCACTTGTCGCCGTCGGTGCGCCAGAACTCGGCAGCCTCATCGATGATGTAGTCGCCGCCGTAGGAGTCCTTGCCCAGAGTCTCGGCAAAGTTGTCCTGATACGGATGGGTCTCGGGGTGCTCGTCGCCCTCGTCGGCAACAAAGGCGTCGCGGTCGGCGATCAGAAGCTTGTGAGCCTCGTCGATATCCACGCCCTGCTTGGCGATGATGTCGGCAAGCTGCATATAGCGCGTGCTGATGGAGTTGCCGAAGGTGTTCATCTGAGAGCCGTGATCGTTGATGTAGAACTCACGCTGGATGTCGTAACCGGCGTGGTCCATAACACGGCAGAGCGAGTCGCCCAGCGCGGCCCAGCGGCCATGGCCGATGTGCATGGGGCCGACGGGGTTGGCGGAAACGAACTCGACCTGGGTCTTCAGGCCACCACCGACGTTGGACTTAGCGAAGTCCATGCCCTTCTCGCGAGCCTCGCCAAAGATGGCATTCTTGACGGCGACGGAGAGGTAGAAGTTGATGAAGCCGGGGCCTGCGATCTCGACCTTCTCGATCGCGGGGTCCTCGGGCATATGGGCAACAATGGCCTCGGCGATCTTACGCGGGGCGCAGTGGGCCAGCTTGGCGGACTTCAGGGCCATGGTAGAGGTCCACTCGCCATGAGAAGTATCAGCCGGTCGCTCGATAGCGCAATCGTCAAGTTCAAATGCGGAAAGGTCGCCGGCCTCCTGGGCCGCAGCAAGCGCAGCGCGTACCAGCTCTTCAATCTTCTCGGGCATAGATCCTCCTTGTGTTAAAGCCCCCGAGCTCTTGGTCACTCGTAGGGCAAAAGCCAGAGTTTGTAGCACTCTATCACAAGCGACGGGCACTGTCGCAGGGTAAAGCCAATCGATATTGCATATGCACAAAATTGACTACAGCTTGTATGGAGTCACTCAAAGATGCCGGTCTGCCTGCAGATTATGCAGGCGTTGAAAATGCATAAAGGTGTGAATGAGCTGTGTCTGTTATCGAATACTCTTACCTATCGGAGTTGTGTGCTTTTCCTGCATAAAGTGATGGTTTGCGCACGTCAGCGTGGTATTCTTAACATACGTAAATACGTATAAGTTGGAGGTAGCATGTTCTCAATCGGTCAACACGTCATTCATCCGGGTCAGGGAGTCTGCACCGTCGTCGGCTTTAGGGACGACACGCCGCAGCCCATGCTGCTGCTCGAGACCAAGCAGGGACATGCGCAGACGATCCTCATGTACCCCGTGGCGCAGGCCGACCGTCTGCATGCCGCCATCTCGCAGCAAGATGCCGAGCACCTGCTGAGCCACTATGACGAGCTGGAGTGCGACACCTTTACCGAGCGCAACAGTTCACTTGAGGAGACGCACTTTAAGCAGCAGCTCAAGCTGGGCGCGCCCGAAACGGTCCGCGTGGCAAAGACCATGATGCACCGCATTCGTCAGGCCGAGGAAGCTGATAAAAAACCCAGCTCCTACTACATGCGCGTACTCAAGGAGGCCAAGCGCCGCTCCATCGAGGAGTTCGCTGTGGCCTTGGGCGTCACCGAGGAGGCCGCCGAAGCCCGCCTAGCCCAAGCCGCCCTCAACTAACCCATCCGCGCCAAAAACCACCACAAAGGGGACAGACACCTTTGTGGTGGTTTTCTTGTTCTAGTAGTATTCATTCTTATCGATACCCACGAGCACAAGGAGTCTCTTATGGCAGAGCCGCTTACCGCTGGAATCACCCGCGACCGCGCGTTCGAACTGCTCAACGAGCACAACAAGGACCCGTTCCACATCACCCATGGCGAGACGGTCGAGGGCACTATGCGCTACTTTGCGCGCGAGTTCGACCCCGAGAACGAGGAGTTTTGGGGCATCGTCGGTCTGCTGCACGACCTGGATTGGGAGGAGCATGAGGACGACCCCATGAACCACACCATCTATGCTGCCGAGATTCTTGAGGGCGAAGGTGCGTCTCCCGAGCTCATTCGCGCCATCCAGACGCACACGTCGGACTTCAACACCTCGCTGCCCAAACCCGGGCTGAAGATGGAAAAGATCCTATTTGCCTGCGATGAGCTCACCGGCCTGATCGGCGCTGCCGTCATCATGCGCCCGAGCAAGAGCGTTATGGACTTTACGACCAAGTCGCTCAAGAAGAAATTCAAGGATAAGCGCTTTGCCGCCGGCTGCTCGCGCGATGTAATTTCGCAGGGCGCCGAGATGCTCGGCTGGGAGCTCCCCGAGCTCTTTGACCGCACCATCGCGGCCATGCAGTCCTTCGCCCCCGACCGCGATACCTTCCAGGCCTAACCTGCCGCTTCACCTAAATAACCACCACAAAGGTGCCTGTCCCCTTTGTGGTGGTTATTGTTTGAGTGGGCGTTAGGGGCGGACCTGGCCGGTGCCGCGGAGCTTGTATTTGTAGGTGGTGAGGGCCTCGGCGGCGAAGGGGCCGCGGGCGTGGAGCTTTTGGGTCGAGATGCCGATCTCGGCGCCCAGGCCAAACTCGCCGCCGTCGGTGAAGCGCGTGCTGGCGTTGGCGTACACGGCCGAGGCATCGACCGCATCCAGGAAGCGCTCGCAAGCATCCGTGTCCTCGGCAACGATGGCCTCGGAGTGCATCGTGCCGTAGCGGTTGATGTGTGCGATGGCCTCGTCCTCGCTTGCCACGACCTTCACGCTCATCTCGAGCGCCAGGTACTCGCGACCCCAGTCCTCCTCAGTCGCGGCGACGTAGTCATCACCCTCGGCAAGCCCGGCATCGGCGCATGCGGCGCAGGTTGCCTCGTCGCCGTGAATGAGCACGCCGTGGTCGTGCAGCACGGCCACGACCGCAGGCAAAAACGCATCGGCCACAGCACGGTCGACCAGCAGCGACTCGGCGGCATTGCACACGCCTACGCGCTGGGTCTTGGCATTGACGATAATGTTGAGCGCTTTATCGAAGTCGGCGGATTCATGCACGTAGATGTGGCAGTTACCCGTACCCGTCTCGATCACCGGTACGAGCGACTCGCGCACGCAGCGCTGGATCAGGCCTGCACCGCCGCGCGGAATGAGTACGTCGACAACGCCGCGGAGCTTCATGAGCTCGCCAGTGGCCTCGCGGTCGGTGGACTCGATCATCGACACGGCCTCGCGCGGGAAGCCCTTGGCCTCGAGCGCATCGGCCAGCAGCTCGGCGATCATGGCACACGAGTGATAGGCCAGCGAGCCGCCGCGCAGAATGCAGGCGTTGCCGGTGCGGATGCAGATGCCTGCGGCGTCGGCCGTCACGTTGGGGCGCGCCTCGTAGACCATAGCGACCAGGCCCAACGGCACGCTCACGCGGGTGAGGTCCACGCCGCTTGCGAGTATGCGGTGGTCGAGCACGCGGCCCACGGGATCGGGCAGCTCGGCGAGCTTCTCCAAACCGGCGGCCATGCCCTCGACGCGCTCGGGCGTCAGCAGCAGGCGATCGAGCAGCCCGGCCGAGGTGCCCGCATCGCGCGCAGCGGACATATCGAGCTCGTTGGCGGCGACGATGGAGTCGACACCGTTGCGCAGTGCTGCGGCCATGGCGCGCACGGCCTCCTGGCGCTGCTCATCGCTCGCCGTGGCAAGCGAGGCCGACGCCGCCTTGGCGGCAACGGCAAGATCGTGGACATACGTGGCTATATCGACCGACATGGGCGGCCCTTTCTCCTAGATGTTTGCCCACCATGGTAGCCGATTTGCACATACCTTCGTCTGCGGCGGTAGAATTGGTCAACCCGAAACACCGCAACGAACGGAAGACTCACATGGCCCTCATCACTTCGTACCACGTCCCCGGCCTTTACGTCGAGGACCACAGCATCGACGTCCCCCTTGACTGGCGCGGCCTGGAGCCGATGCTCCTAGCCGTCGGCAGCACCATGCGCCGCGGCGCCATGCCGGCACCCATCGCCGGCGCGCCCGAGAGCATCAAGCTCTTCTACCGCGTGGTTTGCGCACCCGACCGCATCAACGACGATCTGCCGCTACTCCTGTTTTTGCAGGGCGGCCCCGGCGGCGAGAGCCCGCGTCCGCTGTCGCCCACAAGCGACGGCTGGATCGAGGAGGCCGTCAAGCACTTCCGCGTAATCCTTCCCGACCAGCGCGGCACCGGACGCAGTAGCTGCGTGGACGGACGCACGATCAAGGCACTGGGCGAGCGCGCCGAGGCAGCCGGCGCCGATACAGCCCGCTCACAGGCGGACTTCCTCAAGCGCCACCTCGCCAGCTCCATCGTGCGCGATTTTGAGTACCTGCGCCTGGTGGGCTTTGGCGGCAAGCCCTGGGTCACACTCGGGCAGAGCTAC
Organism: uncultured Collinsella sp.; assembly: GCA_900546105.1. Lineage (GTDB taxonomy): Bacteria > Actinomycetota > Coriobacteriia > Coriobacteriales > Coriobacteriaceae > Collinsella. The sequence goes on from URBP01000037.1 coordinate 13,150, forward strand.
GGCGGCTTTTTGACGCTGAGCTACCTGTCGCTCTTCCCCGAGGGCGTGACGGCGAGCTTTACCTGCGGCGGCATTCCGCACGTGCCGGCGAGCGCAAGCGAGGTCTACACGCACACCTTCCCGCGCATGGCCGCCAAGACGCAGCAGTATTACGACCGCTACCCCGCCGACGTCGAGCGCGTGGCAGCCCTGGCCGATGCGCTCGAGGCACAGAAGCCCGTGCTGCCCGACGGCTCGCCGATGACGGTCGAGCGCCTACAGCTCATGGGCAGCGACTTTGGCATGAAGCCGAGCTTTGAACGCATGCATTGGATTATCGATCACGCTTTTGTTGATGGCGACGGCACGCTGACCTGCAACGCCTCGGTATCTGACAGCTTCTTGATGCGCGCCTTCGAGCGCACCAACACTCGCACGAATCCGCTGTACTGGACGCTGCAGGAGTTCATATACGCCGACGGTAACACTATGCCCATTGGCTGGGCCGCGGCTGAAGAGAAGGCTCACCGCGCCGAGTTCGACACCCTCGCGCGCCCGCTCATGTTTACCGGCGAGGCCATGTTCCCGTGGATGTTTGAGCAGATGCCCGAGCTCAAGCCCTTCAAGCCCGCCATGGACCTGCTGATGGAAGACACCAGCTGGGATAAAATCTACGACCCGAAGCGACTGGCGTGCAACGAGGTGCCCCTGCAGGCCGCAGTGTATTTCGACGACATGTACGTGGATTCGGGCCTGCAGCTTGATACGCTCAGCCGCGTGGGCAACTCGCATGCCTGGGTGACCAACGAGTTCGAGCACGACGGTCTGCACGGCAGCGTGGTGTTCAAGCACCTCTTCGACGAAGCACTCAACCGCGGAGACCTGCGCCGGATCTTCTAGCAAAGGAGTGTCCCCACCTGCCGGCACATAAGGAACGTCCCCAAGTGCCGGCACGAGAAAGACAGCGCTGCGGGAAACGATCCGCAGCGCTGTCTTTCTTTATGCAAATACGATCAAGTTATCCCTGTGTATCGCCGGCTTCTCGGCCAGGTTAGCGAGCAGGCGGTTGCTGGCGATCTGGTCCTGGCGGCGTCCGGCTGCAAGCTCCAGCACGTCCGAATCGGCCTCGGCGATACCGCGGGCGACGACCATGCCGCTCGGGTCGCACACGTCGAGCACATCGCCCTCGGCAAACTGGCCATCGACCTCGCGAATACCCACCGCAAGCAGGGAAGAGCCACGGCTGACCAGCGCCTTCGCGGCACCATCATCGACCGTCACCGAGCCATGCGCCTTGTCGCCCAGTGCGATCCACAGCTTGCGGGGTGCGATGTCCAGACGCTCCGCCGGCGGATCGAACAGCGTGCCCACGCTCTCGCCGCGGGCGAGGCGCACGAGCGCATCGGGCTCCTCGCCCGAGCAAATCACGCTCTGAATGCCCGCCGTCATCAGGATGCGGCTCGCGCGGATCTTGGTAATCATGCCGCCCGTGCCCACCGATGTGGAAGAATCGCCCGCCGAGGCAATAATCTTGGCATCGATCTTATGCACGACAGGAACAAACTCGGCCGTGGGGTCCTCATGCGGATTGGCAGTATAGAGACCATCGATGTCCGAGAGCGTCACGCACAGATCGGCAGAAACCAGGCAGCTCACAAGCGCCGCCAGTGTGTCGTTGTCGCCAAACTTGATCTCGTCGACGGTGACGGTATCGTTCTCGTTGACGACCGGCACCACGCCCAGCTCAACCAGGCGCAGCAGGGCGTCGCGCGCGTGCAGGTAGGACGTGCGGCGGGCCGTATCGTGGCGCGTGAGCAGCACGAGCGAGGTGAGCAGGTCGCGCGTATGGAACTCCTCGTCGTAGGCCGACGAGATGATGCACTGACCGGCCGAGGCGCAGGCCTGTAAGCTCGGAAGGTCGCCGACCGGCTTGTGGTCGAAGCCCAACACGGGATAGCCACAGGCGATAGCGCCCGAGCTCACCACGACCAGACGCCAGCCGAGCTTGCGCAGCGCTGCGGCCTGATCGGCAAGTCCGCCGATAAAGGCGCGGTTGACCTTGCCATCGGCACCCACCACCGTGGACGAACCGATCTTTACCACCATCGTTTTATAAGAAGTCGTCATACGTCAAACCAATCAACTGCTCAGCGAACGGCCGAGCTGGCGGCCAAGGGAGCGTGACTCGCCCCTACCGCCCAAGGAATTAGTGAGCCCAGGGAAAGGCAGAGGCCGCGGCCATGTTCTTGCGCACGAGCTCGTCGCGCACCTGAGCCAGGCCCTGCTCCATGCCCACCACATAGGTCTGCGGGTACAGGAAGCGCTTGAAAGCTGCGTCCAGATGATCGAGCGCCCAAGCACAGCGCTCGCGCGCGTCCTGGATGCTCTCACGCGGAGCCACCGCACTGCCATCGCGCACGATCGGCACCAGCAGCTCGCGATACTCAAGTTCGGACACGTCGGTCACCAGGGCGGCATCATTCACGGCCACGAGGGTATTGCCGCGCGCGGCGCCCTCCCCCGCCAGATGGTCCTCGTCGTAGATCATGTCGCAGACCGGGCCGCCAAAGCCGTCGTAATAACGGCGCACGCGTTGCACACCCGGGATCGTGCGCTTGTAGGGCTGCTCGGAGAGCTTGACCACCGGCGTCCATGGATCTGCCTCGCTCGCACGGCGGGCGGAAAGCTTGTACACGCCGCCCAGCGCCGGCTGATCGTAGCAGGTCGCGAGCTTGGTGCCCACGCCAAAGCTGTCGATGGGCGCGCCCTGGTCGAGCAGCGACTGAATCGTGTACTCATCCAGATCGTTAGAAACCGAGATCCCCACATAAGGCAGGCCCTCGGCATCAAAACGGCCGCGAACATACTTGGAGAGCTTGGCGAGGTCACCCGAATCAATGCGAATAGCCGACAGGCGCTCGCCCACCGCCTCCATCTCCTTGGCAACCGTAATGGCATGCTCGCAGCCCTCGCGCACGTCATAGGTGTCGATGAGCAGCGTACAGTTCTTGGGGCTCGACTTGGCAAAGGCGCGGAAGGCCTCGAGCTCGGAATCGAAGCTCATCACCCAGCTGTGCGCATGCGTGCCAAAGACGGGAATACCGTAGCGGCGGCCGGCGAGCACATTGGACGTAGAGGAGCAGCCGGCAACGTAGCTCGCGCGCGCAACGGCCAGGCCGCCATCGGGACCCTGGGCTCGGCGCAGGCCAAACTCCGCCACGGGGCGACCGTCGGCGGCGAGCACCACGCGCGCCGTCTTGGTGGCGACAAGCGTCTGGAACCCGACGATGTTGAGCAGCGCCGTCTCGAGCAGCTGGCACTCCAGCGCGGGGCCGGTGACGCGCACCATGGGCTCGCGCGGAAAGACGAGCTCGCCCTCGGACACGGCGTCGATGTTTACATGCGCACGAAAATCGCGCAGGTAGTCGAGGAATCCAGGCTTGAACATCGCACCGCCGGCGGGAGCCTGAAGCGAAGCGAGGTAGTCGATGTCCTCGGGCGTAAAGCGCAGATTCTCGACCAGCTCGGGCAGTTCGGCGGTGCCGCACATGACGGCATAGGCGCTGCCAAAGGGATGGTCGCGGTAAAACGCGGTAAAACAACCCTGCTCATTGGCCTTGCCGCTCTCCCACAGGCCTTGGGCCATAGTGAGCTCGTACAGATCGGTGAGCATTGCAATGTCGGTGGGATGCGAGATGTCGGTCAAAGCCATGGGGCGACCTTTCGGATGCGTGGTGCAGAATTTGAGGGTTGGACGAGAGCAGAGCATGCGGACATGACGCCCGATGCAAATCGGTTAGAGCAGGCCCATGCTGGTCAGGATCGTGTAGCCCATAAAAATGACGAACGCGATGAGAGCAAGGACAATGATGATTTTTTGAGCCGGCGCCATGCCAGGGATCTCGTTCTCGCCCGTAGGCTCCTTGGAGGTAACCATGCGCTGGGCAAAGGTCATCTCGTCGCGGCTCGGCTTGGGCTCGACGGACTTGGGACGAGCGACCTTTTTAGGCTGAGGTTTGGGCGCGGCAGGTGCAGGCTTCGCGGCGACGGGCTCGGGTGCGGGCGCGGGCGCCGATGCGGATGCGGCGTTCGCAGCGGCCTCCTCGGCCTTCGTACGCTCAGCACGCAGGGCAGCCAGCTCCTCACGCTCGCGACGGGCCTCTTCCCGAGACTCGCGGCGGGCCTTCTCGGCGCGGAGCTCTTCCAACTCAGCGCGCTCCTCTTCGGACAATGGTTGGGACTCAAGCTCGGCCATGGTACAGCCCTTTCTTTTAAAAAAAGCCGCCGACACAATGTCAGCGGCTTATCAAATCCAAGGGTGGAGACGAAGGGAGTCGAACCCTCGGCCTCTGCCATGCGACGGCAGCGCTCTCCCAACTGAGCTACGTCCCCAGGACAAGTCGATATTTTACCTACGGCTCGCCAACTGTCAACGCCCAATAACCAGTCTTTTTGGGGCGGAGCTTTTTTGACTACCATTCGCCCGATGATTTTTTAATCCCCGTCCCAGAAAAATCATCGGCGAGCGCACTACTTTGCGCTGGTGAGGACGCCGGTAGTGTCGAAGGCCGGAGTGAAGCTCTCGTCTACCGCGCCGCCCTCTTGCCAGAACATCGTCGTAAAGCCCAGGTCGTCGGCATGGTCGAGCACCTGCTCATACTCCTCGCGCGTCACGGCGCGCGCCAGGTCGCCGCCTTGTTCGCGCATGAGCGCATTGGGCGTGTACTGGTTCATGACCGAGATCGGCACGTCGCCCACCGTCTGCCACACCAGGTCTAACACGCGGCACGAATCGTCGGCATGCCCCGGCAGCACCAGGTGACGCACGATCATACCGCGCTTCATGAGCCCGTCCTCGTCCACCAGCTCTCCCCCGCGGCGATCGATCTCGCGAGCCATCTGGGCCAGACCCGACACGGCCACGCGCGGGTAGTCCTTAATATGAGAAAGCGACTGCGCAAGCCCCGCGTCGGCATACTTAAAGTCGGTAAGCCACACGTCGACCAGATCGCCGAGCGCTGCCACGGCACTCGCCCGCTCATAGCCGCTCGTGTTGTAGACGATCGGGATGTCCAGCCCGCGCTCCCGAGCTGCGGCAATCGCGGCCGGCAGCAGGTGAGCATAATGCGTCGCCGTCACCAGGTTGATGTTATTGGCACCCTGCTCCTGCAGCTCCAGCATAATCTCGACCAAGCGCTCGGGCGAAATCTCAAGGCCAAAATTGCCCGTTGAGATCTCGTGGTTCTGACAATAGATGCATTTGAGCGAGCAGCCACTAAAGAAAATCGTGCCCGAGCCGGCCTCGCCCGAGATAGGCGGCTCCTCCCACATATGAAGCGCTGCGCGGGCCACCTTAAGCGTGTTGTCGGCGCCGCACACGCCACGCGCGCCCTCGTCGCGCGCCGCACCGCAACGGCGCGGACACAAATGGCAGGCGGGCGAAAAAAGTTCGGTCAACGACGTCGGCATAAAACCATGCTCCAAAACAACGATTCAGCAGCTCAAACGTAAAGGGCCAGACCGCACAGACGGCTCCGTCCCTAAGGGCCGTAATCGTCCGACACGATTTTTGTAATGTCAAGACTGGAATCGACAAAGTGCCGCTTTATGATGTAGGTATTCCGCCCCCCGCGGAGCAACTGGGTGAACCGTCGCGTTTATTTAGGGAGCCCACACAGTCGTACCTAGTACAGGTATCCTTCGTTGTTAAGGACGCTGGAACAGTCGATGAGGGCACCCACCTGTTTTAGGTGGGTTCATTTTCGTAACGTGGGGGGTGGTTTTCTTTTGCCGAAAATCACCATTACAGTCCACATAGATCCCCGCCGGCATCCCGACAAGCCATCGACAACATCCCAATATCTGGTAAGCGCGTGATTATCGCTGCGTGCAATTCCATGCACCCCCCTTGGTCGAGTATCATGATTTGGCTATGCCCTTTGCGCATGGCGTTCTTCTGACCTTTCCCTTCGACGCTTGGCGGTTTTTAGA
>URBP01000038.1 GCA_900546105.1 uncultured Collinsella sp.
GCTGGACTTAGTTTTCAGAACATTCCGCAGACCAGGAAACCCCCGTATCCGCAGCTCCGAAGGAGCAGGATAAGGGGGTTTCCATGGTCGAGGACGTTCTGAAAACTAAGTCCAGCACGGGCCCGACGAGAACAACCGACTACAGGTCGATGTGCGATTCCTTGATCGGGAACGGCTCCGCGAAGTGGCAGGCGCAGCAGTGACCCGGTGCGACTTCCTTAAACTCGGGAAGCTTCTCAGAGCAGATACCCTGCGCAATCGGGCAGCGAGTGTGGAAACGGCAACCGGTCGGCGGATCCAGCGGTGACGGCGGGTCGCCGGCAAGGATGATGCGCTTACGAGTCTTCTGGATATCAGGATCGGGCACCGGCACAGCAGACAGCAGCGACTGCGTGTACGGATGGTGCGGCTCGCTATAGAGCGTCTTCCAGTCCGAAACCTCGACCATCTTACCCAGATACATAACGGCGACACGATCGGAGATGTGCTGCACGACGGACAGGTCGTGGGCGATAAACAGATATGCGGTACCGAACTTGTCCTGGAGTTCCTTGAGCAGGTTCAGAACCTGGGCCTGAATGGACACATCCAGAGCGGAAACCGGTTCGTCGCAGATAATCAGCTTGGGCTTAAGCGCAAATGCACGGGCAATGCCGACACGCTGACGCTGGCCGCCGGAAAACTCATGAGGATAGCGGTTGATGTGCTCGGGGTTCAGACCGACAACGTCGAGAAGCTCGCGGACGCGCTCGATACGCTCTTCCTTGGTACCCACACCATGAATGGTCATGGGCTCGGAAACGATCTCACCAATCGTCATGCGGGGATTCAGCGAAGCATAAGGATCCTGGAAGATGAACTGCATCTCGCGACGCATATCCTTGATCTCGTGCTTGCTCATCTCGGCAACGTCTTTGCCCTGGAAGAACACTTTGCCAGCCGTCGGCTTGGTGAGGCGCATGATGGTACGGCCCGTGGTGGACTTACCGCAACCAGACTCGCCGACCAGGCCAAAGGTCTCGCCCGGATAAATCTCGAACGAAATGTCATTCACAGCAGAGACGACACGCTTGGAGAAGCGCTTGGCGAACATGCCGGACTCAGCGGGAAACTCCTTAGAGAGGTGCTCGACCTTAAGCAGCGGAGTACGCTCGTTGGTATCTGCCATTACGCCTCGCCTCCCTTCTTGGAATCCTTGCGCGTACGGGACGTCTCAGGAGCGTTCTTGAGGAACTCGGGGTCACCGGAGTAGTGGCACGCAGAGTAATGACCAGACTCTGTGACAACGCGCTCGGGGCGCTGCTTGCGGCACTTGTCCGTCGCATAGGGGCAACGAGGAGAGAAGACGCAGCCCTCAGGCAGGTTCATGAGTGAAGGCGGGTTGCCGTGAATCGGCGTCAGCGGCTTCTTCTCTTCGATGGCCTGCTCCGGGATGGAGCGGATAAGGCCCCAGGTGTAGGGGTGGCGGCTCTCGTAGAAGATCTCCTCAGCAGTACCGAATTCGACAGGACGGCCGGCGTACATAACCATGATCTTATCGGCCATATCGGCGACGACGCCCAGGTCATGGGTAATCATGATGATGGCGTTGCCGTTCTTCTCCTGCATCTCCTGCATAAGCTCAATAATCTGAGCCTGAATGGTAACGTCCAGGGCAGTCGTGGGCTCGTCGGCAATCAGAATATCGGGATCGCAGGCAAGAGCCATAGCAATCATGACGCGCTGACGCATACCGCCCGAGAACTGGTGCGGATACTCATTGACGCGCTTCTCGGGCTCGGGAATACCAACGAGGTCCAAAAGCTCGGTGGCGCGCTTGAGCGCCTCCTGCTTGGAGTAGCCACGGTGCAGACGAAGACCCTCGCCCACCTGCTTGCCGATCTTATAGACCGGGTTCAAAGAGGTCATAGGATCCTGGAAGATCATCGCGATATCGTTGCCGCGAATGTGCTGCATCTCTTCCTCGGTCATTTCGAGGATAGAGCGACCGCGATAGCGAACGTCGCCGCCCTCAATCTTTCCCGGAGGCATCGAGATAAGACCCATGATGGTCATGGCGGTCACGGACTTACCGGAGCCGGACTCACCGACGACACCCAGGGTCTCGCCGCGATCGAGCGTGTAGGACACACCGTCGACAGCGCGAACGACACCATCCTCGGTGTGGAAATACATCTTAAGGTCATCGACCTCGAGCAGATGCTGGCCCTCGGGAACCGGCTGGTCCTTCAGGTCCACATAGTTCTTGTTCTTCTTCATCCTTATGCGTCCTTCATCTTGACGTCGAGGGCGTCGCGCAGACCGTCACCCAGCAGGGTGAAGGCGAGCACCGTCGAGAGAATTGCCAGACCGGGCATGATCATCATCCAGGGAGCAGTCAGAAGATACTGCTGACCGTCCTGAATCATGGAGCCCCACGAAGGCGTAGGCGGAATAACGCCCATGCCGAGGAAGGACAGAGCGGACTCGGTCAGAATGGCGCCACCAATGTTCATAGTCGCGTAGACCACGATGGAGGCAACGGAGTTCGGGAAGATGTGACGCACGACGATACGAGCATCGGATGCACCCATCGCGCGCGCAGCGTCAACATAGTCGTTTTCCTTGACCGTCAGGATCGCGGATCGGAAGACGCGCGCAATAGAAGGCCAGCCGAGAATACCGATGGCGATAAAGACATTCTGAAGACCACGGCCGATAACGGCGATCATGGCGACGACGAACAGCACGTACGGGAACGCTAGGAAGATATCCGCAAAGCGCATGATGATCGTATCCCAGATTCCGCCGTAGAAACCGGCCAGAGCACCCATGACCAATCCGATCACCGTGGAGATGGCGGTGGCCATAATGCCGACGGACAGCGAAACGCGTGCACCGTAGATAACGCGGACGAGAATGTCGCGACCAAGGGCGTCGGTACCAAACGGGTGCTCGGCACACGGAGCCAGCAGCGACGTCTCGGCCATGGTGGTCGAGTCGGAAGCCGTCGGCGAACCGAGCCAGGGCTTAGCCCACAGATCTGCGGTCAGGGCAACCACAACGACGATGATGATCCAGCAGACACCGATAACGGCGAGCTTGTTCTTGCGAAGACGCTTAAAAGCGTCGCCCCACAGCGTGCGGGACTTGGCGGGAGCAGAGGCGGCCTTGGTGGCGGTAGCCTGCTCCTGAGACTGAGAATCAGTTTCCTGCATGAGACGTACCTCCCTTAGGCCTTATCCGACGGACCGCCAAGGCGGATGCGCGGGTCGAGGAATGCATAGCTAATGTCGACGAGCAGGTTGATCACCATGACGACAACAACGATGAGCGTAACGCCGCCCATAACGATGGGCCAGTCACGCATGCTGATGGCGCGGTAGACCTCAGAGCCGATACCGGGCCAGTTAAAGACCGTTTCGGTCAGGATGGCGCCCGAAAGCATGCCACCGAAGTCGACACCAATATAGGTAACGACGGGGATGAGTGCATTCTTAAGCGCATGCTTGATGATGATCGCGCGATTGGAGAGACCCTTAGCCTTTGCCGTGCGGATATAATCCTGGTTCATGACGTCGAGCAGTTGCGAGCGCATGATGCGGGCAGCATAGGCGGTCGAAACCGAAGCCAGCGTAATGGTCGGAAGCACATAGTGCATCCAATCCTGATACTGAGAGCTGGAACCGCCGGCACCCGAGATCGGCATGGAGAATGCACCGCCCGTGGCGTCCTTGAGGATGACGCCAAAGAACAGCTGCAGCAGCATACCGAGCCAGAAGGCAGGAACGGCAACGAGGATTGACGTGGTCAGCGTTACCAAAATATCCCAGAAGGAGTAACGCTTTACTGCCGAAATGATACCCGCACCGATACCCATGATTGCCTCGAGCACGATGGCGCACGCGGCGAGTTTAACCGTATACGGATACTTCTGAGCAAAGATTTCCGCAACCGGCAGCTTGCGCTGATACGAATTGCCCAGATCGCCATGAAGCAGACCATTCATGTAATTCAAGTATTGGTCCACAAGCGACGTTGGAACGGGATCGCCGTTCTCGTCAAGGATCGCGTTGCCGTCCTCGTCCGCCTGGACCAGGTGATAGCGCACGCGAAGTTGAAGCTCTACCTCGGGGGACAGAGCCTTGTCTCCACCGATCAGCTTGATCGGATCTCCCGGCACGATGTTCTGGAGGGCGAACAGAATCAGCGTTACGCCCAAAAATACCGGGATGAACTGAAGCACACGTTTAACGATGTACTTACCCATACCACTCCCCTATCTAGGGATTAACCTAAATGGGATGCCGATCGCCAGACCGGCATCCCAAAATTACCATCAGCCAGTTTACCCCAGGTTAGGGAGAACTGTATGTTTCCCATGAGGTCTACGTAAATACTTGACCCTCACGGAAGCTGCAAACTCTTAGGCGAGCTCGGCGGTACCCAGCTCGGCGTGCTTCTGCGGATCGACATAGAGGTGCTTGATGCGATCGGAGCCAGCGATGGTGTGCGTGTAGAACATCACCGGGATGACCGGGCAGTCGGCAGCGACCATTGCGTCGGCCTCCTGCATCTTAGCGACGCGCTCTTCGTCGTCAACCGTGGTACGGGCCTCGTCGACCTTGGCGTCGAACTCGGGGTTGTTGTAACCAGAGCGGTTGTCGCCACCGAGGGAGTCGGAGTGGAACAGCGGATACAGGAAGTTGTCCATGATCGGGTAGTCGGCAATCCAGCCCAGACGACCGAACTGATAGTTGAAGTTCTGGTACTGCTCGAGCAGCGCAGACCACTCAGGAGTATCGGAGACGGCGGTAACGCCGACCTTGGCGAGGTCGCCGATGATGGACTCCATGATCTCCTTGTGGCCACCGTCCTGGTTGTAGGAAAGGGTCACGTTAATGCCACGATCGCCGTTAGCGCCAGCGGGAGCAACCTTGTCGAGGTACTCGTTAGCCTTGTCGACGTCGTAGGCGCAGAACTCCCATGCGCCCTCCTTGTAGCCATCGATGCCCGGAGGAACAATGCCGTCGGCGGGGGTACGGGTACCCTTGAAGATGGTCTTGCAGATGGCCTCACGGTTGATGGCCAGGGAGATACCCCTGCGCAGGTCGGCGTTGTTGAACGGCTCAGCCGTGGTGTTGCAGGTCAGGTAGTAGGTGGAAGGCTCGGCGCCGAGCAGCATGCGCTCGCCGTCGCCCATGGTGTAGCCGTCCTTGGACACGCCGCGATCCTTCTTGGCAGCGTCGATCTGAGCAACGGGAACGTCGCAGATGTCAAGGTTACCGGCCTGGAACTCCTTGTAGGCGGTCTCCACGTCCTTGATGACCTGGAAGTGGATGCCGTCGATCTTGGCCTTGTCGCCATAGTAATCGTCGAACTTCTTGAGGTTGATCTCCTGACCATCCTCCCACTTGCCGTCCATCATGAACGGGCCGTTACCGACCGGTGCAAGATAGAAGCTCTTGGCATCGGACTCGGCGCACTCGGGAACCGGGGCCAGAGCCGGGTGAGAGGCGACGAAGGGGAAGTCGGCGTAAGCGGAAGACAGCTTGACGACGAGGGTCTCATCGTCGGGGCAGGTAACACCGCTGAGCTCAGTAGCGTTACCGGCAAGCAGATCGTCATAGCCCTCGACCATGGAAAGGTGATAGGAAACCTCGGACGGGCCATACTCGGTAGCGATGGCCGACTTGGTGTTGACCAGACGCTCCCAGGCGAGCTTGAACGACTTGGAGGTAACGTCGTCACCGTTGTGGAACTTGGCCTTCTTGATCTTGAAGGTAAACTCGGTGGCGTCGTCGTTGGCCTCGAAGGACTCGCAAGCCAGCGGAACGATCTCGCCCTTCTCGGCGTCATAAGAGGTCAGAGCGTCAAAGAGCTGGTACTCGACCTGAGTGCCCTGGTCCTCCTGGACATTGTAGGGGTCGATGCAGACCGGGTTGTTGATGTAGAAGTTCAGCGTCGAACCGGACTCAGAACCGGAAGTGTCGCCGCCCTTCTTGCCGCATGCGGCAAGAAAAGCCATGGAGCTCGCAGCGAGGGTGCCGCCAACAAAGGCGCGACGACCCATAACGGGCTGGTGGAACATAGAATCAGCCATGCCATCCTCCTTATGAGATAGGACAAAGAAATGTTCAGTCGGACACATGTCGAGGCAATCCGATCCGAACCATCAAAACGCCGTCCGTTGCTATGGCTGGTTATGCACAACGGAGCAACGTTTTGCAATACAGTAGCGCATTTTATGCACGATTTGGGGCTAATTCCGGTTAACGGTCGAGAATTTCTTTAGTTGGGCGAAGTATGTGGTGATATTCTGGCTCTGTTACAAGTCTGTAAACAAAAAGGGCCCCGCACATGCGAGACCCTTTTCAAACGTATATACGCCGATGCTTAGTAGCCGACGATGCCCTGCGGGAAGAAGAACATGCACAGGACGACGCACACGGCAAAAACAACGGCCATAATTACCGTCAGGCGATCGAGGTTCTGCTCCATGACGCCCGTGGCAGAGCTGGAGTTATACAGCGAGCTAGCGATCATATCCGAAACGCCGGTGCCCTTACCGGAATGCATCAGGACGAGAATCGTCAGCGCCACGGCAGAGACAGCCCAAACGACAAACAGAAGAATCTGGAACGGACCCATAGATAAGCTCCTTAATAGAACAGTTCAAACTCTAGTACTGTACCACAATCCACCGCTCTCCCCTACCTGCCACTCAAGGACGGGGCGGAAATGGCAGAAATACCAAAAAGGGGGTTGTCCGGTTGTGGACAACCCCCTTACTAGAAAACGGTATTTGTTTTCTTTAGGCCTCGGTGGCGAGCACGCGACCCGTCATCTCGGCGGAAGGCTCAATACCAGCCATGGTGAGCATGGTCGGAGCGATATCGGAAAGACGGCCGTCCTCGATACCGGTGAGCTGCGCCTTCTCATCAACGATGATGAACGGCACACGGTTGGTGGTGTGAGCCGTGAACGGATGCTTGGAACCGTCGGAAGCAACGTCAAACATGTGATCGGCGTTGCCGTGGTCGGCGGTAATCAGCGCAAAGCCACCCTTGGCGAGAATCGCCGGGACAACCTTGGACAGGGCATCGTCAACAGCCTCGACGGCCTTAACGGCGGCGTCGAAGACACCGGTGTGACCAACCATGTCGCAGTTCGCGAAGTTCACGATGTAGAAATCAGCGCGATCCTCGTTGATGGCGGCGACGAGCTTCTCGGTAACCTCGGGAGCGCTCATCTCAGGCTGCAGATCGTAGGTAGCAACCTTGGGGGAAGCGACGAGCACGCGCTCCTCGCCCTCCTTGGGCTCCTCGATGCCGCCGTTGAGGAAGAACGTCACGTGGGCGTACTTCTCGGTCTCGGCGGTATGCAGCTGCTTCAGGCCATTGGCGGCGATAACGTCGGCCAGGACGTTCTCGGGGAACGTCTTGGGGAAGGCGACCTCAACGTCAAACGTCGGATCGTACTCGGTCATCGTCACAAAGTGCGAAAGCTTAATCTGCTCGCGCTCAAAGCCGTCGAACTCCTTGTCCGTGAACACGCGGGTCATCTGACGAGCGCGGTCGGGACGGAAGTTGAAGAAGATGGCCGCGTCGCCCTCGTGGATGCCCTCGTTGTGGGCAGCGAAGGGCTCGACGAACTCGTCGCCGCGCGGATCCTTCTCGTAGTAGGCCTTGATACCGGCAACGGGGTCGGTATCAGCATCGGACGCGTTGACCATGACGTCGTAGGCGCGCTGGATGCGCTCCCAACGATTATCGCGGTCCATGGCCCAATAACGGCCCGAGACGGTGGCAACGCGAGCGTCGCAACCGGTCTCCTCGGAGATCTTAGCCAGGAAGGCGCAGAACTCGCTCATGTAGCCGGCACCGGACTGCGGGTCGACGTCGCGGCCATCCATGAAGGCGTGGACGCGAACGGTCTTGACGCCATGCTGGGCAGCCATCTTGACCAGAGCCTCGACGTGGTTCATGTGAGAATGAACACCGCCAGGGCTCATAAGGCCCATGAGGTGGAGAGTCTTGCCGTCAGCCTTGACGTCGTCCATGGCCTTGACGAAGACCTCGTTCTTGGCGATGGAGCCGTCCTTGATGGCGTTGTTGATGCGCGAAAGCTCCTGGAACACGATGCGGCCGGCACCGATGTTGAGGTGACCCACCTCGGAGTTGCCCATCTGGCCGTCGGGAAGGCCCACGTCCTCGCCCGAAGCACCGAGCGTGGTGTGAGGATACTTCTCGTACAGGCTATCAAGGAAGGGCGTCTTGGCAGCGGCGACGGCGTTCTCGCCATCGGCCGGAGCAAGGCCGCAGCCATCCATGATGATCAGGAGTGCAGGAAGATGACGCTGTGCCATATGTCCTACTCGCCTGCCTTGACGACCATAGAGGCGAAGTCGGCAGCCTTGAGCGAAGCGCCGCCCACGAGGGCGCCGTCAACGTCAGGCTTGGCGACGAGCTCGGCGATGTTGCCGGGCTTGGCAGAGCCACCATAGAGAACGCGGATGCCGTTAGCGAGCTCCTCGCCAAACATCTCCTTGAGGGTCTCACGGATAGCGCCGCAGACCTCCTGAGCGTCCTCAGCGGTAGCGGTCTTGCCGGTGCCGATGGCCCAGATGGGCTCGTAGGCGACGACGACCTGCTTGGGGCAGGTGATCTCAAGACCGGCAAGGCCAGCCTTGACCTGGTTCACGACGTGCTCGACATAGGTGCCAGCCTCGCGGACCTCGAGGGACTCGCCGCAGCAGAAGACGGGAACAAGACCGGCGGCAACGAGAGCCTTGGCCTTCTTGTTCTGATCCTCGTCGGTCTCGTGGAAGTAGTCGCGACGCTCGGAGTGACCGATGATGCAGTAGGTGCAGCCAGCGGACTTGAGCATGTCGCAAGAGGACTCACCGGTGAAGGCACCCTTGGCCTCCCAGTACACGTTCTGTGCACCGAGGGCGATGGGGGCAGCCTGAATGCGGTCATGAACCGTGGTGATGTCAATGGTCGGAGGGCAGACGAGCACCTCGACGCCAGCCGGAACCTCGGGCAGAGCCTGAGCCAGCTCGTCGGCGAGCTTGGCGGCCTCGGCGACGTCGTTATTCATCTTCCAGTTACCAGCGATAAGAAGGGTGCGATTAGGCATCGAGAAGCGCCTCCACTCCGGGCAGGGCCTTACCCTCGACGAGCTCCATGGAAGCGCCACCACCGGTGGAGATCCAGCTCATCTTGTCGGCCAGGTTGAACTTGTTGACAGCCGCGACAGAGTCACCACCGCCGATGATCGAGGTGCAGTCGGCCTCGGCGACGGCCTCGGCGATAGCCTGGGTGCCGTGAGCGAAGTTGTCGAACTCGAAGACGCCCATGGGGCCGTTCCAGAACACGGTCTTGGCGCCCTTGACGGCCTCGGCGTAGAGTTCCTCGGTCTTGGGGCCGATGTCCATGCCCTCACGATCGTCGGGGATAGCGTCGGAAGCGACAACCTCGGGGACAGCGTCCTCGCCAAAGTGATCGGCAACGCGGTTGTCGATGGGGAGCAGGATCTTGACGCCCTTCTCCTCGGCCTTCTTGAGCATCTCGCCGGCGCGCTCGACCCAGTCCTCTTCCTTGAGGGACTGACCGACGGTCAGGCCCTGAGCCAGGAAGAAGGTGTAGGCCATGCCGCCACCGATGATCAGGGTGTCAGCGGAGTCAATGAGGTGATCGAGAACGCCGATCTTGGAGGAAACCTTGGAACCGCCGACGATAGCGACGAAGGGGCGCTCGGGCTCGGCGAAAATGCCGGTCAGCGTGTCGACCTCCTTCTCAAGCAGGAAGCCGGCGACGGCAGGCAGGTAAGCGGCGGGGCCCACAACGGAACCCTGGGCGCGGTGAGCGGTGCCGAAGGCATCGAGAACGAAGACGTCACCATAGGAAGCGAGCTTCTTGGCGATCTCGGGATCGTTCTTCTTCTCACGCTTGTCAAAACGGACGTTCTCGAGAACGAGGACCTTGCCCGGCTCGACGGCGGCAACAGCCTCAGCAGCCTTCTCGCCGTAGGTGTCGGCGACAAAGGCAACATCGAGACCAGAGAGCTCCGCGAGCTTCTTGGCGACGGGCTCGAGGGACAGCTCGGGCTGGAAGCCGGTGCCATCGGGACGGCCGAGGTGGCTCATGAGGATGACGCGAGCGTTGTGCTCAACGAGGTAGTTGATGGTGGGCAGGGCAGCCTTGATGCGGGTGGTGTCGCCAACGACGCCATCCTTGATAGGCACGTTAAAGTCAACGCGGACGAGAACGCGCTTGCCGTCGACATCGATGTCGCGGACGGTCTTCTTGGTAAAGGCCATGTTTGCTTCTACCTTTCGTACGTGTCTGCCTCCCATTACGGCAGACGATTTCCTATAAAAAGGGCGCGACCCTAGGGTGTAAGCCCTATAAGGCCGCGCCCTTCTTTAGACGCTCAACGAGCTATTCGCTAAAAGCTAAATTAAGCAACGAACTTCTCGAAGTACTTGATGGTGCGGACCATCTGAGAGGTGTAGGAGTTCTCGTTGTCGTACCAAGAGGTGACCTGAACGAGGGTCTGGCCGTTGCCGAGGTCAGAGCACATGGTCTGAGTGGCGTCAAAGATGGAGCCGTGGGTCTCGCCGATGATGTCGGTGGAGACGATGTCGTCCTCGTTGTAACCGAAGGTCTCGGAGATGGTGGAAGCGTAGGCCTTCATAGCAGCGTTGACCTCGTCGACGGTGACCTTCTTGTCAACGACAGCGTAGAGGTTGGTGATGGAGCCGGTCGGCGTCGGGACGCGCTGGGCGGCACCGATGAGCTTACCGTTGAGCTCGGGGAGAACCAGGCCGATAGCCTTGGCAGCACCGGTGGTGTTGGGGACGATGTTGACGGCGCAGGCGCGGCTACGACGCTTGTTGCCCTTGCGCTGCGGGCCGTCGAGCGGCATCTGGTCGCCAGTCCAGGCGTGAATGGTGGTCATGATGCCGGACACGATGGGAGCGAAGTCGTTCAGACCCTTGGCCATCGGGGCGAGGCAGTTGGTGGTGCAGGAAGCAGCGGAGATGATGTTGTCCTCAGCGGTCAGCGTCTCGTGGTTGACGTTGTACACGATGGTGGGCAGATCGCTGCCGGCCGGAGCGGAGATGACGACCTTCTTGGCGCCAGCGTTGATGTGGGCCTGGGCCTTAGCCTTGCTGGTGTAGAAGCCGGTGCACTCGAGAACGACGTCGACGTCGAGGTCGCCCCAAGGCAGGTTGTTGGCGTCGGCCTCCTTGTAGATCTTGATCTCCTTGCCGTCAACGGTGATGGAATCCTCGCCAGCAACGACCTCGTGATCGCGAGCGTAGTTGCCCTGCGTGGAGTCGTACTTCAGCAGGTAAGCGAGCATATCGGGAGAGGTGAGGTCGTTGATAGCGACGATCTCGGAGCCCTCATGACCGAACATCTGACGGAAAGCCAGACGACCGATGCGACCGAAGCCGTTAATAGCAACCTTTACTGCCATTGTGTCTCCTTTCGTAAGGCCCCCGCGAGCTACAGCGCCCGCCGTTGAGGCCCACAAACTAACCACTCGCCTAATATACCTTTTTTTTGACTTGAATTTCACGAGAATGCTCGAAATTGAAAATCAAATTTACGTTAAAACGTTTTAAAGAATAAAATAGCAGCTAAATCCGTGTATAAGTCGATACTTCAAACTACCTGTTTACTTCAATGAGCTTTTCAAGCCTCAAAACACGATGGTAGAGGGCCGACTTCGACAAGGGAGGGTCAGCCATCTCCCCTAGATCGCGCAGCGACAGATCGGGATAGCGCTCGCGTAGGTCGCAAAAGACCGCCAAGGCGTCTGGAAGCGTGTCGCGCAAACCCCGCTGTTCGAGCTCATCGATCAACGCAAGCTGATGCTGGGCGGCACCCGCGCTTCTGGTCTGATTGGCCAGCTCGGCATTCACGCGACGGTTTACGTCGTTCTTAACCAATTTGACCGCGCGCGCTTCCTCAATCTCGGCAACGCTGCGCTTGGCTCCGACCAGCTTTAGGAGCTGCTCGATCTCCTCGGCGCTCTTAATGTACACGGCATACGACCCCCGCCGTGCATTAACACGAGCATGGACCCCAATCTGCTCCAACAGATCGCAAAGCCCCTTGGCATATTGCTCGCCCTGCACCGCGATCTCCAAATGAAAATCGCCGCGTGGATCGGCCACGAAGCCGCCCGCGATGAGCGCGCCGCGGATATAGGCAAGTCTACAGCAAGGACGGGCAACAATATGTCGGGGAACACCAGCGACGAGCCCTCCCCTGCGGTCTAGAATGCCCAGCAGCACCAGAGCCTTGTCCAGGTCGGGTTGATCGGGCAGGGTAATGAGATAGTTACGGACCTTATGCAATACAGATTTGCGGACGGTGAACTCCGTTTTGAGCTTAAGGATACGATGCGTCAGCGTGATCATCGTGCGCGCGACGGCTCCCGTCTCAGTCGCAACCGTCAAACGATACCGCCCAGAGCCGGTAAGCGAGAGCGTACCACTCACGCGCGTGAGGGCGGCAAGCGTCGACAAGTCGCAGTATTCACATTCGGGTTCGCAGCGCGCAAGCTCGTCGCGCACCTCAGCGGTAAACGACATGCAGGCCTATGCCTTCGTGTTGGCGCGCGACAGGTCGCGGTGGGAGATGCTCACATGATACTGAGCGCCTTCCAGGTAACGGGCCGTGGCCTCGGCAATGGCAACGCTGCGGTGCTGGCCGCCCGTGCAACCGATGGCGATAGAAAGCTGCGGTTTACCCTCCGCGATATAGCCCGGCATCACTGTATCGAGCAGCTGCGTCCAGGCCTTCCAAAACTCCTGCGTCTTGGGATGGTCCAGAACAAAATCGGAGACCTTTTTATCGAGACCGGTCATCGTGCGCATCTCGGGATCGTAGAACGGATTAGGCAGGAAGCGGACATCGATCATAATGTCCGCCTCGACGGGCATGCCGTGCTTAAAGCCAAACGAGAACACATGGACGTCCATAAGCTGCTGGTCGGACAACTCGGAGAACGCCATGCGCAATTTGTTGCGCAGGGCAGAGGTGCGCAGGCGGCTCGTGTCGATGATCATATCGGCTCGATCGCGCACACCCTGCAGCTGCAGGCGCTCGCGCTGAATCGCAACGGCCGTAGTCTCCCCCGGCTTGGCAATGGGGTGGCGGCGGCGGTTTTCGCTATAACGACGGATCAGCACCTCGTCAGAGGCCTCGAGAAACACGATGTCACAGCTCATCTCGCGCTCCTCGAGTGCGGTAACGGCATCGAGCAGCTCATCGAACAAGCCCTGGCTGCGCAGGTCGCAGGTGACGGCAAGATGCCTGCCCACGCCCGTATTGATGCCGACGAGCTCGGCAAGCTGGGCGATGAGACGCGGAGGCAGGTTATCAATGCAAAAATAGCCCATGTCCTCGAACACGTGCATGGCCTGTGTGCGGCCCGATCCGGACATTCCGGTGATGATGACGATATCGGGGATGCGCTCCGAGCGCTCCGCCGCATCCATGGCATCTCCCTTTTGCATGTGCTGCCTCCCGAAAACAAGCGCGGGACCCAGCAACCCGGATCCCGCGCGGTCAATTGCCTATATTGAGTATACCGCCCCGAGCGGATACGAGGTCTGTCTTACGCCTCAAGCGCAGCCTTGAACCAACTTGTAATACTCGTGGGGTGCGTGATGGCGGTGCCGACGACAACGGCCCAGGCGCCAGCATCGATCGCGGCGCGAGCCTCCTCGGGCGTATGCACGCGACCCTCACAAATGATGGGAAGGCCGGGGAATTCCTCAGTCGCCTGACGCAGGAGCGGCAGGTCGGGGCCATCGGCCATGGTGCAGTCGATGGCGGCGACGCCGTGAGAAAGCGTGGTGGATACCAGGTCAAAGCCCATGTCGACAGCACGGCGAATATCCTCGATGGTGGCACAATCCGCCATCAGGAGCACACCTTCCTCGTGCAGCGGACGGAAGGTATCCTCGACCGTCTTGCCATCGGGGCGCGGACGATCGGTGGCGTCGATCGCCACGATATCGGCACCGGCGGCAACGCAGGCGCGAGCATGGCGCAGCGTCGGCGTGATGTAAACGCCCTCGTGCCCATCCTTCCACAGGCCGATAACAGGAACCTCACAGCGACCCTTAATGGCGGCGATGTCGGCAAGGCCCTGGCAGCGAATGGCGGCAGCGCCGCCGAGCTCGCAAGCACGAGACATTTGAGCCATGGTCTCGGGCGTACGAAGTGGCTCACCCATATACGCCTGAACGCTCACGACGAGCTTGCCCTTCAGGGATTGAATCAAAGGATCGACGGTCATGTTCGACTCAACCTTTCTCAAAACAGCCTTCTGAGACACCGCACCTTGACGTTCAAACCGTCGCTCGCGTACCGAAGTACGCTTCGCTCCTCTTTCACGTCAATCTGCGGCACCTCAGAAGGCGCACTTGGTAGTTATGTTTACTTCAACGACGCAAGAAGGTGTTCGGCGGCACCGATAAGTGGCGCGTCGCCCTCCAGAGAACCGATGAGAATCGGCGTGTCCTGAAGCGGATCGAGCGCCTGGCTGGCATAGCCCTCGTGTACCGAATCCTTCCACGTCTGCGAACGCCAATCGGGACCTTGGTGAATCACGCCGCCCGAAAGCACGATGACCTCAGGGTCCAGGATGTTAGCGAGCGAGCCCAAGCTGGCACCCAGCGCAAAGCCGGCGTCATGGATGACCTCGGTCGCCTTTGCGTCGCCTGCACGGCACAGGTCGTTCACATCGCGACCGACCGAAGGACGGCTGGGGTCGACGCGGCCAAAGCGCTCATCGTACATACGACCAATGGAAGTGCCCGAAGCAACCGACTCCAGATGGCCGGAACGCCCGCAGGCGCAGGGAATGCCAGCGGCAGCCGAGCACTCGATGTGGCCCATATGGCCAGCAGCACCATGGAAGCCCTGCATCACGCGGCCGTTCTCGACATATGCGCCGCCGATGCCCGTACCGATGCCAAGACACAAGACGGAGAACTTGCCCTTGCCGACGCCCCAGTGGGCCTCGCCCAGAGCATGAGCCTGCACGTCGCCCACAACGGCAACGGGAAGACCGAGATCCTCGCGCAGACGCGGCCCCAACTGAACGCCGGACCAGCCGGGCATGATCTCATTGGCATACGCGATGGCGCCCGTCTTGGGATCGACGACGCCGGCGGCACCGATACCGACGCCAAGGACCACGACATCGGGATTCGCCTCGAGAGCAGCCTTGATGGATGCCTCGATACGCTGGAAGACGGCCTCGCCGCCCTCTTGGGCCTCGGTGGGAACCTCGGCCTCAAAAACGGGATGGGGCACACTACCGTCAGCCGGGTACTCCATGATGGCAGTCGCGATCTTAGTTCCGCCGATATCGACAGAGCAGACGTACTTGTTCTCCATGTCGCTCTCCTTCGGAGATAAAAACAACTACAGGAAATGCGCCGTCAGGCTAGCCGTCACAGCGCAGTAAAGGTTTTCCAGGTGCCCAAGATCGCCGAGAAACCGTGTGGCCATTGACCTAATAGTCATGGCCACACAGTTGAACGGCGAGGTCGGGTGCCTGGGAAAGCTTTACAGGAGACCGTTGTCCTGGAGGACCTTCTTAATAGCCTCGACGTTCTCGCCGGTCATGGCCTTCACCGGGCGCGGCATGGTCGGGCTGTCGAAGATGCCCATGAGGTTCATAGCGGTCTTGAAGGCGCCGACGCCACCGGCATAGCCCTGGACGCCCGAGGTGACATCCCAGATGTGGGAGATCTCGTTGAGGCGATCCTGCTCGGCCTTGACGGTAGCCCAGTCGCCGGCCTGAGCGGCCTTCCACTGGCGCACGTAGCCCTCGGGCTCAACGTTGGCGAGGCCCGGGACAGAGCCGTCGGCGCCACCGAGGTAAGCACCGTCGACAACAACCTCGTGACCGGTGAGGATGCTCATCGGATGGCCGTTCTTCTCGTTCTCCTGAACGAGGTAGCGGAATGAGATGTCATCACCCGAGGAATCCTTGACGCCAGCAAGGACGCCCTCGGCGCCGAGCTTGGCAAGGAGCTTCCAGGGAAGCTTGGTGTGAACGCAGACGGGAATGTCATAGGCAAAGATGGGCAGGTCAAGCTCCTCGTGCAGGATGCGGAAGTGCTCCTCGACCTCGGTCATGCCCTGCAGGGCATAGAACGGGCAGGTGGCGACGAGGGCATCGGCGCCCAGCTCCTGAGCGACCTTGCCGTGCTCAATCATGCGCTCGGTCTCGGTATCGATGATGCCGACCAGAACAGGCACGCGGTGGTCGACGATGCGGACGGCCTCGGCGATGATCTGGCGACGACGCTCGTCGGTGGAGAAAACGACCTCACCCGAAGAGCCCAAGAAGAACAGGCCATCGACGCCGGCATCGATCATGCGGTTGATGCTGCGCTCAAAGGAGGCAACATCGAGCTGGTGATCTTCGGTATCGGGAACAACGACGGGAGGGATAACGCCGGTGAATTTCTGAGTTGCCACAAGAATCTCCTTAGTTGTCTGGCGGGCGGCCCTATGCCACCCACTCTTGTTGGCAGTGTCCAGGCCGTCTAGGCCAAAGAACACGAGTAGAACGTTTGGTTAAAAAAGTCTACGACTTCGTTTTCGAACGCATTGATGCGCTCGTGAGCGTATTTTGCATAGATGATATGCCTCCGGTCACACTCAAGACCGTTGAATACGGCAAACTGGCCTTTGGGATCGCTCACGGTATCCATAAGCGATGTGCCCATGAGCACCGATCCGCGCACCGGAGACGACAGCGCCTCGAGGCCGCCAGGAAGCGGATTGGCAACCGCCGTGCAGGCGAGGCCCCGCTCGTCCAGAGCGGAAACCGCCAGCGCGACTCCGCCGCCAAGACCCTCGCCCCATGCAAAGATGCGGTCGGGGTCAATGCCATCAAGATTGCGTGCGACCTTCGCCAACGCGCAGCCCCAACGGACGCGCTCGACAAAAGCGGGCGAAGAAATCCCCCGCTGCAGGTCGTCCGCACCAGCAACATCGTCATCCAGCGCGAGGACGGCATACCCCATGGCGGCAAATCTCGTCATGTGATGCCAGCCGCGCACAGGCCGATCGATGTCGTGGAACATCAGGCACAACGGCACGCGCTCAGATACTCGGGCACGACCGACAGGCTCGATCAAACGAGCGTGAATCGCATCGTCACCGAGCTCAAAGGAGACCTCCGAGTAACGGGCGCAGGGGTTAACAAAGTCAATCGCCGTTATGGCCAGGCCTTGAATCTCAAGATTCGAAGCGCATGTCTCTAAATCAGAAACATCTGCTTGAACATCACCGCGCCAGTCCCGATATTCTGCGAGCCTTGACGAAACCGTTCCAGGAATTCCCACGAGTCCGGGGACAATCAGCTCGTCAACATTGCTCTCGCACTTAGACATGAGCCTCCCCTCCCTTGCAGAAAAACGGAATGATCAGATCGTCAAAATCCTGAATCTCCTCGTGGCCAAAGCCTTCAAAGAACTCATGACGCTTTTCGCAGGTCAGGTTGTTATAGACCGCAAACTGCGTCGCTGGCGGACAGACGATATCGGCTGTGCCGGTGCCAAACAGCACGGGGCATTTGACCATAGGGGCAAAGTTCTTGGAATCGAAGTACGCCAGCTTGGCATAGGCTTCGTCAATACGAGTCGAGTCCTCGTCAAACCAGCGAGACCAATAGCGCAGGCCCTCGTAGGCAATGTCGTCGGCATCCAAATCCCAGACCAGGCGGAAATCTGACAGGAAGGGATAGAGGATGGCGGCACGATTGATAAGCTCGCTGTTAAGCGCACAGGTCGCAATGCCCAAACCGCCGCCCTGCGACGCGCCGTTCACAAACACACGCGCAAGATCGATGCCCTCGAGCTCGCGAACGATGCGGCACAGGATGCGAATATCTTGGTGCAAGCGGACATAGTAGAGGTTGGCCGGGTCGCCGTCGATACCGGCGACGATATGACCGGCAACCGTTGTGCCCTCAAATCCACCAATGTCCTCGGAGGGACCTCCTTGGCCGGGGCAATCGAGGGCGATGAGTGCCATGCCCATGCCCGCAAACGACGCCTGCTCAAACCAGCTGCGGCTTGCACCCGGATACCCATGGAACTGAAGTACCAATGGCACAGGCTCGTCCGAGACGGGTTTAAGGTACTTGGCATGCAGGCGAGCGCCACACATGCCGGTATACCAGAGGTCGAAAAGCTGGCAGGTCGCGGCATCGGTGACCGATGCCGTCTCGATCGCATAGTCAAGCCCGACGGCGTCGGCCTCGGCCATGCGATCCTTCCAAAAGAGATCGAAATCTGATGGACGGGGCATGGCGCCTCGATATTCACCAAATTGATGTTGTAGCTCCTGAGCACTTGGCATGGCTCGTGAACCCAACCTTTCGAAATCGCAACGGAGGTGCGCCCGGCAAGGGAACC
>URBP01000039.1 GCA_900546105.1 uncultured Collinsella sp.
CCTAATGCTCTTTAGGAGTTCACTATGAAATATGAAGATCTGAAAATCGTGCAAAAGTGGCGTGAATATGCCGGCCCAAAGGATGAACGCCTGGAGGCTGAGAACGCGAAGATCTACAAGATTGGCTTCGTGCTGCTTTCGTTTGGCATGTTGATGATCTTTTTCTACCAGTTTATAGCTCGACAGGTTACGTGGGTTCACAGCGACGCTAGTGAAATGCCGCATGGCTTTGCAACGCCGTTCGAGGCAGCCATGTATTTGTGGCTCGTTCTCGTGATGTTGATTTGCGCAGGACTGCAAACGCGGAAGGGCTATGTCGATACCAATCGTTTTGGGCAAACCGAGCATCTTCCTGTTGGATATTTCCTGCTTGTCAGCGGTCTTAGCGGCGCCGCGTTCGCGCTTGTTATTGCCGCAATGCGCTGTATCGCTGAGGCGCAGATCGTACCGCTCGAAAGCGTCTTTTGGTTGGCGAACCTGGTCACGGGCGTGTTCTGCGGTGCGACGATTTTCGCGGCCACGTTTGCTGTCCTGTGCGCAACGTTTTTCACGGCGAAAAGACGCCGTGCCAAGCTCGAGGCAGAACTCGACTCCTCAGACGACATTTAATGCGCAATGGGCTGGCTCTGGGTATTCAGAACCAGCCCATTTTGATGTTCGATGAGCCGAGTCGGCGCCTCTCACAAAAGTAACTAGGAGCTAGCGAGGCCTATCCGAATTGTCCTCATTGGCGGTGTCTTTTTCGAGCGCCGTGCGGCGGGCGCTGTAGGCGACAAGGCCGGCACCAACTGCGGCGAGCGCTGCTGCGGCTGCGGTTAGGGGGACGTTGCTGTCGCCCGTGCCCGCAAGCGCGCCCGCTTTTCCGGAGCGCTTGTTATTGCCGTGGTCCTTGCCACTGCCGGAGCTGCTTCCGCCGGAGCCGCCGCCCTCGTCAGTACCGCCGCCACTCGAGCTACCATCGCCGTCTGCTGTCATCGGGGCGTCGTGAAGTCCTGTCGTATCCGCGCTGTCGCATACGCCGACCTGAACTTCTGAGCGTTCGCATGCCGCGTCGGGCACATGAAGCTCGTGCAGAACGGCACTCAGCGCCGAGTTTGCGCCCGGTCGGATCTCCTCGAGCGTTACGGGATCGAGCGCCACCAGATTACGCGCCTTCGCATACAGCGTGACGCGTTTGCCCACTTCGTCGCTCCAACTCTCGGGGATGGCGAAGCTCATGCGGAACTGTGCCGTGCAACCCGGTGCCAGCACGGCGTTGCCGTTGTCGGCTACCAGCGGGTGCGTTGCAAAACGTGCGCCCAGCGTCTCGAGCGCGTACTTTACGTGTGCCATGTCGTTGGCCGAAGCGTCTTCGGCAAGCTCTGGATCGTAGATCGAAGCCATGCGTGCGTTCGCTCCGAATCCGATGGATGCGCTGGAGAACGGCTGGCTGGAGCCCTCTCGGTACAGATCGATTGTGCCGGCAGTCAGCAAAGTGTTGCCGTCGTTTCGCACCGTGACCATGAAGGATTCGCCTGCTGCTCCGGGCACCACCGCGCCCGAGGTAGCGACCGCGCCCGTCGGAGTGGCACACGCCACCAGAGGCACTTCGATGCCGTGCAGCTCTGCCTCGCTCTTCTCCGCGCTCACAATGTGCGTGGCGAGCGCGGAGAGCATGCCTCCCGACGTCAAAAATGTCGTTATCTGATCGACGGGATGGTCCAGCTCGCACATCACGAACGGCTCCGTGAACAGATCGCCTGCCAAGGTGCTGGCGAAGATGCGGAAGTGCTTGCCCATTACTGCTACCGGGTTGCCTTCTTCGTCGTAGGTTTGCCCCACCTTGCCATCGGTGTTCTCTACATAGAGCGCGCACCTGCCGTTGTTGCTTACGCTAAACGATGCCGGGCCACAGCCTGCGGCACCCACGGGCTGCGTTGCAAATGCCGATGCGCCTCGCGTCCAAGTAATATGCTGCAGCTGCTCGTTGACGGTGGCCAAAAAGCCCGAATGTTGTGGCCACGGCACCGCATGGGGCACCGTGGCGTCTGGTGGCATAACGCCCCAGCCCGCAATGGACTGGCCGATCACGGCGTACGATGCGCAGCCGCAACCGTCTGCGGTCTCGTACGCAACGGGCACCACCATTTTGCCGTTGATATTCTCGGGCTCGCTCAGCTCGATACTCGACGGTGCTTGCGGAAAGCGAAGAACTTGGCGGAACGTCAGGCTGTCGCCCAAATCATCCGACCACAGGGTAAAGCATTCCAGCGCAACCTCGGCCTCGCTGCCGAGCGCCTTTTCTGCGGTGGTTCCGCGGCGGTGGAGGTAGGCACCCGACAGGCGTCCGTCGATCAGCGTCTTGCCTACCGTGATGCGCGGGCACTGCAGGCAATGGTAGCCATCCTCTTGCAGGCGGCCGCGCGAGATGCTGCGCCATGACGTATGCGACACAACGCGGATCTCGTCATTACTTATGCGCAGGCGCACAACGGACAGTATGCCGGCTGTGCTTGCCGTATCGAAAAGGGTGTTGTCGCCGGCGGGGCGCTCGCCCGAGACCAGCAGCACGTAGGCGTCCTGGTTTCCTCTTCCGTCCGTATATTCCACCACGTCGAAGTCGTAATCGAATATGCCGTCGCGCTCCACGTCGCCCTCGCCAAACCCAAGGGGAAAGTCCACGGGCGTGGGAGCGGACCACGTGCCGTTTGCCTTTGTGTGCACCACCAGGCGCGAGCGGCCATTGTCGCCGTAGCGCACCGAGGCGATACGGAACAGGCATTCTACGCCGGCAATCATCGTTAGCTTCATGTGGGCTTCGCTGAGCACGCCGGAAAACAGCACGTTGTCGCTCGAGGGTTTTATGCCGCCACGCTCGTCCTCCGACACGCCGGCAGAATTGGCGTTGGGGTCCGCAACGGCGTTCGTTGGCTGACCGATGTAGGTGTACTCATACATCGGCGCGGCGTTTTCGTCGTTCTCTACCAGTGCATGGACGAAATGCTCGATCTGTCCCGTGTCTTCGCTTTCTGAATCCGCCTCGAGCTCAATGCGCGTGGCCGCTTGATCCCAATCGCGCACGACAGGCGCGGCATTTACGGCAGTGGCCTTAACCTCGGCGCGTGCGAGCAGCTCGGCGTTGGTGACGATGGTGGCCGATGCGATAAACTGCGGCACACCACCTGCTTCGGCGTTGCCGGCCGAGCCGAAGCAGGCATCCAACGTATAAGGCGTATTTCCACCCAATGCCAGCTCAGAGCGCTGGAGTACATACTGGTCGCCATTGTTCACCGACATATTCCACGAATCGATGAGTGTGGGCCACGACCCCGACCAAGCCTTGGTGGTCCACTTGAACATTACGAACTGGAGTATCACATCGACATCGACGTCTGCACCTACGCGCAGCCGCGGAAGCTGGTGTCCATCTGTCTTCTCGTACCCAATGAACAGTGTGAGGGATGCGGCGCCACGCACAGCGGACGAAGCGACGCCTGCAATGCCGGCTCCAAAGGTGACGGCAAGTCCGATCTGGATGGTGAACGAGCCCGACGTGTTGGAATAGTCGAGCGAAATGTTCTTGAAAAACGCCGCGCCGCTGCCGTGCGTGTGGGCGCCCACGGCGAGCGCCAGTTTTGCCAGCACCCAGGGGTTGACGTTTAGGAAAAACGGCACCGGTCCTAGGGTAAACTGCTCGGTCCAATTGAGGTCGGTTCTTACCTGGAAGAGGGCCTTAATATTGCCGTATGCGGGGTCGTTGTTGTCACCCCAGGTTTTGCCCACCCAATCGTAGGCGAGCGAGCCGTACAGCTGTGTGGCGATATCCATCGTGAACAGCGGCGTGCAATGGTGGCGAAGGAGCTTGGTGTTTCTTGGATCGGTGCCCGAACCGGCACTCATACTTTTGTACTGATTCCACTTCCCCTCCATTTCGTCGAGGTAGCGGTTTGCCTGCTTGGCGCCCGACTCGCGCGGTGACTTCTTCCAGTACTCCGGATCCGGATTGCCCGAATCGTTCATATAGCTGGCTGGTTTGTATCCTCCGCCAAACAGCACGTATCCAGCAAACGAGAAATCGAAGAGGATCGGAAATGTGGGTATCCAGCACGTGAACTTATTGCCGCCGATGCCGGGAAACGCCGCGGGGAAATCAAACGGAGTGACCTCTTGGTCCATGGTAGTGGGGACGATAGTGGTCGAGCCCGATTCCGCCTTTGCGGCCGGCGCGGTGACAACGGCCATGGGGGATGAGAGCGTGTAGGTTTTGCCCTGATAGTCGAGGACAAAGCGCAGCTTGCACCCTTCCTCCAGAAGGCCCGATGCCGCGTCGAGAAACTTGTCTTCGAGTGTGAACGTCGCCAGATTATCCGCGCCTGATGCGCTGGCCTTGATCTGGCCGATCTGCGTGACGGTTTCGGGCGAGCTACCCGTGGCGGGCATTACCTTGTTGATGTGCAGCGTTGCCTGTCCACCCTGTGGCAGATGTGCCTGTACAATAAAGGCATGCGTGTCGGGTTGGTCGTTTGCCGCGTCGTCCTTCGGCAATGCCATGAACGTGGCATCAGCGTACTGGATGTCCCATTCGTCGAATGTGAGCTGGCGGAAGTACGGCTCGCCGTCGGACAGCGGACGTGTGGGTGCGGTTATGGCGGTGCCGCCCTGGATACGCGCAAGGGGAATCTCGACATCGCGGTAGCCCGCCATGCTAATGGAGATGCCGCCGTTAAAGTCGTACGCGTCGAGAAGCGTTGCCTCGTCCACGTAGTCTTCCGAAAGAGGGGCGACCTCAAAGATGGCCGTGCCTTCGTCATCGGTCGTGGCGGTGAGCTGCTTGCCTACGGCATAGCGCGATGTGAGCGTGACCTGGGCACCTGCGATGGGCGTATTCTTGTTGGCGACGTCGACCACGACTACACCAAACATGGTGCGCGAGAGAACGAGCACCTTGAAGGGATCTTCTTCGTCGGCATAGGCCGCGGTGGGCGCGAACGGCAGCAGGAAGGCATTTTCGCTTCCCGGCACGCGAGGCAACATGATGCTCGCCAGCGAGGACGCTCCAGCAACAAGTAACGAACGGCGATCAAGCATCTTGGGCTCCCATCCCGCAAATATCGGTGGAAATAATCCAATTTTGCGAGAAGACGCTTCGTGGCGGTAGTGCCGTTCGATGGCCAAAATGTCCAAATTGATCGAGCGAAGCGCCGGGTTCCGGAACGCGTTCGATGCGCTTGGCAGCCCGGTCGCTAACGCAACATATGCGCGACCAGCTCGGCGCGTGTGCCGATGCCAAGCTTTGCGTATACGCCGGATAGGCGGTTTTTGACGGTGCCCGGCGATACTCCCATATGGCGTGCGATTTCGGCGTTGGTCCACCCACGACAGGCGAGCATGGCCATGGTGAATTCCGTGGTCGTTAGATCGTCGGCCACGTCCTCGCCCGAATCGGGGTTGTGGATGCGCCGCCAGCCGTAGCTGAAGCGGTACGTGATCTCGATGATGCGCGCGAAATCGTCAGGGTATTGCGTTTTTAGGCACGCCTCGATGAGCCCCTGTAAAAGGCCGTGGTGCTCGCCGATGAGCTCGATGAGGCCGTCGGGGCGCGCAATGTCCCAAGCGGCGCCAAAATGCGCTTTTGCGGCGTCGACGTCTTTGAGACTCATGTATGCCATGGAAGCTGCCAGGTGCAGGAACAGTTCCGAGATGGGATAGCTTCCCTGTTTCATAATTAGGGCGTTTTCCGCCATGCCCAGACTGCGGCCATATTCGCCGCGCAGGTACAGGGCATGCGCCATCACGTAGCTGGCGAACAAGCGCAGGCCTTCGGGCAGATGCGCCGCAAGCGGATAAAACTCTTCGGCAGAATACGGGGAAGGCAAGTGCAGCAGGACGCTCGCGGCCGAGGCGAACAGGATATGCGTGGCGTGGACGGCGGGCGATTCCTCGTCAGTTGGCGTATCGAGGATGCCCGCAAGGCACCGGCGGGCGTCGGCGATACGGTTGAGCGACAGACTGGCGTATCCGCAGATAAAGCATGCGGAATAGCGCAGTGCGGGATCGGTGGCGTCAAGATAGGGGCGCGCCGTCTTGGCAGCAAGGGTGGCCTGTCCGCGAAAGTACAGCGCTTCTGCCGTGGCAATGGCGCGCGAATCGGGGTCGGAAATGCCTGCAACCGCAGCGTCCATCTGCCCCGGCACAAAGGCAGTGCACATCAACGGCATGGGAACGCATGGGTAGCCATCGCAGTCCATCTTCCATCTCCCAACAGCTGGCAACAATAGCAGCAATTGTACTCCTGTTGCTCGGGACTTGAATTTGTGGGTATCGCCTACGATTGTGCCGAACGTATAAAGGAAGAGTCTATTGGCGATGCTCCCAAGGTGGCTACCGAAGCCTAGCTGACCTCGACATTAGGAAAAAATACCACCCCTGTAAAAAGCTCTGTCGCAGCGATGGGAAACGCATCTCGTTCTGCATATAATGAGGTCATGTGACGGTGCGTTTGCATACGTGTAACGCATTCCCATCGAACCGAAAAGGAGCTCTGCATGGATCCCAACAAGCGTCCCGACGACATGGTGCGTATCACCACTCCCGAACTTGCCCAGGCGTTCATCGAAGAGCAGGTCGCTGCAATCCGCGAGCAGATCGGCGACAAGAAGGTCCTGCTGGCCCTTTCGGGCGGCGTTGACAGCTCGGTTGTCGCGGCCTTGCTCATCAAGGCCATCGGCAAGCAACTCATCTGCGTGCACGTGAACCACGGCCTGATGCGCAAGGGCGAGAGCGAGCAGGTCGTCGACGTCTTCAAGAACCAGATGGACGCCAACCTGGTCTATGTTGACGCGACTGATCGCTTCCTGGATAAGCTCGTGGACGTCGAGGAGCCCGAGGCCAAGCGTAAGATTATCGGCGCCGAGTTCATTCGCGTGTTCGAGGAGGAGGCCCGCAAGGTTGGCGACGAGGTTAGCTTCCTCGCCCAGGGCACCATCTATCCCGACATCCTGGAGTCCCAGGATGGCGTGAAGGCTCACCACAACGTGGGCGGCCTGCCCGATGACCTGCAGTTTGAGCTCTGCGAGCCCGTCAAGCTGCTGTACAAGGACGAGGTGCGCGTCGTGGGCCGCGAGCTCGGCCTGCCCGAGAACATGGTTGAGCGTCAGCCGTTCCCCGGTCCTGGCCTGGGCGTCCGCTGCCTTGGCGCCATCACCCGCGACCGTCTTGAGGCGCTGCGCGAAGCCGACGCCATCGTGCGCGAGGAGATCGACAAGGCAGGTCTGACCATCTGGCAGTATTTTGCCGTCGTGCCCGACTTCCGCGCCACCGGCGTGCGCGAGGGTAAGCGCGCCTACGACTGGCCCTGCATCATCCGCTGCATCAACACCGTTGACGTCATGACCGCCGAGGTGCCCGAGCTCGACTGGGCGCTGCTCAAGCGTATTACCGCTCGCGTCACCGCCGAGGTTCCCGGCATCTGCCGAGTGTGCTACGACCTCACGCCGAAGCCCGCCGGCACGGTCGAGTGGGAGTAAGCTAACTCAGCTGGTAGGCGACGAGAACTAGCAGATGTGACAAAGGGACAGTCCCTTTGTCACATCCTCGATATTATGTGCGGGATGGTACGCCACGCGGCGTGCCATCCCGTTCGTTATTTTAATGAGCCGAGTGCGCGAGTGGGAAGAGTCACGAGCATGGTCGTTCCGCGCTCCGAGCTCTTTTCGACCTCGATGGAGCCGCCGTGAAGTGCGGCGATCTCCCAGACCAGCGCAAGCCCCAGCCCCACGCCGCCGTATGCCCTGCTGCGCGATTTGTCGACGCGATAGAAGGGCTGAAAGATGCTCGTCTGGTATTGCTCGGGAATGCCCGGCCCCTGGTCGCGCACGCGTAGCAGCACGCGGTCGCCTTCGGCGCAGGCGTTGATTTGCACGGTCGAGTTGGGCGCGCTATAGCGTATGGCGTTTTCGGTCAAGTTGAACAGCAACCGATAGATCAGCGTGTCGCTGCCGATCGTTTGCGCGTCGCCCTCACTTGTAAGCGTGATGTCTTTTTGCTCGGCAAGGGGTGCCAGGTCCGTGAGCACTTCTTCGATCATCGGCGCTAGGTCAATCACATCGTTGCAAGGGACACTGCGCAGCTCGCTCATCTCGAGCAGGGTCTTTGTCATGTGCGTCATTCGCTCGGTCTGCTCCTGCAGCAGCCCGAGCAGGCTCGCTGTATCGGCGTCGACGTCGGGGTGCTCGGCGCAAAACAGCTCGACCTGGGCCTGCATGAGCGCAAGTGGCGTGCGCAGCTCGTGCGCCGCATTGCCCGTAAACTGTCTTTGTGCGGAAAATCCCTCGTCAAGGCGGGCAATCATGTCGTTAAACGACGCGCTGCAGCGCCTGAGTTCAGAGGGCACGTCCTCGCTGATTTTTGTGTCGGCGAGGTTGTCGGGCCGCACGCTCTCGACTTGCGTCGCAAAGAAGCGCAACGGCCGCAGCGCATGTCCGCTTACAAAGTAGGCCAGCACGCCGCCGAGCAGCGTCACCGCCGCAGTTATATACCAGCTCGTCGCGCCAAACGATTCTTGGGCGTCGTTCACGACGATGGTCAGCGCGTCGTCGAGCTCTTTGTTTGTCGGGTCAAATGAGCTGGGCGAGGCCGCCTCCACCTTGCTGTGCGCCGACGCTTCTGCACCAATCGAGTCCATGTAGCGCATGCCGGAGTAGCCAACCAGGCAATTCATAAGTACGCAGGTCGAACATATCAGCAGTGCCGTCATCAACGTGATGCGCCACTGCAGCGACAACCGCTTCATTTGCCATCCTCCATAACGTAGCCTTCGCCGATTCGGTTGCGGATGGGGTCGTGCCCCAACGCGCCGCGCAGCTTTTTGCGCAGCGACGAGATGTGCACGCGGGTCGCGTTGCTAAAGCTGTTGACGCTGCTGTCCCATACGTGGTCGATGAGCTCCTCCTGGCTCACCGGCCGCCCCTGGTTAAGCATCAGGTATTCCAAGATGCCGGTCTCCTTGCGCGTGAGGGACAGGATCTCGTCGCCCACTGTGGCGAGGCGCGCCTTGGTGTCAAAGCTCAGCGATCCACAGGTTAGAACAACGTCGCTTTGTGTAAAGCGTCTGAGGGTAAGGCTGCGAATCCTTGCCGCAAGCTCGTCAAGATGAAACGGCTTGGTGAGGTAGTCGTTGGCGCCCGCATCGAGCCCCGCTACCTTGTCGGAGACCTCGCCACGTGCCGAGAGCACAAGCACCTTGGTCTCACAATCAGCTGTCCTGAGTTGCCTGAGCACGGTCATGCCGTCGACATGGGGGAGATTGAGGTCGAGCACGACAAGATCAAAGGTCTCGACATCGAGCAGATCGAGGGCCTGCTGCCCGTCGTAGCAGCAGTCGACGCTATAGGCCAAGTTGCGCAGGCTGCGTGCGATCGCATCGCACAGCGCCCGCTCGTCCTCGATGACCAAGATGCGCATAACGTTCTCCTTGCATAATCATTCACGCTTAACACGGATTTTATAGTCGGTATGGTCCAATGGGTCGCGAAACGAAAGGAGTGGTCAGATTGTTCAAAGCGATTAAGCCTGTGGCGCAGGTGGCTTTGCTGATCGTTGGGGTAGCCATGGTTGGCTTTGGAATTATGCGCGGCGAGGCAGATGCCGTGCTGGCCAAGGCAATCAGGCTGTGCTTGGAGTGTATCGGAATTGGATAAAAGAAAAAACACTGCATCGCATCTTTTAGCGCGATTTCGTGGATTGATTCAGGCGGCGGCGACGCTTGCGACCAATATTCACCTGCCTAACTTTGCCAAGGGCGGCATCTACCAGGGAGCGGGCAAAGCCGTCTGCGTGCCGGGCCTCAACTGCTACTCGTGTCCAGCGGCCTCGGGTGCGTGCCCCATCGGGTCGTTTCAGTCGGTGGTGGGCTCGTCTAAGTTTAGCTTCTCGTATTACGTCACCGGAACGCTCATTCTGATCGGCGTGCTGCTGGGACGTTTTGTATGCGGCTTTTTGTGCCCGTTTGGATGGCTACAAGAGCTTTTGCATAAGATTCCCAGCAAAAAGCTCTCCACGAAAAAGCTCAAGCCGCTCACGTACATCAAGTATGCCGTGCTGCTGTTTGCCGTGGTGCTGCTGCCCGTCTTGGTGGTTAACGATGTGGGTATGGGCGACCCGTTCTTTTGCAAGTACATCTGCCCGCAAGGTGTGCTCGAGGGCGCGATTCCGCTGTCCATCATGAACGTGGGAATCCGCTCCGCGCTGGGAAAGCTCTTTTCCTGGAAGCTCGCGATCCTCATTGTGGTTGCGGTGCTGAGCGTGCTGTTCTATCGCCCCTTCTGCAAATGGATTTGCCCCCTCGGCGCATTTTATGCGCTCATGAACAAGGTGTCTTTGCTGGGGATCCAGGTTGACCAGTGCAAATGCGTCTCGTGCGGCAAGTGCGCCAAGGTGTGTCAAATGGACGTGGACGTTACGCGTACGCCCGACCATGCCGAGTGCATTCGTTGCGGCAAATGCGTGGGCGCGTGCCCCGTCGATGCTATTAGCTTTCGCTATGGGCTGGGTGTGACGGGCGACAAACCCGCGCAGTCCACGCAAGCCTGCGAAAACAAATAGGTACCTATATAAGTTTCGATATAAACGGAGGAACCATGAAACTGTCAAAAATTGCAGCTCTGTTGATGCTGCCCGTGCTGGCGCTGACTCTCGCGGCGTGCTCTGCCCCCAAGGGCGACGCGAAGGGTGCTACGAGCGGCGATGCGCAGATTGCCGAGCTCATAGCGCAAAAGCCGTCGAGTGCCGAGGAGGCGGCCGAGCTGTACCAGCAGCTGCTGCAAAAGGAAAACGAGATCTTTGCGAGCGATAACGCCCTATGGGAAAAGGTGTTCCTTGCGGCCAACAAAGACACTCCCATGATTGAGGACGGCAAGAACTACGGTGACTTCTTGCTCGATACCATCGAGGGCGCCAAGGATCAGTTTGCGGCTGACGAGCTTAAGACGCTTAAGGCCGGCGCGCAGCAGGTCAAGGAGATCGAGGACAAGCTCATGGCGCTGGAGAAGGAGTTCCCCGGATGCGGCAGCACGCCCGGCGAGGGGGAGAGCGTCGATGCCTCGACCGCAGGCATGACTAACGGCGAGAGCGGGGAGACGAAGTTCCCCAGCTTTAAGGGCAAGGACTTGGACGGCAACGATGTAAACAGCGACGAGCTGTTCTCCAAGAACAAGGTCACCGTCATGAACTTCTGGTTTACCACCTGCAAGCCGTGCGTGGGAGAGCTGGGCGATCTGGAGAAGCTCAACAAGGAGCTTGCCGAGAAGGGCGGCCAGGTCGTGGGCGTTAATTCCTTTACGCTCGATGGCAACAAAGACGAGGTGGCCGATGCCAAGGACGTGCTTTCCAAGAAGGGCGTGACGTATAAGAACATCTGGTTTAAGTCGGACAGCGAGGCCGGAAAGTTCACCTCCAACCTGTACTCGTTCCCGACCACCTACGTGATCGACCAGAACGGTAACATTGTGGGAGAGCCGATCATGGGCGGCATCAACTCCGCTGAGCAGCGCGAGGCGCTCAACAAACTGATCGATCAGGCACTCGCGAAGAGCGAACAGTAAGTCCGTGGGACAGACAACTGAAGGGGAGTCGCTGGAAACAGCGACTCTTTTTTCTGCTTCGGGGTAGCATCATGGGTATACGTCGAAAGGGCACGCAGCTTTTCGTGCATTGCCCGAGCGGTGCGCGAAGCAACCAAGCTGTGAGTTTTCTTAAGCGTTCTGGGTATGGCAGTGTCAAGAATATCGGCGGCATAAGCGGCTACACGGGAAAGGTGGTGCGTTAGCTATGAAGGTGGTTATCGTTGGAGGCGTCGCGGGCGGCGCATCGGCGGCGGCACGTTTGCGCAGGCTCGACGAGCAGGCCCAAATTGTCATCTTTGAGCGCACGGGTTTTGTATCGTATGCCAACTGTGGGCTTCCGTACTACATTGGCGGCGTGATAGAAGAAGAGAGTGCATTGACGCTGCAGTCTCCCAAGGGCTTTTGGGATCGCTTTCGCATTGCGGTCAAGACGAGTCACGAGGTGTTTGCCATCCATCCCGATTCGCATACGGTCGAGGTTCGCAATATGCTGACGGGCGAGGAATTTGTCGAGACGTATGACAAGCTCATCCTGTCGCCGGGTGCAAAGCCGATTCGCCCTGCGTTGCCGGGCATCGACTCGGATAAAATCTTTAGCCTACGCACCGTTGAGGACACGCTGCGTATTCACAGCTATGTTCGAGAGCGGCGACCGAGCAGTGCCGTCGTGATCGGCGGCGGCTTCATTGGCGTCGAGACGGCGGAGAATCTGTGCGAGCTGGGGCTCAAGGTGACCCTTCTGCAGCGTCCCGTCCAGCTTATGAACAACCTGGATTGCGACATGGCGACCCTTTTGCATACCGAGGTGCGTGAGCACGGTATCGATCTGCGCCTCAAGGCCGATGTGACAGGTTTTGAGGAAGTTGATGGCCGCGTTGTCACCCATGTTGCGGGCGATGACCCTATCGGAGCCGATATGGTGCTGCTTGCCATTGGCGTGGCACCTGAGAGCCATCTGGCGCAAGAGGCGGGGCTCGAACTGGGCATCAAGGGGGCTATTGTGGTCAACGACCGCATGGAGACCTCTGCTGCCGACGTGTATGCCGTGGGCGATGCCGTGCAGGTCACGCATCAGGTGACCGGCGAGGACGCGGTCATTTCGCTCGCCGGCCCCGCCAACAAGCAGGGGCGTGTCGTCGCCGATGTCATAGCCGGCATGGACAGCTGCTACCTCGGATCGTTGGGCTCATCGGTTATCAAGGTATTCGACTTGACGGCGGCAAGCACGGGACTATCCGAAAAGGCAGCACACGCGGCGGGAATTGACTGCGACAGCGTGGTCCTGTCGCCCGGTTCGCATGCGGGTTATTATCCGGGTGCAACGCCCATGACCATGAAGGTTGTCTTCGAGAAGCAGGGATTGCGCCTGCTGGGTGCGCAAATCGTGGGCATCGATGGTGTGGACAAGCGTATCGACGTTCTGGCGACTGCCATCCAGGCAGGCATGCGCGGCGATAGGCTTAAGGATTTGGACCTAGCATACGCGCCGCCGTATTCATCGGCGAAGGATCCCGTCAATATGGCGGGCTTTATGATCGAGAACCTCAATCGCGGCATACTGGCGCAGTGGCATTGGGAGGATGAGCCCAACTTGCCACGCGATGGCAGCGTGCAGCTGCTCGATGTTCGTACGGAAGGGGAGTATGAGCGCGGGCATATTGATGGTTTCGTAAACATTCCCGTCGATGATCTGCGCAATCGCCTGGGCGAGCTCGACCGGGCCAAGCCGGTCTACGTGATTTGCCAGAGCGGCATTCGCAGCTACATTGCTTGCCGCATTTTGGCGCAGCATGGCTTTGAGTGCTTTAACTTCTCGGGCGGCTATCGCTTCTTTGCAGCCGTGACTGAGGCTCGCCGCGGCAGCGCTAACGTTATGCCGTGCGGGCTCGAAAAGTAGCGCGCATTGGAATGTGACAAAGTGACAGCCTCTTTGTCGCATCGGGGATGTTATATGCGGGATGGTGCGCCATGCGGCGTGCTGTCCCGTTCGTTTTTTGGCGCGGTTCGTTACATTCCTCACTGGTATCGGCCAAAAATGAGGATAGAGTAGGACAAACGCGCCGAACGTGAACGGCGGGGGAGCGGGCGAGCGCGCCCGCGCGAGAGAGGTTGCCGTCCATGCTGGATCTCAGAGTTATTTGCAAAAGGTACGTTACGCAGTCGTTTACGCAGGTAGCGCTCGACAGCGTAAGCCTGTCTTTTCGCGATAACGAGTTTGTAGCCATCCTGGGTCCCTCGGGTTCGGGTAAAACTACGATGCTCAACGTCATTGGTGGACTCGACCATTTCGATTCGGGCGACCTGCTGATCGATGGCATCTCGACCAAGGATTTCAGCGACCGCGATTGGGATGCCTACAGAAACAATCGCATTGGCTTTGTGTTCCAGAGCTATAACCTCATTCCGCATCAGACCATTTTGGAAAACGTGGAGCTGGCGCTTACGCTCACGGGCGTGGGGCGTGCCGAGCGCCGCCAGCGTGCGCGCAAGGCGCTCGAGGCAGTTGGCCTGGGCGAGCACGTTGACAAGCGCCCGAGCCAGCTTTCGGGCGGGCAGATGCAGCGCGTCGCCATCGCCCGCGCCTTAATCAACGATCCCGAGATTGTGCTGGCTGACGAGCCGACCGGCGCCTTGGACTCAACGACATCCGTACAGGTCATGGATTTGCTCAAGGATGTTGCGCGCGATCGTTTGGTCATCATGGTCACGCACAATCCCGAGTTGGCATACAGGTACGCCACGCGCATCGTCACCCTGGCGGACGGCAAGATCACCGACGATTCAGATCCCTTTGATGCTGCCGAGGCCGCGCGTCGCGAGGCCAAGCCCACGCGCAAAACCTCGATGAGCTTTGTGACGGCGCTGGGGCTTTCTGCCCGAAACCTCATGACCAAGAAGGGCCGTACGGCCATGACTGCCTTTGCAGGTTCGATTGGCATTATTGGCATCGCAGCGATTCTGGCGCTGTCCAACGGCGTAAACGGCTACATCAAAAAGGTCGAGGAGGACACGCTCTCGAGCTACCCGCTTACGATTTCCAAACAAGATTATGACCTGTCATCCATGATGGGCGGGCATGGGGCTACCGATGAGGAGGCGTCCAAGGGCGAGGGCTCGTCCGATGACGCCACCGGTGGCAAAGATAAGGGAACCGATAAGATCCCTGTGGTCACGGCCGTAAAAGACATGTTCGCAAGCGTTAAATCTAACGATATGACGAGCTTTAAGGCATGGCTCGATGCCGGTGGCGACGGTATCAATAAAGAGGTCAATGCTATCCAGTACGGCTATGGCGTGACGCCGGTTGTCTATCGTGCCGGGAATGGCGATGAGAAGCCTGTCCGGCTGGTGCCCAACGCCATGACCGAGGCCATGAGCGGAGGCGCGAGCTCGGCGGCAACGGTGAGCATGGATTCCATGGGAACCTCGGTCTTTAACGAGATGATTGACGACCAGAGCCTGCTCGACAGCCAGTACGATGTCGTTGCCGGCCATTGGCCTACGTCCGCCAACGAGGCCGTGATGGTGCTTTCGAGCCGCGGAACGGTGGGCGACTACACGCTCTACAGTATCGGCGCGCTGGATATCGATGAGCTCAACGACCTGGTTAACAGTGCCATGACGGCCGACGGCAAGGTCAAGACGCCCAAGACCGGCAGCGACTTTACCTACGACGATGCACTGTCCACGACGTTTAAGGTGTTGTCGCCGGCCGATGCCTATCGCAAAAACGAAGAGACCGGCATGTGGACTGACATGTCTGGCGACGCCGACTTTATGAAAGCCAAGGTTGCCGACGGTATTGACGTGCGCATTGTGGGCGTGGTGCGACCCAACGAGACGGCAAACGCGAGCGCATTGTCCCCGGGCATTGTCTATACGCATGCGCTGACTCGCCAGCTTATGGAGCGTGCTGCCGATTCGCAGATTGTGCAGGAGCAGCTTGCCCACCCCGAGACGGATGTCTTTACGGGCAAAACCTTTGACGAGTTGCAAGGCGAGGCCAAGCAAGGCGTGGATCTGGGCAGTATGTTCAGTGTGGACGAGGCAGCGCTGAAGAGCGCGTTCTCTCTCGATTCGTCTGCGCTCTCGGGCGCGGCCGGCGGTATAGACCTTTCTGGTATCGACTTGTCCGGGCTGGACCTTGACCTTTCGGGCGTTGGGAAGGACATCGACTTCAGCGACATCATGGCCAAAGCGCCGGCCCCAGATTTCTCGGGCATCTTTGACGGTCTTGAGCTCACGCCCGAGCAAATGCAGCAGGTGGGAGCGCTTGCCAACCAGCTGTTTGAGGGCTTTATGCAGTCCGATCAGTTTAAGGCGCTGTCGCCCGAAGATCTTAAGGATGCGTCAAAGCTTGCTGCCGCATTCTCAGCGTACCTTGAGAATGATGTCGCAGCCCAGCAATACCTGGCTCAGCTCAGGGCGCTTGGCGGCGATGCCCTGGCCGAGCGTCTGCAGCAGGTGATGGGCGACTATGTGCAAAAGCAGCTGGCTCCGTATTTGCAGCAGTCTATGGATCAGGTGATGAAGGCGGTCAGCGAGCAGATTGCCACGACGGTATCGTCCCAGCTCAAGGCGGGCGCGGCAGGGCTCATGGGCCAGATGGCGACGCAGATGTCATCGAGTTTTGCCAACCTGGCGAGCGCTATGCGTGTGGATGCGAGCGCCTTTGCGCGTGCCATCCATTTCAACATGGACGCCGAGGACCTGAGTTCGCTCATGATGGGCTATGCCAAGGCGTCGAAGCTCACCTACGACAACAATCTGACCACGTTGGGCTATGCGGACGAGGCAGACCCCATCTCGGTCAAGATTTTCCCGCGCGACTTTGAGGCCAAGGAGCGCGTACTCGATCACATCGACGCGTACAACAAGCAGGTCAAAGCCGCTGGCCACGATGAGCAGGCAATCTCGTACACCGACTACATGGGCATCATCATGGGCTCGGTAACCGACATCGTGAACACCATCAGCTTGGTGCTCATCGCATTTGTGAGCATCAGTTTGGTGGTGAGCTCCATCATGATCGGCATCATCACCTACATCAGCGTACTGGAGCGCAAAAAGGAGATTGGCATCCTGCGCGCGATCGGCGCGTCCAAGCGCAACGTGGCCAACGTGTTCAACGCCGAGACCTTTATCGAAGGCCTCATTGCCGGCGTCTTTGCCATTGTCGTCGTAGTGACCGTGAGCTTTCCGGTTAATGCCTGGGCACTTGCCGCCAAGCAGGTACCCAATCTGATGAGCCTGCCCCTGCGGGATGCGCTGATGCTCATTGCAATTTCTGTGTTGCTGACGGTCGTTGCCGGCCTGCTGCCGGCCCGCAGCGCATCCAAGAAAGACCCTGTGGAAGCCCTACGCTCCGAATAATGTGACAAAGGGACTGTCCCTTTGTCACATTGGGGGCCCAATTACCGTTCGGCACGTTAAGGGTCCCCGCTCCCCGCTTAACACTTGACGAAGAATCTCCATCTTTATATACCTATCGGTAGGCATATAGGTTGCATTGCCGATAGAAACGGAGTAACCATGACTCTCATCGCACCAGCCGAAAAGGACCGCCCCCGTGAGAGCGGCGCATTTGCTTGGATTGTCGTTATTGCGCTCGGTTTAATGTCTGCGGGAACAACCGGCACCTACAGCATCATTGCCGGCTCATTCATCGCTCCTGTATGTGAAGACCTGGGCTTTGACTACACTTCTTTCTCTTTCTATTTCACCGCGATTCTTCTTGGCCTTGCGCTTGGGCTTCCGCTTTTGAGTCGTTTCATTCCAAAAGTAATCGGCAAACCATGGCATATTTGCGTTGAACTCGTCCTTATTGCCGCCGGCGCCGCAATGGCGTTCTACACCGAGGTCTGGATGTTCATCGTCTCCGCCGCAGTGATCGGCATCTGCTTTTCGTTCACAACGGGTGTCTGCATGTCCGATGTCATTGACCAATGGTTCAGTAAATCGTCTGGTCTTGCCATCGGCCTTGCGTGGGGCGTTAATTCTCTCTGCACGCTGCTATTGAGTCCTGTCATTACACTGGTCATCGAGCAGCAAGGCTGGCGTACGGGTTACATCGTACTTGCGGCCGTTTCTGCAGCCATGATATTGCCCACAAGCGCATTTATCATTCGCCTTAAGCCTTCTGATCGCAATATGCTTCCGTACGGAGAGACTACCTCCGAAACCCATGAGAGCTACAGCGCCGATGAAAAGGAAGATGTCTCTTCGGGCATGGCGCTCCGCGATGCCGCGAAAACGCCATCTTTTATTCTCTGCGCCCTTCTGCTCTGCGTGGCGCAACTCACCTGCTGCATGAACCAGCTGTTCCCGACCTATGCAAGCGAGGTCGGCTTCAATCCCATCGTAGGAAGCTTAATGGTCTCGGCAGCTTCGTTCTCCGACATCTTCCTAAATCCCTTCGTAGGCAAAACATGTGACAAGCTCGGCTCTATTAAAGCAACGGTCGCGTGGACAGGTGTCAGCATTTTTTCGTTCCTGCTTCTCATCATTGGCGGAAGCAATGAGACTGTTTCAATCATTGCAGCTGGCGTAAACGACGTCATGTTCGCCATCGTTGGAACTGCAATGCCGATGATTCTCCTCTCGCTCTTCGGATCACGCGATTTTGGAAGGATCTATTCGATTATTTGCTCAGCGGGCTATGTTGTCGGAGCTTTCGGAATGCCAGTCATGATGAAGGTTTACGGTATGGCAGGGTCTTTCCAAGGAGTATTCGTCTTCTGTATCATCTGCAACCTTCTGATTGCGACATTTGCTTTAGTTTCCGGTCTCCTCAATAAGACTACCGCGAAATAACCTGACC
>URBP01000040.1 GCA_900546105.1 uncultured Collinsella sp.
AATGGCCGGCTCAATGAGTCGGCCATTTTTGTATAAGGAGCATGTATATGAGTAACGTTCGCGTTTGTGTAGACGTTGTGGGCGGAGACGAGAAACCTCAGGTTGTTCTCGATGGTATCGAGGCTGCACTTGCCGCCGATCCCGATATCGAGGTCTTGGCAGCTGGCCCCGCCGAAATCGTCAATCCCTTTGCTGCTTCCCATGCACGTGTTGAGGCCCTTGAGGCACCCGACGTTATCGCCATGGATGACGATCCCATTCGCGCCGTGATGACCAAGCGCAAGTCGTCGATCGTGCTGTCGTGCCGCGCCATCAAGAAGGGAAATGCGGACGCGTTCTTCTCCGCCGGCTCGACCGGTGCCATGACTGCTGCCGCCACCGCCTATGTGACGCCGTTTAGGTATCAGGCCGAAGGCAAGAAGCAGCCGGTACGTCCCTGTCTGACCAATGCGCTACCCAATCGCGCCGGCGGTCTGACGGTGCTGTGCGATATGGGCGCCAACCCCGATGTCGAGGTGGACGATATGGTGCGCTTTGCGCAGATGGGTAGCGCCTATGCCCGCGTTGTCCTGGGCATTGAGCATCCCCGCGTGGGCCTGCTCGCCAATGGCACCGAGGACGAAAAGGGCTCCAACTTTACCAAGGCCTGCTTCCCGGCCATGAAAGCCGCCGTTCCCGGCTTTGTTGGTAACTGTGAGGGAACGGACATCACCT
The DNA here is from genome assembly GCA_900546105.1 of uncultured Collinsella sp. Lineage (GTDB taxonomy): Bacteria > Actinomycetota > Coriobacteriia > Coriobacteriales > Coriobacteriaceae > Collinsella. The sequence continues at coordinate 715 of URBP01000040.1, forward strand.
CCGGTAACTTCGATGTCGTCGTTGCCGATGGCATGTCGGGCAATATTGCGCTCAAGGCCACCGAGGGCGCTGCCAAGTTTTTGCTGCAGGAACTCAAGGGTGCCTTTATGTCTTCGCTTGGCACCAAGATCGCCGCGCTGCTCATCAAAAAGCAGATGCGCGAGATTAAGGCCAAGCTGTCTGGTGATGCCAAGGGCGGCGCGATTCTTTTGGGCCTGCGTGGCGTGGTGCTGATCGGTCACGGTGCCACCTCGGTCGAGGCCGTCAAAAACGGTACGCTCGCGGCGGCTGAAGCCGTGCGCGCCGGGCTGGTCGAGAATGTCGCCAACTCTATGGACGGTATCGTTTTATAAGAGCGAGTTAGAGCGCTGTTATGTGCCTCGCGGCGCACGTCGTGGGGTAGAATCAAAACCGTGTCTTGGTGCCGCCCGCGCGGTGCCAATCTTTTGGTATTCATGCACTATGAGAGGAAGCGCTATGGACCGCTCCGAAATCTTCGACAAGATCGCCGAGGTCGCTGCTGACGTTCTGGGCGTCGATGTTGCCGAAATTAGCGATGAGACCACCTTTGACGACCTCGATGCCAACTCGCTCGAGCGCCTGCAACTGGTTACGGCTATCGAGGACGAGTTCAATCTCGAGATCGATGACGAGACCCTGCTCTCGCTCAACTCTGTCGCCGACGCCGTCGACGCGATCGAAAACGCCAGGGAGGCTTAGGTCTTGGCTTTATCCGAACGACTTACGCGCGCCCAGGAGATTCTGGGCCACGAGTTCAATGACAAGGTGCTGCTGCGCGCGGCCCTTACGCATCCTTCGGCCGTCGAAGGCCAGCCAGTCTCGGCAAGCTACGAGCGCCTTGAGTTCTTGGGTGATTCCATTTTGGGCGCCGTTGTTGCACGCTCCCTGTTTGTGTCCTATCCGGAGTTTGACGAGGGCAAGCTCACGCGCCTGAAGGTGTCCCTTGTCTCGGGCGCCACGCTGTCCGAGGTGTCGCACGAGCTGGGTATCGATGACATCATCATCTTTGGTGCCTCCGAGACCGGTACCGGCGCGCGCGGCCTGCACTCGGCGCTCGAGAACGTCTACGAGTCGCTCGTGGGCGCGCTGTATCTGGACGCCGGCTGGGATGCCGCGGCGGAGTTTATCCACCGTACGCTTAAGCCACATTTGGCATCCGAGCGTGCCGAGCACCCTGCGAACCCCAAGTCGTATTTGCAGGAGTGCGTGCAGGCCGACGGCCACGAGCCTCCCGCTTACAAGCTGGTCGGCTCCGAGGGCCCTGCGCATGCGCCCACCTTTACCGCCGTGGTGTTGATCGATGGTATTCGCCAGGGTCGCGGCTCCGGCTCCTCAAAGAAGGAAGCCGAGGGAGCCGCTGCACTCGAGGCACTTGACCGCATGGGCTACACCACCAACGGCGTGATTCTCAACAAGAAGCCTGTTTAAGCGAGGAACCGTGTATCTCAAGTCCCTCACGCTCAAAGGGTTCAAGTCGTTTGCCGACCGCGCCCATATGACGTTTGAGCCGGGCCTGACCGTCATCGTCGGTCCCAACGGCTCGGGAAAATCGAACATCTCTGACTCGATTCTGTGGGTCCTGGGCGAGCAGAGCGCCAAGCAGCTGCGCGGCCAGGCCATGGAGGATGTCATCTTCTCGGGCTCGTCAGCGCGCAAGCCGGTGGGTGTCGCCGAGGTCACGCTGGTGCTCGATAACTCGGACCATATGCTGCCCGTCGACTTTGACGAGGTCGCCATCACCCGTCGTATGTATCGCTCGGGCGAAAGCGAGTACCTCATCAACTCGAGTCCGTGCCGCCTGATGGACATTCAGGACATCCTGCACGATTCGGGTTTGGGCAAGGATACGCATTCCATCATCAGCCAGGGCAAGCTCGACGCCATTTTGCAGAGCCGCCCCGAGGAGCGCCGCGCCCTCATCGAGGAGGCCGCCGGCATTTCCAAGCACAAACGCCGCAAGGAGCGTGCGCTCAAAAAGATTAAGTCGATGGACGAGCACCTGACGCGTGCCCGCGACATCAATAAGGAAATCGCCCGTCAGCTGCGACCTCTGGAGCGTCAGGTCGATCGTGCGCGCAAGTACAAAGAGCTGTCCTCGCGCGCGAACGAGCTTACGCAGATGCTAGCCGTCGACGAGCTGCGTTCGCTGCAGTCGCAGTGGAACGACTTGGAGAGCCGCTCCAAGGAAGGTGCCGCCGAGCTGGAGCTTGCGCAGTACCGCTTGGGCGAAAAGGAACGCGAGCTCGAGAAGCTCCAGGTCATGCTCGAGGAAAAGGGCCTGTTTGTGGGCGATCTGGGCGAGCAGCGCCGCCATATGCAAGACGTGGTCGGCCGCATTAACTCCGATATGCGCCTGCTCGAGGAAAAGGGCCACAACATGGTGTCGCGCCTGTCCGACATGCGTGGCCAGATCTCGAGCTCCGAGCATCAGCGTCGTCGCGTGGTCGAGGAGCTCGAGGACGCGCGTGCACAGCTTGAGGAAGTGACCGGCGCGCACATGCAGGCCCAGGAGGACGTTGACGCCGCTGGTCCTGCCGCCGCTGAGCTCCACGAGCGGCGCGTGGCGCTCGACAATCAGATTTCGCAGCTTACGCGTGAGCAACGCGATGTGCAGCGTGTGGCCGATAACGCGGCGCTCGAACTCGCCAAGGTGAAGGACTCGCTGAGCAACGCCGAGGTCGAGGACAACATGTACGCCTCGCGCCTGGAGCAGATTGATGAACAGCTCGAGGAGGTTACAGCATCGCTTGATAGCCGTCGCGACCGTGCTGAGGAGCTTGAGAGTGCCCTTGAGGCGGCTCGTCAGGCCCAGAACGATGCGCGCGAGGCCACCGAGGTCGCCCGTGCAGCCCTGAAGGACTTGCGCAATCGTGAGAGCGAGGCGCGCAACAAGCTGTCCGAGGTGCGCTCGGAGCTTGCCAGCCAAAAGAAGCTTGATGCCCGCATGGCAGACAGCTCGCCGCTGGTGAGCCGTCTGATGGGCGCACTGGGCGATGATGTCTCAGGCCGTCTGGGCGACGTGCTCGAGGCTCCTCGTGAGCTTGAGGGCCTGGTCGAGCAGCTGCTTGCCGGCGATATCGATGCCCTACTGTTTGATGACGCCGCTACGCTTGAGCGTGCCGGTCGTGCTGCTCTGGACCAAAAGAAGGCCTCGGGCGAGGCACTGCTGATGGCGCGCGGCGTGAGTGGCTCTGCTGCCGCCGAGGGCGCTGCCGGTACGCGTCTGGTCGATCGTCTGTCCGTGCGCTCCGGTTATGGCCCGGTTGTCGAGGCCCTTCTTGGCGGCTATTACGTGGTCGATGACTTGGCTGCCGCGTTGGCTGCCCCTGTCGTTGACGGTGTGACTTACGTGACCCCCGATGGCGCCCGCGTCGCCTGCGGCGGCCTGGTGCGTGTGGGCCTCGATGCTGGCGAGGCGTCGGGTGCCTTGGAGCGCAAGCGTCGCATTCGCGAGCTGGAGGGCCTGGAGCCCGATCTAGCTGCTGTGTTTGAGCATGTGTCGGATCAGGTCGTCGAGGCCAATGCGGCCGTTGAGGAGGCGCGTGCCGCCGAGGGCGATGCCGCCGGCGAGATCGCCCGTCTTGAGGGCGAGCGCCGCTCGCTGCTCTCCGAGATTGGCCGCCTGGAGCAAAGCGCCTACAACGCCGAGGTCGAGCGCGTGCGCATCTCCAAGCGCCGCGAGCAGGCCGCCGAGGCCGTTCGCGCTGCGCGCCCGCGCGTTGACGAACTCACCCGTTCGCGCGACGAGGCCCGCGCGCAGGCAGGCGACCTGGGTCTCCAGATTGCCGAAGCCAACGACGAGCTCGATCGCGTGCGTCGTGACGATTCCGAGGCAGCCGGCAAGCTCGCCGATGCCAAGGTCCGCCTGGCTCAGACGAGCGAGCGTCTGCGTTCGCTGAAGGGCCGTGTGCCCGACTTGGAGCATCGACTCGAGGGCATCGACCGCCGTATCCGCGGAACACGCCAGGCCTCGCGCTCACTCGAGCTGCTGCGCCTGCGTGTCGACCCCATGCACGAGCGCTATTCGGCCCTGCTGGATCGCGCATCGGATTGGGCCGCGCGTCTGCGTGATCAGGCTTCGCTCGAGGAGGCGGACTCGGCCTCGCTCAAGAAGACCATCGAAGACGCCAAGGCCGAGGTCTCCCGCGCCAAGGAGCGGGTCGATGCCGCCACGGCGACGCAAAACGAGTTCAAGGTTTCCCGCGGCAAGCTCGAGGTGCAGGTGGAGGCGGCCATCAAGGCCATTACCGCCGATGGCACTACGGTGCTCGAGGAAGCGCTCATGCTTCCTGCTCCCACCGACCGCGACGCCGCCGAGCGCGAGCTCAACCAGCTCGTGCGCCAGATTAACAACCTGGGCCCTGTGAACCAGGTTGCCATGGAGGAGTACGAGCAGCTCAAGCGCCGCGCCGATTACATCGAGGAGCAGCTGGCCGATCTGGAGAGCGCGCGCAAGGCGCTCACCAAGATTACCGTGGCCATCGACCGTAAGATGCGTAAAGCCTTCTTGGTGACCTTCGAGAAGGTCGATGCGAACTTCCGTGAGATCTTCGCCATGCTGTTCCCGGGTGGCCAGGCTCATCTTGAGATGACCGATCCCGAGCATCCTGCCGAGACGGGCATTGAGGTTGTGGCGCAGCCGCGCGGCAAGCGCATTACTAAGATGATGCTCATGTCGGGTGGCGAGAAGAGTCTGACGGCGCTCGCCCTGCTCTTTGCCGTGTACCGCACGCGCACGGTGCCGTTCTATGTGCTGGACGAGGTCGAGGCGGCGCTTGATGACGCCAACCTGTCCAAGCTCATCGGAGCCCTCGATGTGCTGCGTTCCGATACACAGCTCTTGGTCATTTCGCATCAGCGCCGTACTATGGAGGACGCTGACGTTCTCTATGGCGTCTCGATGCAAGCCGACGGCGTCAGCCGCGTCGTCTCGCAAAAACTCGATCGCGAAACCGGAAAGGTCGTGAATGCATAATGGGATTCTTTGACGCTCTCTCGCGCGGACTTGAGCGCAGCCGCGAGGCCCTCAACGAGGTCTTCTACTTTGGCGGCGAGGTCGACGAGGACTTTTGGGAGGACCTTGAGGACACCCTCGTCATGGGTGACATGGGTGCCGAGGTCGCTATTCAGGTCTCCGATGACCTGCGCGATGCTGCTGCCAAGAAGAACCTCAAGACCGCCCCGCAGCTTCGCCGCGCTCTGGCCGAGCAGCTCGAGGGCCATTTTGTGCCTGTTGAGCGTGATCCGTTTTCCGATACGCCGAGCTGCGTGCTGTTTGTGGGCATCAACGGCGCCGGCAAGACCACAACGGTCGGCAAGATTGCGAGCGCCATGGCTGCCCGCGGCAAGAACGTGGTGATCGGTTCTGCCGATACCTTCCGCGCCGCCGCCATCGAGCAGCTCGATGTGTGGGGTCAGCGCGCCGGCGTCCCCGTCATCAAGCGCGATCGCGGTTCCGACCCGGCGAGCGTGTGCTACGACGTGCTCGATGAGGCCGATAAGCGCGGCAGCGACCTGGTGCTGATCGACACCGCCGGTCGTCTGCACACAAGCCCCGAACTCATGCGCGAGCTCGCCAAGGTGGCCAACGTGACGCGTAAGCGCGCCGCAAATATGGCCGCCGGTCCCATGCCGGTCTCGGTCGTGCTTGTGATCGATGCCGCCACTGGCCAGAACGGTCTGAACCAGGCGCTTGAGTTTAACGAGGCGCTGGGCCTGGACGGTATTATCATGACTAAGCTCGACGGCACGGCTAAGGGCGGTATTGCCATGGCCGTGGCCGAGAAGCTCAAGCTCCCGATCCTGCGCATCGGCGTGGGCGAGCAGGTCGATGACCTGCAGGAGTTTAACGCCAAAGATTTCTGCCGCGCCCTGGTGGGCGAGTCCAATTAAGGAGTGACTAGTGTTTGATTCTCTGAGCGATCGCCTCAACGACACATTTGACCGCTTGCGCGGCAAGGGTAAACTGACCGAGGCCGATATCACTTCGGCCATGCGCGATATTCGCATGGCGCTGCTCGAGGCCGACGTTAACTTTAAGGTTGTCAAGGAGTTCGTTGCCAAGACCAAGGAGCGCTGCATGACCGCCGAGGTCATGGAGTCGTTGTCGCCGGCGCAAAACGTCGTCAAGATCGTGCTCGACGAGCTCACCGAGATGCTCGGCTCAACCGAGAGCAAGCTCGTCTTTAGCAACCGCATTCCCAATGTCATCATGCTCGTGGGCCTGCAGGGCTCCGGTAAGACCACGGCTGCCGTAAAGCTTGCCTACCTGCTCAAGAAGCAGGGCCGCTCGCCGTTGCTCGCCGCGTGCGACGTCTACCGTCCCGCCGCTGCCGACCAGCTGGCCACGCTCGGTGGAGAGATCGGCGTTCCGGTCTTCCGCGGCGACGGCGCGCACCCGGTCGACATCGCCAAGGGTGCCATTCAGGAGGCCGTCGACCACCTGCGTGACGTGGTCATTGTCGATACCGCCGGTCGTCTTCAGATCGACGAGCAGATGATGCAGGAGGCCGTCGACATCAAGAAGGCCGTCAAGCCCGACCAGGTGCTGATGGTCGTCGATGCCATGACCGGCCAGGATATCGTTAACGTCGTCTCGACCTTCGCCGATCGCACCGACTTTGACGGCGTGATCATCTCCAAGCTCGACGGTGACGCCCGTGGCGGTGGCGCACTTTCGGTGCGTCAGGTGACCGGCAAGCCCATCAAGTTCGTGAGCATGGGCGAGAAACCCGATTCTCTTGAGCCGTTCTATCCCGATCGCATGGCCAAGCGAATCTTGGGCATGGGCGACGTCGTCGGCATCATCGAGAAGGCCCAGGAGGCAGCCGATGCAGAGCAGCTCGAGGCTGCCGAGCGTATGCTGCGCGAGGGCTTCACCATGAACGACATGCTCGACCAGATGAAAGCCGTCAAGAAGATGGGCGGCATGAAGGGTATCCTGGGCATGCTCCCCGGTGGTCAGCGTGCACTCAACCAGATGGGCGGCAACCTGGACGAGGGCATCTTCGATAAGAACGAGGCCATCATCATGTCGATGACCAAGGAGGAGCGCCTGCGTCCCTCCATCATCAACGGTCAGCGTCGCGCGCGTAGTGCCAAGGGCGCCGGCGTAACCCCCACCGAGGTCAACAGCCTTATGAAGCAGTGGGGCGAGATGAATAAGATGATGGGCCGCATGCGCACGATGGCCAATCAGGCACAGGCCGGCGGCAAGAAGGGCAAAAAGGGCAAGAAGGGCAAAAAGATGCGCATGCCCAATATCCCTGGGCTGGACGCTATGGGTCTGGGCGGCATGGGCGGCCTGGGTACGGGCGGTCCCAAGTCCGATATGGAGCTGCTGCGCCAGATGGAAGCGCAGATGCGTAATAAGAAATAGAGCTGTAATTCCAGCTTGATATGGCAAAGGCCACTCGGATGCTACCGGGTGGCCTTTGTTGTTGGCTTTGATTGTTGGGTTGCGTTCGGCTTCGCGCCCCGAGCTCGCGGTGCCGTGCCGTTAGTGGCAGCCGCAGAACCCGCCATGCTCATGGGTGTGCTCGTGGTCGTGGCTGTGGCAGCTGCACGTGGCCTCGCCGTTCTGTGCGAGCGTGCCGGCGATAAGGGCCTCGACGCAAGCGTCGCAGCTGCCCTGGGCACCTGCGTATACCGTGATGCCGGCTTGAGCAAGCGCGTTGATAGCGCCTCCGCCGATGCCGCCGCAGATGAGCGTGTCCACGCCGCCGTTGGCGAGCAGGCCCGCAAGTGCGCCATGACCGGTGCCACCGGTGCCCACGACCTGCCTGTCGATCACCTCGCCGTCCTGGATGTCGTAGATCTTGAACTGCTCGCTGCGGCCAAAGTGCATAAAGATGTTGCCGTTGTCGTACGTGGTTGCCACCCTCATGGTGCCGACCTCCTTTGCTGGCCATGCGGCCGTTGTCGTGGTGATGGGGGAGTATGCGATGTTACCGCCTTCGATGACGATCGCCCGTCCGTTGACCAGCGCGTTTGCCACCTTGCGATGCGCGCGGCTGCAGATTGCCGCCACCGTGGCGCGGGCAATGCCCATCTGCTGTGCGACTGCCTCTTGGTTAAGGCCTTCCAGGTCGCACAGGCGCAGTACCTCGAGTTCGTCAATCGTCATGTCGATGGCGTCTCCGCTCGCCAGGCCATCGGGGGTAAAACCGCGATATTCGGGGATGATCCCAACGCGACGCAGTTTCTCGCGTCTTCCGGCCATACGCACTCCTTATCTGACATATGTCAACAATAGAATAACGAACGTGCAGATTTACGCAAGGGATTTCTGGCATATGTCAGAAAACGAGGGCTTATGTTTGGGCTGTGGGGCCGCGTGCGCCTGGGCTACAATGAATCTCGCTTATAGGCGACTGACAGGAGGGTCAATGAGCAAGGCTGATCAACAGTTTGTAACCATGTGCCGCGATATTCTGGACCATGGCACCACCACCGAGGGCCAAAAGGTCCGTCCGGTGTGGGAGGACGGCACCCCTGCCTATACCATTAAAAACTTTGGTGTCACGGCACGCTACGACCTGCGCGAGGAGTTTCCGGCGCTTACCCTGCGTCGTACGGCCCTCAAATCTGCCATGGATGAGATCCTATGGATCTATCAAAAGAAGTCCAATAACGTGCATGACCTCAACAGCCATATTTGGGATGAGTGGGCCGACGAGACCGGTTCCATCGGCAAGGCCTACGGGTATCAGATTGGGCAGAAGAGCCATTATGCCGAGGGCGATTTCGACCAGATGGACCGCGTTCTGTACGACCTTAAGAACACGCCGTACAGCCGCCGCATTATGACGAATACCTATGTGTTTAGCGACCTGTCCGAGATGCACCTGTATCCGTGCGCCTACAGCGTGACGTATAACGTGACGCAGCGCCCGCAGGATGACAAACCGACGCTCAACATGATTCTCAACCAGCGCAGCCAGGACATTTTGGCCGCGAACAACTGGAATGTGTGCCAGTACGCCATCTTGCTGATGATGGTCGCGCAATCGGTCGATATGATTCCCGGCGAGCTGCTGCATGTGATCGCCGATGCCCACATTTACGACCGTCATGTCGATATCGTCCGCGAGCTTATCGAGCGTCCGCAGTTTGCCGCGCCTAAGGTAACGCTTAACCCCGATGTACATGACTTCTATGCGTTTACGACCGAGGATCTGATCGTCGAGGGCTATGAGCACGGCCCGCAGGTCAAGAACATCCCCATTGCGGTGTAGGTGACGCGCATGACGTGTAAGCTTTCCGCCATTGTCGCCGTGTGTGACGATTGGGGCATTGGGTGCGAGGGTGACATGGTCGTGTCTAATCGCGCCGACATGCGTCATTTTGTGGCGCGCACCAAAGGCTGCCCGGTCATTATGGGACGCAAGACGCTGCTGAGTTTTCCCGGCGGGCGTCCGCTCAAGAACCGTCGTAATATCGTGCTCACGCGCGATGAGGACTATGCTGCCGAGGGCGTCGACGTGGTGCATAGCGTCGACGAAGCGCTCACCGCGGTAGCCGATGAGCCCGTTGCGTGGGTGATCGGTGGCGGTGAGGTGTATCGGCAGTTTTTGCCGCATTGCGCCGAGGCCGAGGTCACGCATAACCACTGCGTCCATCCCGTGGACACGTACTTTCCCGACTTGGACGCCGATCCCGCGTGGGAAGTTGCGCGGCGCGAAGGGGTTGCCACGATTGCCGCGGGCGAGGGTGACGAAGGCCTCGATTATGAGTTCGTGACGTATCGTCGCGTTGAGGCGTAAATCTCCTATTTGCCCACGGTATTATCGGGTTGGAATGATTGAGGGGCGGCGCTTGGCGTCGCCTCGTTTGATATAGATGCTGCTGTAAGAAGGGTGCGGGCTGGCTGCTATGACTGATGCCGTTGAGGTGCTGCGAATCGATTCGCTCGAGGACGAGCGGCTTGATGCCTACGTGCGACTGACCGAGCGTGAGCTGCGCTGCGTGCTGGAGCCGCAGAAGGGCATCTTTATCGCCGAGAGTGCCAAGGTCATCGAGCGTGCGGTGCGTGCCGGATACGAGCCGGTGAGCTTTCTTTTGGGTGAACGCTGGCTCGACCAGATGATGCCGCTGTTTGAGCGCTTGGTTGTGCGCGAGGGAGCGGGTCCGGTCCCGGTGTTCGTGGCCTCGATGGAGCTCATGGAGCAGTTGACGGGCTTTAACGTGACGCGCGGTGCGCTCGCGGCGTTTCGTCGCCCGCGTCAGATTCCGGTCGATGAGTTCTTGGGTGGCGTTGTCGAGGCGGCGGGGGAGCGCCCTGTGCGCGTGTGCGTGCTCGAGGGCATTGTCGACCACACGAACGTGGGCGCGATTTTCCGCTCGGCTGCCGCGCTCAATGTCGACGGCATTCTGGTGAGCCCTACGTGCTGCGACCCGCTGTATCGTCGCTCGGCCCGCGTGAGCATGGGCACCGTGTTTCAAGTGCCGTGGACGCGTATTGGCAGTGAGGCTCGCGTGTGGCCACATGATGGCCTGGCCGCGCTTCATGATGCCGGTTTTTCGTGTGCCGCTATGGCGTTGACGGATGATTCCGTTTCGCTGGACGATCCTGTGCTGCAGAAGATTGATCGCTTGGCGATTTTTATGGGTACCGAGGGTGCCGGCTTGGGCGCCAAGACCATTGCCGGCTGCGACCGCGCCGTGCGTATTCCGATGGCGCATGGGGTCGATTCGCTCAACGTGGCCGCGGCAAGTGCTGTTGCCTTTTGGCAGCTGTGTCCGCATGTGAGCAACGAGTACCACTACCAGCCGGGGCTGTATCACTAGGCAGATATTTCGCACCGGGCTCTGATTCGGGGTGTATCGGCCGATCCCGGTCGGTGCTAAGCTGGTATTGGCTTTGGTCTTAAATTGCCGTTTTATTGTTTGACGTACGCTGGTGGGGAGGGCGTGTGGCTAAGAAATCTACGGCTATCGATGTGACGCAGGGTGTCATTTGGCAGCAGCTGCTTTCGCTGTGCGTCCCTATCTTCTTTAGCTCGTTTTTTCAGCAGGCTTACACGCTTATCGGCACCTATATCGTCGGTCAGTTTGGCGGCAAGCTTGCGCTTGGCGGCATTCAAGCCACGATGGTGCTCACCGAGCTCTGCATTGGTTTTTGCGTTGGCGTTGGCGCCGGTTGTGCCGTTATCACGGGTCAGTTTTTTGGCCAGCACGATAGCGAGCGTCTGAGCCGTTCGGTCCATACAGCCATGACGCTTGCTTTGGTGGGCGGCATCGTCGTTTCCATTCTTGGCATGGTTTTTGTCGAGCCCATGCTGGTGTTGATGAATACGCCGCACGAGCTACTTGCCGAGGGCGTTGCCTATGCTCGCTGTTATTTTGCCGCGATGGTTGCGGCACTGCTGCTTAATATGGGAACCGCACTGCTGCGTGCCGTGGGGGATACGCGCGGTCCCGCTGTGATCATTGCCTCTGGCTGCCTTGTTAACGTGGTGCTGGATATCATCTTTGTTGCTGTGTTGCATATGGAGGCGCTGGGCTGCGGCATCGCGGTAGCGCTGACCATTTGCTCCAATGCAACGATGATCGTGTTGCGCATGATGCGCGCTCCGGGTGCATGGCGTCTTTCGCTGTCTAAGCTCGGCATCGATCGCGGTATTTGTAAGAGTATGATCTCGTGCGGTCTGCCACTCGGTTTTCAATCGGCTGCCTATTCGATCTCGAACGTGCTGATCCAGATGTCGGTCAACTCGTTTGGTGCCGATGTCACCACGGCATGGGGTCTATCTGGGCGCCTGGATGGCATTATCTGGATGGTGACCGAGGCGCTCGGCGTATCGATCACTACGTTCTCGGCGCAGAACTTTGGCGCGCGTAATTACGAGCGCATGCGCAAGGGCTACCACACGTCGCTCGTGCTTTCGTTTGCGCTGATCGGTGGCCTCTCTGCCGTGCTGATGGTGTTCTCGGGCCCGTTGTCGCGTCTGTTTGTCGACGATGCTTCGATTTCGGCGTACACCACGACGATTCTTCATTTCATCGCGCCGTTCTACGCGATCTTCTCGATTATCGAAAATGCGTCGGGCTCCATTCGCGGCGCCGGCGTGAGCTTGCAGCCCATGCTGCTCACGATTTTTGGCACCGTCGTGCTCAGGGTGATCTGGGTGTTTGCGATTATGCCGTTCGATCCGTCGCTTGAGCACCTGCTGCTGGTTTACCCCGTAACCTGGCTCATCACGGCCACGATGTTTACCATCTACCACCACAGCGGCAACTGGCTCGGCCGCGCCACCGCCTAATGATCCGTTTTCCTCCGTCCCCTTCGGATCATTTAGTATTCGATGCCTTGGCGGGCTAGGAGGCCTTCGTCGAAGTAGTGTTTGACGGGGCGCATTTCGGTAACTAGGTCGGCAAGGTCGGCGAGGGGCAGCAGGCCGCGGCCGGTGAGCACGAGCTCCGTGGTGGTTGGTTTCATCGCGATCAACGCTTCGACATCTTCGCGCGTCACAAAGCCCCGTCGCATGGCCTCGCCGAGTTCATCCAAAATCAGAACGTCGACCTGTGATATCTGCTCGCGCGCCAGCTCCATGATCTGTGCAGCGCAGGCTTCGGGTGTGTCGCGGTTGGCTTGTACGATGCGTAGCCCCAATCGAGGAGCTGCGTCATGTTCGGCGCAGTGCAGCTTCTTGGCAAACTGAAGCATGAGTACGTTAAGTCCATAGCCCGTGGCGCGCAGCGCGAGCCCCAGCGCAGCCGTCGTCTTGCCCTTGCCGTCGCCCGTATAGATTTGAACCTTGCCGACTCCCAGTGATGCCATCTCTGTCCTTTCGTGCCCGGCGTCGGTTTATCGCCGTCCGGGTTGGGTATTCTAGAAAACATTATCAACCCCAGTAGATGGAGTTCAAGCAGATGGAGATGGATGACAATAAACGTAGACGGAATATGATCCTCTACGTGCTCATCGCCTTCGTCGTCTACCTCGTGCTCTCGACCGTTCTGTTCCCCAACATCGGTCACACGCAGCAGATTACGAAGACCGATTATTCGACGTTTGTCAAAGCGCTCGATAAGAAGAGCGTCGACAAGGTCGAGTACAACACGGACGATTACACGATTTATTACACCAAGAAGGGCGAGGACGAGAATATCGCCTACAAGACGACCGGTGTGCCGAATGACGCGGGCTTTACCGATCGCGTGCTTGAGTCCGGTGCTTCGCTTGAGTCGGTCGTTCCCGATAAGAACTCGGGCCTGATGACCTACTACCTGCTCACCCTCATTCTTCCCATGGTGATTTTCTTCCTGATTGGCTGGTGGCTCAACCGCCGCATGAAGAAGGCCATGGGTGATGACGGTCCGTCGATGAACTTTGGCGGCGGTGGTTTTGGCGGCGGTGGACTGGGCAAGTCCGGCGCGCGCGTGATCGCCTCCAAGGACGTGGGCGTGACCTTTAAGGATGTCGCCGGCCAGGAAGAGGCCAAGGAGTCCCTCAAGGAGGTCGTCGACTTTCTGGAGAAGCCGCAGCGCTACGAGGAGATCGGCGCCAAACTGCCACGCGGCGCTCTCCTTGTCGGCCCTCCGGGTACCGGTAAAACCCTGCTCGCCAAGGCTGTGGCCGGCGAGGCGGGCGTGCCGTTCTTTAGTATTTCTGGTTCTGAGTTTGTTGAGATGTTTGTCGGCCGCGGCGCCGCTAAGGTTCGCGACCTGTTTAAGCAGGCCAAGGAAAAGGCCCCGTGCATCGTCTTTATCGACGAGATCGATACCATCGGTAAGAAGCGCGATGGCGGCGGCTTTAGTGGCAACGACGAGCGCGAGCAGACGCTCAATCAGCTGCTGACCGAGATGGATGGATTCGATAACCACAAGGGTATCGTCGTCCTCGCTGCGACCAACCGTCCCGACAGCCTCGATCCGGCGCTGCTGCGCCCTGGTCGTTTTGACCGCCGCATCCCCGTCGAGTTGCCTGATCTGACCGGACGTAAGAACATCCTCGAGCTCCACGCCAAGAGTGTGAAGACCGAGCCGCCGATCGATCTGACCGCGATTGCCCGCGCCACGCCCGGTGCCTCGGGCGCCGACCTGGCCAATATCATCAACGAGGGCGCCCTGCGCGCCGTTCGCGAGGGTCGCAAGCGTGCAACCCAGGACGACTTCGAGGAGTCGGTGGAGGTCGTCATTGCCGGCCAACAGCGTAAGTCCACGGTGCTTTCTGACCACGAGAAGCAGGTCGTTTCCTACCACGAGATCGGCCATGCTATCGTCGCTGCCCGCCAAAAGGGTTCCGCGCCGGTCACCAAGATCACCATCGTGCCGCGCACGAGTGGCGCTCTGGGCTACACCATGCAGGTCGAGGAGGACGAACGCTTCCTGACGACGCGCCGGGAGGTCTTGGACAAGCTCGCCGTCTACTGCGGTGGCCGCGCGGCCGAGGAGCTCATCTTTGGCGAGATGACGACCGGCGCCGCCAACGATATCGAGCAGGCCACCAAGCTCGCCCGCAACATGGTGACGCGCTTTGGTATGTCCGACGAGTTTGGCATGATGGCGCTCGGTACCGTGCAGAACGCGTACCTCAACCAGGATACGTCGCTCACCTGCGCTCCCGGTACGGCCGAGCGCGTGGACGCGATTGTCGCTAAGCTGATCGAGGACGCGCACGATCGCGCCCTGCAGATCCTCAAGGAGAACAAGTTCAAGCTCCATGAGCTGGCTCGTTATCTGTACAAGAAGGAGACGATCACGGGCGAGGAGTTCATGAACCTCCTCACGCGCGAGAATCCGTTGATGCCAAAGCAGCAGTAATACTAGTTGCGCAGTGTCAATCGCCCCATTTGAGTGTCCATCTCAAATGGGGCGATTTGCGTGGGGAGAGTTGTATATGAAGATCGTGGTGAGCGCCTGCTTGATGGGCGAGAGCTGCAAGTATAACGGGCTCGACAACTACCATCGCGAGCTAGTCGAGGCTTGCGAGCGCACGGGGACCGAGGTCCTGTTGGTATGCCCCGAGGTTTTTGGTGGCTTACCCACGCCGCGCAAGCCATCCGAGATTGTGAGCGGCGAGGTCCGTACCCGCGAGGGCGCCTCGGTCGATCGCGAGTTTCGCCTGGGCGCAGAGCGCGCGCTCGATATGTGCGAGCTGGCGGGCGGGCCGGAAGATATCGCCGCGTGCATTCTTCAAGATCGTAGCCCCTCGTGCGGTGCGGGTCGCATCTACGACGGAACGTTCAGCGGCAAACTCACAACGGGCAACGGTGTCTTCGTCGAGCTTCTGCTCCGCCACGGCTACCGTGTGATTCCGGCTAGCGAGTTCGATCCCAGCATGCTGGAACATTGTCCACAGCACTCGAACCCAACACTTCCTCACGGGTGACCGTTTTGGCGTCATCCGTGAAGTTGATATTGAGTACGACCTGGTCATCAAAGACGTAGACCGAGTTGACAGGCGCCGTACCCAGGCAGCCCCTCCCGCAGCCCTCGCGCAGGAACGCGCACACGGCCTTCCCGTCTCTTGCGCCTCTCCCGGAACTGTCCACATCAGTGTAGCCAATCCAGTCCGCCAAGGGCTGCAGCTCGGATAACGCGGCGATGGAGGGCTTCTTCGGCCTGCTCAAGAAGGAGTTCTGGCACGGCAGGAACTGGTCGGACTGGACCCCCGCCCGCTTCATCGAGGAGCTCGGGGGCTGGATCGGTCGATACAATACGGAGAGGCGCAGCGATGCGCTCGGTGGCCGCACGCCGGCCAAGTTCCGCTCCGCGCTGGGAAGGGCCGCGTAACGGTCCAAGAAATCGTCCGCAGTCCCCATTCTTGCCCCTTTGGGACAGCTTCTTGTTGGGGCGTGCCTGCCCCAAACCCTGCTAGGAACGAGTACAGCAAACTGGAATTTGTATGGCTCAACTCCTTATCGACCGGCCATAGCTCGTTTATAAAGTAGCCCCCCTTTTATAAGTAACAACAGAAAAGCCACTACTACTGCATATGCTTCTCTCGCAATCGACAAAAACAAAACAGTAATAATACTAAGCCCAACAGATAAAAAAGTAATCGCCTTTTTTCCCTTTTCAAATTTGAAATTGACCATTAAAATCTTCACAATTCCAACAATCGTTAATGCGATAAAAAGACCCCAATATGTCGTACAAACCCAAATTTCTTCATCTACATACTCAATAAGATTGACCGAATAGATATATCCGCCAACCGGTTTGGGATACAATGGAAGAAAAATAAGCATCAAAGAAAGCAAATCGGCAAATCCAAATAACAAGTCACATAGACCATTGAGATTTGACTTGTTTTCTTTTTCAGAAATCAAAACCAACTGATCTCCGGATAACAGCTCATCAATGGACACAGAGAAATATCTGGATATTTCCTTTAATGAATCTATGCTTGGATACCCTCTTCCAGATTCCCATTTTGAAATTGCAGTTCTGGAGACAAATAAAGCCTCGGCCAGCTCTTCTTGTGTCAAACCTCGGCTCTTTCTTAATTCCTGAAGCTTTTCATGGAATTCCACCTCCTGCACCTCCTTTTTTATTTCACTTTTTTATTGTTAGCATAACTACTGCCTTATAAACAGTAAATAATCCGGCACTTAACAATACACCACCCACAATATCCGTAAACCAATGTACTCCGGAAATCAATCTGCCGATAACCATGAATGCCGAAAAAGCGATTGCCAGAATCGTAACGATTCTTTTCACTGCAATGCTTGACAGTCTACGCTGAATCTGTTCAATCAAAGTCGGCATCACACACAATACCAGTAATGTCGTTGAAGAAGGATAAGAAGCCTCCATAACTCCATTGATTAAAATCGGTCTGTAATTGATTGGGATGATCTCAAAAATGAAGTATGCCAGTATCACTATAACATAATAAACTCCCAGGATAATGATATCGGGATCCACTTTGAAGAGACTTCTTCTCTTTATTAACTGAACCAGTCCAATACCTGCAAAAATCAGGCATACAACTAAAGGAATCAGACCCATCCAATCGGTAATCGTATAAATTGTCATATTAACATTTGTTAAACGATGAAACCAGCAATTGAATGTTGCAAATCCAATATTGGTTCCGTTCTGACCCAGCGGCTGCACGTCTACCATCTGGATCAAAGCTGTCCATACTGCAAACGCTACAATAAGTATTCCTCCAAATAATAAAACTTGTTTTCCACTTTTTTTCATCATTCTACGTCCTTTCTATAATTGGTTTGTCTTTTCGACAGTTTCACCTTATCAAAAAACGTAAAATGACGAAAGAATCGCTCTTTCACATGTGTGACACGATTCGTATCATCCCCGCAAATGCGTGATTTTCTGTATATTTTCCTGAATACCTATTCCTACAAATTTCGATTTGTTGAACTAAGCCGAGTATATCATACTCTCCAATGAAAGAACACCCCGATATAGTGAAATTTTGCCGTT
The DNA here is from genome assembly GCA_900546105.1 of uncultured Collinsella sp. Taxonomy (GTDB): domain Bacteria; phylum Actinomycetota; class Coriobacteriia; order Coriobacteriales; family Coriobacteriaceae; genus Collinsella. Next base: position 18,139 of record URBP01000040.1, read on the forward strand.
TTCCTGCGTACGTGCGTACACACTCCACAGGAATTCTAAGGGGCCTGCCCCTTAGCACACGGACTTTGGAACAAAGTCTAGTGTGTTACACATTGTCAGAGGTGTACAGGCTCCCGGTACGCACGTACGCAGCGATTACCCCCAAACGCGCCATATAGGGGGACGATCAAGTTCGCACAAAGCGACCTTGATCCCGCAAAACAAAAGGCAGGATACCATCACCACGATGATACCCTGCCTTTGCTCGTTTACCGTTCCGAGTAGTCCTTCCGCAGAACCTCC
>URBP01000041.1 GCA_900546105.1 uncultured Collinsella sp.
GAGTTCCGCACGCAAAGAAGGCCACTTAATGTGGCCTTCGTCTTGCGCAGGACTGCCCGAGCAGGCAATCAAATATATTGCGGGCGGGCACGCGGCCCAGTCGGCTTTACGACAGCGCAATACCGCCAAGCCAGCCCCAACGCACGCCAGAGCCAGTACCATAAAAGCTAATGAACGAATCAAGCGACTTAGACGTAATGGCGCCCTCGTTGCTCATTACGATGCCGCCGCCAACGTAGATACCCACATGACCGTAGATAAGGCCCGGAGCACCCGTGCCGCTGTGCGAGGAATCGGCCACGATCATGCCCACCTGCAGCGCCGAGCGGTCGGAGCTATAGCACCAGGCGTTGAACATGTCACACGCGTTGCCGCCAAAATAGCCCACGCCGGCATTGCGGAAGACATTGGTAACCCACGCCGCGCACCAGTTCTGACCCGGCGAAGGCGTGGAGTAGCACGCGTTGACGACGGCCTGCTGCTTGCCCGAGCCGGCATTCTGCTGCGGAGTTCCGGGCGCATACGATCCACCGCCCGAGCTCGAACCACCCGAGTAGGAATTGTTCTTGTTCGCGGCGGCCGCGGCAGCGGCGGCCTTCCTAGCGGCCTCCTCGGCCTGGGCGGCAGCGAGAATCTCGGAATCGCGCTGAGCCATGAGCTCCTTGACGTCGTCGGAAAGACCGTTCAGCACGGTCTGGACTTCTTGCTGCTTGGCCTGCATATCCTGCATCTGAGCCGTCTGCTGGTCCTTGAGTTTCTCCAGGTTGGCCTTTTGTGCTTCGAGCTCGGTCTTCTGCGCGTCGAGCTCAGCCTGAATCGTCTGGATATCCTCGATGGCATCGCGGTCGCTCTTGTTGATCTTCTCAACGTAATGCGCGTTGGCGACGAGTTCCTCAAACGAGCCAGAGGCCAGCAGCAGCGACAGGATGTTCGTACCGCCGGACTTGTAGCTGGCGGCCACGCGATCGGAAAGGTCGTTGCGCTTCTTCTTGAGCTCGGCCTTCTTTTCATCGATCTGGGCCTGCGTGTCGTCAATCTTGCCCTGGACATTCTCGATGTCGTTGAGGGTCTGGGCATTCTTGTTGGCCAGCGCCGCATACTCATTTGCGATGCTGTCGAGCTGGGCCTGAACCTCGTCGAGTTGGGCCTGGGCGGCATTCAATTTATCGGTGGTTTCTTTGGAAGCCTCCGCCGCATGGGCGCGAGTGGGCAGGCCAAAAAGAACTGCCGCAGAAGCGGCGCCGAACAGGGCCTTAAGGGCAGTGCGGCGCGAGAGCTCCTGGGAAAGGATGGAATCGCTGTTTGGTGACATATGTACTCCGTTACATGCTTATTTATATGTCGCTCAACTCATACATATTAGCGTACATATGGCGCGTCCCAACGATTTCCACGAACGGCAGGAAACTACAAGGTCGGCGGCTCGTAAGCAATTGTCAAATTTGAGGCAACAATTGAGCAAGCTCTTATATGAGTACGTTAACATAATCCTCTGCTTTTCCTACAGTGCACCATTTGGGCGTCCCCGCCTGCGCTATACTCCCCTCTAGAAGTGTTCCTGATTCGATAGGAGACTACATGTCCAAAGCACTCGACCCCATAGACACCTGCGTCCTCGTTACCGGTGGCGCCGGCTTTATCGGCTCGCACACCGTCGTTCAGCTGCTCGAGGGTGGCTACCAGGTCGTCATCGTCGATGATCTCTCCAACTCCAGCGCCGTCGCCGTCGACCGCGTCAAGACCATCGTGGGCGACGAAGCCGCCAAGAACCTCACCTTCTACAAGGCCAACGTGCTCGACCGCGATGCGATGAACAAGATCTTCGATACCCATCAGATCGACCGTGTCATCCACTTTGCCGGCTTTAAGGCCGTCGGCGAGTCGGTGAGCAAGCCCGTCGAGTACTACCACAACAACATCGAGAACACCCTGGTGCTCATCGACGTCATGCGCAACCATGGCTGCAAGTCCATCATCTTCTCGAGCTCCTCGACCGTCTACGGCGACCCGGACAACCCGCCCGTCACCGAGGAAGACCCCAAGAAGCCCGCAACCAACCCCTATGGCTGGACCAAGTGGATGATCGAGCAGATCCTTATGGACGTCCACACCGCCGACCCCGAGTGGGACGTCGTGCTGCTCCGTTACTTCAACCCCATCGGCGCTCATCCGTCGGGCCTGATCGGCGAGGACCCCAACGGCATCCCCAACAACCTGGTGCCCTATGTCGCCCAGGTCGCCGTGGGCAAGCTCGAGGCCGTTCAGGTCTATGGCAACGACTACCCCACCCCCGACGGCACCGGCGTGCGCGACTACATCCACGTGTGCGATCTGGCCTCTGGTCACGTTGCCGCCCTTAACTGGATGAACGGCAAAACCGGCGTCGAGATCTTTAACCTGGGCACCGGCACCGGCACCTCGGTACTCGAGGTCGTCGCCGCCTTCTCCAAGGCTTGTGGCAAGGAGCTGCCCTACGTGATCCGCGAGCGCCGCGCCGGCGACATCGCTGCCAACTGGTGCGATGCCTCCAAGGCCGAGCGCATGATGGGCTGGAAGGCCCAGTACGACATCGCGGACATGTGCCGCGATAGCTGGAACTGGCAGAGCCACAACCCCAACGGCTTCGCCGACGCCGAGTAGCAAAAACCTACATACCGCTCTTGCCCCGATCTCACGTTGTGAGGTCGGGGCTTTTTCATGGCATGTAACCATTCGCCGAAAATCGACCAACTTTTTTATCTTGCCTGTACATGTTTAAACAACATGTTTTACAATAGGCGTATCGAATCAGAACATCGGAGGCGGACTGCACACCCATCGGCAGGCCGACCCCACAACAAGAAGGTTGGTGAGCGCATTCATGGAGCGTGCAAGCGGCGTCCTCATGCCCGTCTCATCTCTGCCCGGACCATACGGAATCGGCGGCTTTGGCTGGAATGCCTACGACTTCGTCGATTTTCTCGCCTCGTGCAAACAACATTACTGGCAGATTCTGCCCCTTACGACGACCAGCTATGGCGATTCGCCCTATCAGTCGTTCTCGGCCCGCGCAGGCAACTCCAACTTTATCGACTTTGCCGAGCTTATCGAGGCAGGGTATCTGGAGCAGCGCGATATCGATGGCGTGTATCTGGGATCCGACCCCAGCAATGTCGACTACGGTGCCATCTTTGGTGGCCGCCGTCAGATTCTCGACCGCGCCGCCGAGCGCTTTGCTGCCGACAAGCCGGCCGATTTCGATGACTTTATCCAGGCCAACGAGGACTGGCTCATCCCCTACTGTGAGTTCATGACCGTCAAAGAGGAGTGCGGTCTCAAGGCGTTTTGGGAGTGGCCCGCGGAGCTCCGCACCCGCGGCGAGGCTTCCGCCAAGGTCTGCGCCGACCATCCGGCGCGTATGCTCTACCACCAGATGACGCAGTACTTCTTCGATCGCCAGTGGAGCCGCCTCAAGGCCTATGCCAACGAGCGCGACATTCTCATCATCGGCGACCTGCCCATCTATGTCTCGCGTGACTCCGTCGAGATGTGGGCGACGCCTGAGCTCTTTAAGATCGACACCGCCGGCAATCCCGTGAGCGTCGCCGGCACGCCGCCCGACCAGTTCTCGGCCACCGGCCAGTACTGGGGCAACCCCATCTACGACTGGGACGCCATGGAGTCCGACGGCTTCTCCTGGTGGGAGGGCCGCATTCGCGCCGCCCTCGACATGTACGACGTCATCCGCCTGGATCACTTCCGCGGCTTCGAGGCCTATTGGGAGGTGCCGTTCTCCTCGCCCGATTCGTCCTACGGTTCGTGGACGCAGGGTCCCGGCCTCAAGCTCTTCAAGACACTCGAGGAAAAGCTCGGCACGCTGCCCATCATCGCCGAGGACCTGGGCTTCCTCACCCCCGGCGTCATCGATATGCGCGACAACTCGGGCTTCCCCGGCATGAAGATCCTGCAGTTTGCCTTTGAGGGCACCAACTCGTACTACCTGCCGCACAACTACATTGCCAACACCGTCGCCTACGTGGGCACCCATGACAACGAGACGGCACGCGGCTGGTTTGAAGGAACGGCCACCCCGCGTCAGCGCGAGCAGGCAGCCCTGTACACCCATCAGCAGGCCGGCGAACCCATCACCGACGCGCTCAACCGAACCATCGCAGCCAGCGTGAGCGACACGTGCATCTACACCATGCAGGACCTGCTCAACTTGGGCAACGAGGCGCGCATCAACACCCCTGCCACGCTGGGCGGCAACTGGACCTGGCGCATGCTCGACGGCGCCATCACCCGCGAGCTCGAGCACAAACTCACCGACTGGACCGAGACCTACTTCCGCATCCCGTCGGAAGCCGAAATCGAGCTTCCTCAATAGGAGCTACCGCGCCCGACCCCTCCCCACCGTGCGGACGCGCTTGCTTACCCGCGCGAGGCCACCCCAATCCCCTCGCGCGGGATTCTTATGAATTGCAGACATGTAATCAACCCATTACAGGAGGAAACATGCCCCAAATTAACCTCATGGAACTCGCCGAGCAGTCTTTTGGCACCTCGCTCGAGCAGCTCGACGACCGTCGCATTTACAAGCTGCTGGTCAAACTCGTGCAGGAGCGCTCCGCCGCCTGCCCGCTCAACAACGGCAAGAAAAAGCTCTATTACATTTCCGCCGAATTTTTGATCGGCAAGCTGCTCATCAACAACATGATCGACCTCGGCATCTACGACGAGGTTAAGGACCAGCTCACCGCCGCAGGCCACGACCTCAACAAGATCGAAGAGTTCGAGGTCGAGCCGTCGCTCGGCAACGGCGGCCTGGGCCGCCTGGCCGCATGCTTCCTGGATTCCATCGCCACGCTGGGCTTGACCGGCGATGGCGTGGGCCTCAACTATCACTACGGCCTGTTTCGTCAGCGCTTTGTCGACAACCAGCAGAAGGCCGTCCCCGACGAGTGGCTCGGTGAGCAGGACATCCTAGTCGACGACGACCGCTCCTACACCGTCGAGTTCGGCGATTTTGCCGTTACCTCCAAGCTCGTCAACATCGACGTGCCCGGTTACGGCCAGCCCACCAAGAACCGTCTGCGCCTGTTCGACCTGGCGAGCGTCGACGACGGCCTGGTCCCCGGCAGCTCCATCGACTTCGACAAGACAGAGATCGCCAAGAACCTCACCTTGTTCCTCTACCCCGACGATTCCGACGAGCAGGGCCGCCTGCTTCGCATCTACCAGGAATACTTCATGGTGAGCAACGCCGCCCAGCTCCTGATCGACGAGGCCATCGAGCGCGGCAGCAACCTGCACGATCTGGCCGACTACGCCGTGGTCCAAATTAACGACACGCACCCCACCATGGTCATCCCCGAGCTCATTCGCTTGCTCACCACCGAGCATGGCATCGAGTTTGACGAGGCCGTGACCATCGTACGCTCCATGGTCGCCTACACTAACCACACGATTCTTGCCGAGGCGCTCGAGAAGTGGCCGCTCGTCAGCCTGCAGAAGGTCTCCCCTGCCATCGCCGACATTATCGTCAAGCTCGATGAGATCGCGAAGGCCGAGCACGACGACCCGCGCGTCGCCATCATCGACGAGCACGACACCGTCCACATGGCCCACATGGACATCCACTTTGGCTTCTCCATCAACGGCGTCGCCGCACTTCACACCAAGATACTTGAGGACACCGAGCTTCATCCGTTCTACGAGATCTATCCCGAGAAGTTCTCCAACAAGACCAACGGCATCACCTTCCGCCGCTGGATCCATGGGGCCAACCCCGCGCTCGCCAACCTGCTCGACGATGTAATCGGCACCGATTGGCGCAGCACCGGCGATCTGAGCAAACTCGCCAAGTTCGCTGACGACAAGGACGTTCTTGAGCGCCTGGCCGCCACCAAGGTCGAGGCCAAGGCCATCATGCGCCAGTTCATGGCGCTCGAGCAGGGCGTGACCATTCCCTCCAACGCCATCATCGACGTCCAGGTCAAGCGCATCCACGAGTACAAGCGCCAGCAGATGCTCGCGCTCTACATCATCTGGAAGTACCTCGATATCAAGAACGGCAACAGACCTAAGCACCCCGTCACCATTATCTTTGGCGGCAAGGCGGCGCCTGCCTACACTATCGCGCAGGACATCATCCATCTGATCCTGACGCTGTCGCAGTGGATTGCAAACGACCCCGACGTGGCTCCCTACCTGCAGGTTGTCATGATCGAGAACTACAACGTCACCGCCGCCGAGCGCGTGATTCCCGCCGCTGACATCTCCGAGCAAATCAGCCTGGCCTCCAAGGAGGCGAGCGGTACCTCCAACATGAAGTTCATGCTCAACGGCGCCCTAACCCTGTGCACGCTCGACGGCGCCAACGTGGAGATTGCCGAGCTCGTGGGCGACGAGAACATCTATACCTTTGGTGCCTCGTCCAAACAGGTCGAGCAGCTCTATGCCGACGGCACCTATGACGCCGGTGTGCTCTACCGCAAGCCCGGCATTAAACTGCTGGTGGACTTCATCACCAACCCGGCCTTTATGGCGACCGGCAATGCCGAGCGCCTGCAGCGCCTGCACGACGACATTAAGGGCAAGGACTGGTTTATGGCCCTGCTCGACATTGAGGAGTACATCCAGACCAAGGAGCGCGTGCTGGCAGACTACGAGGACCAGGACGCTTGGGTGCGCAAGGCGCTGATCAACATAGCCAACGCCGGCACCTTCTCGTCTGACCGCACGATCTCCCAGTACAACGACGAGATTTGGCACCTGAGCTAATTTCGTTTCCTTTACCCATCCTCTTGAAAGCGGAGTCGCGGCAGCGCGGCTCCGCTTTTTGTGCCCGCACGTTACCCTGTGACCCGACTCGACCAAACAATCTCGATCCATAACAACTACTCAACCAAAACGATCCCAGCTGTTACAGATTGAGACATACCGGCCCCTCCCCTTGGGTTTATCTCAATCTGTAACATCTAGCAGCTGAAATTCGCCTTTGGTGTTACAGATTTAGATGAAATGGTTAGCTCAGCGGAACCGTCTCTATCTATAACACCTAGCGTCCGAAATCGGCCCTACCTGTTACAGATCGAGACAAGCGACCGGTCAGAAACCCCAGCACAAAGAAAGGCTCCCCTCTCGCCCAGTGGACGGGAGGGGAGCCTTATATGTGACCGCGGCAAAAGGATGGCAATACCGCAGTCGCCCAAAGGAAGGGCCTGGATGCACCGGGCCTAGATAAGGTTCTTGCCAGAGACCTTATCGAAGAGGTGGGTCGCGTTCTTCTCGAACTTGAACCAGATGGTGTCGCCCGCCTTGAGCGCACCCTTGGCCTCGAGGTCGACGACGGGGATAATCAGGACAAACTGGCCGTCGGGAGCGGTCACGTGGACATGCTCGGTCGAGCCCATGAGCTCGGTCACCTCGACGGTACCCTGAAGCGCACCCTCCTCGCCCTTATCGGCAAGCAGGATCTGCTCGGGACGCACGCCGGCCGTAATCTCCTTCACGTCGCCGCCGTCCCAGTTGAGGGCAAGCTGAGCGCAAGTCTCGGGGGCGAGCGCCACGTTCATATCCTCGGTCTTGACGGTAAAGCCATTGCCCGAGCGCACCAGCTGGGCATCGAAGAAGTTCATCTGCGGCACGCCGATGAAGCCGGCGACGAAGATGTTCGCGGGATGGTTGAAGACCTCCTGCGGCGTGGCGATCTGCTGGACGACGCCGTCCTTCATGACCACGATGCGGTCGCCAAGGGTCATGGCCTCGGTCTGGTCGTGGGTAACGTAGATGAACGTGCCCTTGATCTCGTGGCGCAGCTTGATGAGCTCGGCACGCATCTGGTTACGCAGCTTGGCGTCCAGGTTGGACAGCGGCTCGTCCATCAGGAAGACCTTGGGATCACGCACGATGGCGCGGCCGATAGCGACACGCTGGCGCTGGCCGCCCGAAAGCGCCTTGGGCTTACGGTCGAGGTACTGGGTAATGCCCAGAATCTCGGCCGCAGAGCGAACCTTACGGTCGATTTCGTCTTTGGGGACCTTCTTGAGCTCAAGCGTAAACGCCATGTTCTCGTACACCGTCATATTGGGGTACAGAGCATAGCTCTGGAACACCATGGCAATGTCGCGGTCCTTGGGTGCCACGTCGTTGACGCGCTTGCCGTCGATGAGCACGTCGCCCGAGGTGATGTCCTCCAGGCCGGCGATCATGCGCATCGTCGTGGACTTACCGCAGCCAGACGGGCCAACGAGGACGATGAACTCCTGGTCGTGAACGGTGAGGTTGAAGTCCTCTACAGCGAGCACACCGTCCTCGGTAACCTTGAGGTTGTGCTTCTTCTCCTCGGTCTTCTTCTTTTTGCCAAAGAAGCCCTTCTTTTTTGACTCGTTGTTGGGATACACCTTCTGAACATGTTTGAGAACGATCTCGGCCATGTCTCTACCTTTCGATACGCGGCGCCGCGCTGAGGGGCGCCGCAGAAACTTGCAAAACAGTTACGGCATCAGCCCTTGACAGCACCTGCCACCACACCGTCGATGATGTACTTCTGGCAGAAGATGTACATGATGACGATGGGGACAACGACCATCATGATGCAGGCCATCATGGGGCCGAGCTCGACGTGGCCGTAGCCACCGCGGAAGTACTGGATCAAAATAGGAATGGTCTTGTACTTGGTGGAGTCGAGCGTAAGGTAGGGCAGCAGATAGTCGTTCCAGACCCACATGGTCTCGAGAATGCCGACCGAAAGATAGGTGGGCTTCATGATGGGAAGGACGATCTTAAAGAACACCTGGACCGGGTTGCAGCCATCGATCATGGCCGCTTCCTCGATCTCGAGGGGGATGTTCTTTACAAAGCCGGCGAACATAAAGACCGCGAGGCCCGCGCCAAAGCCCAGATAGATGAAGCAGATGTTGAACGGCGTGTTGAAGCCGATGCGGTCCGCCAAATTGGACAGCGTGAACATGAGCATCTGGAAGGGCACGACCATCGAGAAGACGAACAGGTAATAGAAAAAGTTCGAGATCTTGCTGTTGACGCGCACTACGTACCAAGCGCACATGGAGCAGCACACCAAAATCAGAACGACCGACGTGACCGTGATGATGAGCGAGTACATAAACGCCGAGGCAAAGCCCTGCTCGTTAAGAGCGTGTACGTAGTTTGCGAGACCGTTGAACGTCTCGGGCGTGAGCAGATCGAACGCCGTGGTGGTGCTGATTGCAGTCCCCTTCTTAAAGGAATTGAGTGCAATCATGAACACGGGGTAGATCCACGCGAGCGACAGGATCGTAAAGAAAATCGAGAGCGCACGGTTGATAACCTTATCGCGTTTCATTACTGCTGCACCTCCTTGGACCTCGTGGCCTTAAGCTGGATCATGGAGATGGCGACGACCAGGATGCAGAAGATGACTGCCTTGGCCTGGCCAATGCCCTGCCACGCGATGCCGGCACGCGAATAGAACGTGTTGTAGATGTTCAGGGCGAGCATCTCGGTGGAGTGCGCAGGGGCGCCACCGGTAAGGGCGAGGTTCTGGTCGAACAGCTTAAAGCCGTTGGTGATGGACAGGAACAGGCAGATGGTAATCGTCGGCATCAGATTAGGAATCTTAACCTTCCAAAACGTCTGCCATGCCGTAGCACCGTCGACCTTGGCGGCCTCGATGTAGTCGGACGGAATGGACTGCAGACCGGCGATGTAGATGATCATCATGTAGCCGACCTGCTGCCACAGGGTCAGGATGATAAGGCCCCAGAAGCCAGCAGCGGAGTTAAGGGCGATGAGCTGAGCGCCCACGTTGGAGAGCAGGCAGTTGATCAGAATCTGCCAAATGTAGCCCAGCACGATGCCGCCGATCAGGTTAGGCATAAAGAAGATCGTGCGGAAGATGTTGGTGCCCTTGAGCGCCTTGCGGGTGAGCGCCTGCGCGATGGCGAGAGCGATCACGTTGATGAGCACCGTCGACAGGAAGGCAAACGCCACGGTAAAGAAGAACGACGTGGAGAACTGCGGGTCCGTCAATGCGCGCATATAATTCTCGATACCGACGAAGTGCGCGTTATTGATGGTAATAAACTGGCAGAACGAGAGATAGAAACCCTGGATAAAGGGGATCACGAACCCGATCATAAACGCCAGGCACGTGGGCAGCATAAAGAGCGGCCACCAGCGCTTGAGTGCTTTGCCCATAGAAGGGTCCTTTCAATATGCAGGGGGCGGGCAAACCAACGTCTGCCCGCCCCCTGTCGCTAATCAGATAGCTTGGGCAGCAACTACTTACTCGGAAGCAGCCTTCTCGGTCTTCCAACCATCGACGAAGGCGTTCTTGACGCCGTCCCACTTGGTGTTGTCGGCAGCATAAGCGATGAGAGCCTGCTTGAGGTTCTTCTTCCACTCCTCAGAGGGGATGTAGACGAAGTCCCAAGCGACGGTCTTCTTGCCGTCCTTGGCCATGGCAACGGCCTGCTGCGAGAAGACGTTGGTGGTCTCCTTGGCGCTCTTGAACGGAGCGGTCAGACCCATCTTGTCGGCGATGATGCTGGTAGCGGTGTCAGAGGTGACGCACCAGTACATGAAGTCCTCGGTGGCCTTCTGGGCATCCTCGGAAGCCTGGGAGCTCACGCACCAGTAGTTCTCGCCGCCGGAGCACAGGCCCTGGTTCTCCTCGCCTTCGACGCCGATGTAGATCGGCAGCATGCCGAGCTGGTCGTCGGTCATACCGGCCTTGGTGAGGTCGGCGTAGGCCCAAGAGCCGTTCTGGTAGAAAACGGCCTTACCGGTTGCGAACTCGTTGGTAGCGTCGTCACCGGTCTTGGAGGCAAGCTGCGAAGGATCGCAGGTGGAGTCGGTGATATACAGGTCAAAGATCTGCTTAAAGTTATCGAGATACTCGCCCTTGATCTCGTCGTCCTCCTGGTTGTGCTCCTTTTCGAACTCGTAGTAGAGCGGGAGGTTGGCGAGGTGGGTGGTGTAGCGCCAGCTGGAGGAGTCGTCCATGCCGGCAGAAGTGAAGGCACCGTCAACGCCGAGCTCGGCCTTGCGGGCCTGGATGTCGTCGGCACAAGCCTTCAGCTTGTCGAAGGAGTTGATGTCCTCGGCCTTGTAGCCAGCCTTCTCGAGCAGCTGCTTGTTGCAGATGATGCCGTAGCTCTCCTGGACCCAGTCGATACCCAGATCCTTACCGTCGGACTGCAGAGCCAGGGAGTCGTCAATGAGCTCACCGCGGAGCTTGGTATCGGACAGGTCGGCGCAGTAATCCTTCCAGTTCTTAAGGCCGGTGGGGCCGTTGACCTGGAACAAGGTCGGAGCGGAGCTCTTGGACATCTCGGACTTGAGCTTCTCCTCGTAGGTGTTGGAGGCGGCGGTCACGATCTTGACCTCGACGCCCTTCTCCTTCTTATAGGCCTTGGCGATCTCCTTCCACTCCTTGTCGACCTCGGGCTTGAATTGGAGGAAGTAGACCTCGGCAGCGTCACCAGAAGCAGAGGAGCCGGAGCCGGCAGAACCGCCGCAGCCCACGAGACCCAGACCAAGAACCGCAGCCGCGGAACCAGCAAAGCCCAGGAACTGCCTTCTGCTCATTTCGTTCTTCATTACAATCCACCCTTTCACACCGTGGCGGCACCCTTTGCCGCCGCCTTCGGAGATTGGCTCGGGGACTTTGCCCCTTTTGCTGATTAGTACGATACGCTATTTGGCTAGTTGTTTGAACAAGTATTACTAGAGCGGTAGAAAAACTTCGGTGAACGGTAATTTCAACTTGATACTTGACAAGTTTTGTATAAACAATTAATTGTTATCGAATGCAGAGAAAACGCCCGGTCAAGCCGATGCATCGTCGGTTTGACCGGGCGCTTTCTCTTTGAGGGCTTGAGTCTCGTCAGGCTGCGAGCTAGCCGGCTATCGCTTGGAGTTGACGCGGTAGTGGAAGATCTCAGGATGCGTGCGGGCATGCGTGACCTCGAACAAGATGCCGTCCGAGGTGTACGATTGGCTCTCCATGACGGCGACGCAGTTGTACTTACCAAGGTCCAAGTAGCTGCAGTCCTCATCGTTGGCGAGCTCGACACTCACCGTACGACGGCTCGCCATCACTTTGACGCCGCGCTTGTGCTCCAGATAGTCGTAAATTGACCTTGCGGCGATCTCGGGCGTCAGGCCTTTGGCGATCGACTCCAGAAAATAGCCGTGGTCCACCTGGCGAGCATTACCGTTAAGGCTACGGACGCGCACCACGCGAATCAACTTCTCGCCCACCTTAAAGCCCAGGCGACGAGAGAGTTGCTCGGTGCAGACCAGATGTTCAAAAGACTTAACGTCCGTCGATGCAACGGCATTGTTGCGCTTTGCAAACTCGCCAAACGACTCGACTTCCTCGAGCGCGCCCAGCATATCGGTTTCGCCTTTAAGCCAAATGACGCGCACGCCCTTGCCGTGAATGGGCTGTACGTACATCTCGTCGGCCAGCATGGCAAGTGCTCGACGGACGGTATTTCGGGTGCATCCGAATTCCGCGGTCAGCTCGGCCTCGGTCGGCAGCATCTCCTGGAACGCATAGGTTCCGTTGATAATGCGCGAACGAATCTCGCGGTAGATTCCTTCATAAATCGCTTTTGGCATTGTTTCACCTCTAATGAATATGTATGGCTAGGCACGATAGCATTTCTTGGGGTTGTTTAAACCGCCTATCGGTAAAGCGCCAATATTTAACCGTTGACGGTCGCCCCCGCGTTCAGACCCCGCTCATGTAAAAACCGTCGGCGAAGCCGCTTCGCCAGTCCTCTACAATGAGAAATTGTTTAAACGTTTTACCCACGCAAGCGTGCGGCTGTCTGAAAGGACAAAACATGCTGCAAAAAATCCAACGCTTTGGCGGGGCAATGTTCGCGCCCGCCATGTTGTTTTCCATATCGGGCCTTATGGTCGGCGTCTCCGCCCTCGCAACGTCTGCGGATATTGTCGGCGACCTCGCCGTATACGGAACCCCTTGGTACGTTTTTTGGACTATCATCCAGCGCGGCTCGTGGACGGTCTTTAAACGACTTCCGCTCCTTTTTGCCGTAGCGCTGCCCATCGGCCTCGCCCAAAAGCAACCGGCACGTTGTTGCCTCGAGGCGCTCGTGGCCTATTTTGCATATTGCTTCTTTTTGAGCGAGATCATTAAGCTGAGCGGAGACAACCTTGGACTTAAGTATCCGGCGTCTTTGACCCCCGCTAGCGGCATCACCGTCATCGACGGCATCAAGACGCTCGACACCGGCATTATCGGCCCGCTGGCGGTATCGGCAACCGTCGTCGCCATCCATGACCGCTTCTACGATGCCAAGGTTCCCGATTGGCTCGGCACCTTCTCGGGCTCTTCGCTTGTCTACCTCATCAGCTTTTTTGCCGTGTTCGCCCTTGCCGCCATCTCGGCCACCATCGTGCCCTCCGTATACGCAATGACCGAAACGCTGCGCCATGCACTTACGAGCGTCGGCCCCTTCGGCGTGGGCATCTTTGTGTTTTTGGAGCGAGCACTCGAGCCCATGGGGCTGCACCACCTGCTCTACATGCCGATCTACTACGACAACCTGGTCATTAACGACGGCATCTACGCCACGTGGAGCAGCTTGCTCCCCATCCTCTCCCATAGCACGCGCCCCCTTAATGAGCTTGCGCCGTGGGCCGGTTTTACCGCCACCGGCTGGGTCAAGCTCTTTGGCCTTCCTGCCATCGCAGCTGCGTTCTACTCCACCGCAAAACCCGAGCGCCGCGCCGGCCTCAGGGTCATCCTTGTTCCCGCCATCATCGCCTCGGTAGTTTGCGGCGTTACCGAGCCACTCGAGTTTCTCTTTATGTTCACCCACCCCGGGCTCTTTTTGCTCTACGCCGTCTTATCGTCTTGCCTTGCCACAACCATGAATCTCTTTGGCATCGTCGGCATCTTCTCGGGCGGCCTCATGGAGATGGCAGCCTTCAACTTTATCCCGCTCATGCGGACGCATACCGGTGCCTATCTTTTGGCGCTCGGTATCGGCCTTGCCTTTAGCCTCATCTTTTTTGTTAGTTTTCGAGCGCTCATCTTGGTCTATGACCTTAAGACACCGGGCCGCGAGGATCATGTCGCCAATCGCACGGCAATCGATTGTTTAACGGGAAGCGACTTTGCCAAAGAGCAATCTCCCAATGACGAGGTCAATAGTCGATCCGATCAAGATCACGTCCTCGCTGAGCGGGTAATTCAACTTTTAGGTGGCGTTGGCAATATCGTGGGCGCAACCAACTGCGCCACGCGCCTGCGCGTCGAGGTCGCAGACCCTTCCATCGTTGCAGATAACGCGTCGTTTGTCGCGGTGGGCGCCAAGGGCCTCATCATTACGGGCAAGACCGCCCAGGTGATTATCGGCATCTCCGTTCCCCGCGTTAAAGAGCATTTTGACCAGATCATGGGCCTCGAGCCGGAATTTGTGCCCACCACCTCGGCCTCCCCTGCCGCCAGCGCAGCCCATAAGCGCGGCGATATTTGCTTCTTCGATATCGACGGAACGCTCGCCTGGCAAGACCCCAGGCTCGCCCAAGACCTTCCCGAAGACGAGCGGGACCTCTCCCCCTATCCCAACGAGGCGGTTTCGCAGGCAATCCGCGATTTCGTTGCAAACGGCAACATGGCCTTTATCTGCACAGGGCGCACCCTCAGTTGCATCCACCCCAAACTTCTTGAGCTGCCCTGGACCGGCATCGTCTGTCTTGCGGGCGGTTACGCTGAGATCAACGGACACGCAATTCGCGATCTGTCGATGACGCCCAGTATGCTGCTGCGTCTTGCCCCCTATCTTGAGCAGTCGGGCGAAGTCATCCGCTTTGAGGGCCTCAACGGCGTCGTGCGCATGAGTGCCGATGCCCCCGATGCCCCCGGATACGCGCGCACCCTGGGCGACGCAGTCACGCAGCTGCAACATTACAGTGCCTACAAGATCTTGATGTCTACATCGCTCGCCAACCACATCGCTCAAGATAAGGCACTTGAGCCGCTGTTGTGCTTTAACGAGCTCGAACTCGAGGTAACCGAAATCTCGCCCCGCGAATGCACGAAGCGCGGGGGCATCCAATCTGTACTCGACGCCCTCGATCCCCACCATGGAACCGTATACGGCATCGGCGACGCCAGCAATGACGTCTCGCTGATGAACGCCGTCGATGTCGGTATCGCCATGGGCAACGCGCCGGACTATCTCAAAAAGCGCGCGGACTACATCACCGACTCGGTCGACAAAGATGGCGTCGTCAAGGCGCTCGAGCACTTTGGACTGGTCTAACTACGAAACTCGTCCGACATGCGCCGTTGCCTTAAATCCCCAAACCTGCCACGCAGGCAGGCACAATGTGGCAATATGTTGCCTGCACACTACATCGATGCAACCTAAGAAAGAATGCGAGAACCCGTGTCCAGTCCGTTTACCTGCTTTTTAGCCCAGCACTTTGACCAGATTAATGACTATCTGGCCACGTTCTTTGACGGACAGGCGACCTCTGCCGATATCGAACGCTACCTGTACGCGCCGCTCTCGGCTTTTACGGCCAACGCCGGCAAGCGCCACCGCCCGCTTATCTGCATGCTCGCCGCAACCGCAGTGGGCGGTAGCTTTGAGAGCGCCCGCAGCGCCGCGGCAGCTATCGAGCATTTCCAGTCGGGTGCGCTCATCCACGACGACATCGCCGACAACGGACAGCTTCGTCGAGGCAAGCCCTGCATGCACCTTACCGAGGGCACGGGGCTCGCCATCAATTGTGGCGACCTGGCGCTCACCATGGTCACCAAGACGGTTCTCGACGATCCCACGCTCGAGTCCGACGTGAAGCTGCGTGTGCTCCACGAGCTTACCGAGATGATCGTCCGCACCATCGAGGGTCAAGCGCTTGACCTGGGTTGGGTCCGTGACGAGCGCTTTGATATCTCGGTTGATGACTACCTGGACATGGCGACGCACAAGACCGCGTATTACAGCGGAGCCACGCCGCTTGCCGCCGGAGCCATTATCGGCGGCGGCAGCGAAGAGCAGGTCGAGGCGCTACGCGCCTTTGGCCTGCACACCGGCCTTGCCTTTCAGATTCAGGACGACCTGCTCAACTTGGTCGGCACCAAAGAGGCCGCCAACAAGGACTTCCGCACCGACATCACCGAGGGCAAACGCACGCTCGTTGCCGTGCACGCCCTGTCTGATGAGCGCCATCACGACGAGGTCGAGGCAATCCTTTCCTCGGGCACCGAGGACCCCGCGCAGCTCGCGCGCGCCGTGGAGATCTTCCAGCAGACCGGCTCCATCGAATATGCTCACGCCTACGCGCTGGACCTGACCGCAAAAGCCAAGGCTGCCATCGAGAACGTTGAGCTTGACCCGCACGCACGCGAACTGTTCCTCTCCATGGCAGATTTCTTTGTGGAGCGCCTCAACTAGCGGGGGTCACAAAACCTGTGGGCAGCGCGTTTGGGTACAAGTTGCTACACTGTTGAGTGCATGTTTATGCATTGTCTCGCGTTGCCTATCCGACACGCGCTCAAAATAGTACGAATCGTACGCCGAAAGGGGTTCGTTCATGGAACCTATTACCACGGGCATGCAGGGAGCAGCCGTCGAGGATGTTCAGTCCCGCCTTCTGCAGCTCGGTTACACCATCGATGCCGACGAGGTCGCCGACAAGCGCTTTGGCACCACCACCGAGCAGGCCGTTGGCACGTTTAGGCTCGATAGCGGCCTTGCGGCCGGTTATGCTGTCGATATCCCCTGCTGGAGCGCCCTTGTAGACGCTTCATACAAGTTGGGCGACCGCACGCTCTACCTTCGCATGCCCAATTTTCACGGCGCCGACGTCAAGGCCCTGCAGCGCGCTCTCAACGTTTTGGGCTTTGCCTGTGGCGAAGACGACGGCTACTTTGGTCCGCATACCGAGGCCGCCCTGCAGCAGTTCCAGGAAAATGTCGGCCTGTTTGCCGACGGCATGGCCTTCCAGGACACCTACGCCTACATCAACCGCCTGCACCATGTGTGGGAGGGCAAGCCCTCGGTCACCGAAGCCGAGTCTCGCATCGGTTTTGCGCGCGCCGCCAACGTGCTCGAGCGTTTCCAGATTGCCGTCATCGGCGAGGACCCTATCGCGCGCAGCGTAGCATCGCGCATGTGGAACATCGCCACGGCGACGACCGACAGCAGCGGCATGATGCTTTGCGATTCCGAGGTTCCGACCGATGTCGACCTGGTGCTCGAGATCGCAAGCGACGAGTTGCCTGCAGACGCCGCCCCGCGCGCCACGATCGCCCTCGCCGAGTGCCACAACCTGGCCCAGCGCATCCGTACCGCCAATGTCGCCGCACAGCAAAAGCCGGCACGAATTCGCATCGAGCTCACCGGCATGACGCGTTACAACGGCACCTTTACGGCCAGCGACGCGCAGACCCTCGCCGTACGCCTACTCGATGGCGTTTGCGATGCCCTCGCAGATTAGGTAAACTAGACGAGTTGCTTTTGGGCAACACCACACATTGGGACGTAGTTCAACGGTAGAACTCCGGTTTTTGGTGCCGGCTGTTGGGGGTTCGAATCCCTCCTGCCCTGCCATTTTCATTTCTGCAGGAACGTATCATGACCAAGAAACCGACGACAGCACAAGAAGAAAAATCCGAAGGCATCGTTGCCAAGGCGAAAGCGTTCAGGAACTATCTTGAGCTGTCCAAGACTGAGCTTCGCAAGGTGACCTGGCCCACGGTCAAGGAAACCCGTACGACCAGTCTGGTGGTGTTGGCCTTCGTCGTTGTCATGGCGATCTTCCTCGGCGTTGTGGATCTCGGGCTCTCCAAACTCATCTCCTTCATTCTCGCTGCTTAATGGAGAAGCCCATGATCGAAGAAAACAATGCGTCCTCAGGGGCGGTCGAATCGTCTGCCCAACAGTCCCAAGCAGAAGCAAAACCCGCGCAGT